>JANLFY010000001.1 GCA_024653485.1 Bacillota bacterium | reverse complement strand
CCCCCCCCCCCCCCCCCCCCCCGTGTCCGCCCACCCGACCATCAAACGCGCGGGCGTCCGGCGCGTCCGGCTGGGCGGCGCGCCTTGGCGAAATCGAGTTCGTCCCCGCAGCGCGTTCTCACAACGCGGCGAAGACCTCCAGGACCTTGCGCACGTCCAAATTGACCGGGCAGTTCTCGACGCAACGACCACACCCCACGCACGCCGCCGTCCCATGGTTCTCTACAAAGTAATTGAACTTGTGCATGATTCTCTGCCTGAACCTCTCCTTGCGGGACGGCCGAGGGTTGTGGCCGGAGGCGTGCAGCGTGAAGAGGGGGAACATGCACGAATCCCAGTTGCGCACCCTTTCCCCGCCCGTTCTCGTGGCCTCGTCGCCTATGTCGAAGCAGTGGCAAGTCGGGCAAAGGTAGGTGCACGCCGCACAGCCCAGACACTTCCGGTGCACGTCGTCCCACTCCGGGCGGTCGAACGCGCCTCCGAGCTTAGACACAGCTTTTTCAACGGGCACGCTGTTGCCGGCGAGTCGAGCTTCCGCCGCCGCTCGCGCTTTACGCACGGCTTCCAGTTCCTCTTCGCCCGCCTCGCGCAACGCCGCGAATCCCTCGAGGAGACCCTCGCCCGCCGCTGATAGCGGCCACATCACGTACTCCTCGCCTCCGTCCGCGCAAACGACGTCCGAGCCAGTCTCGTCGAACGGGCCTCCCCCCACGGAAGTGCAAAAACATGCCATGCCAGGCTCGGAGCATGCGAACGTCACTAACGCCGTCCGCCGGCGGCGGCTGACGTAGTACGGATCCTTGTAGTCAGCTGCGTCAAACACTAGGTCGAGGATGGTCAGGCTCCGTGCATCACACGGCCTCACGCCCAAAGCAACCCTGACGACGCCCGATGGGGACACGCCACCCCCGGGTTGCGCGCTTGTGTCCTCTGTCGTCTCGATTCCGCCGCCCGCGTCGAACGCGAAGAGGACCTCCTCTTGCGGAAAGAACAGCTCTTTCAAGGGCCTTTTCGGGAGGGCCGTCGTGTTCTCGAGGCCCAGGCCATTGCAGGTGTCACTTGAGTCTATTGCGGAGAAGAGAGTCATCCCGCCGACATCGAGCGGCACGAAGAGCTCGCAAGAGGCCGCGAGATGGTTCACGAAAGCGCCGAAATCCCGTTTTCTCATCACAAGGGCCCTTTTGGATCCGCGCTCTCCCACGCCCATTTCACCTCGGGGCTGCCAGAATAGCTCTCCCGCTCCGTGCCGCAACCGACCGCAGGGGGAACCTGTGCCCGCTACCGAACGATCCGCCGCCCGATCGCGGTGTCGAAAGGTTCTTGAGCCTCGCTCACAAGATGAAGTCATCGGGATCGTCGCGCCGATACGTGGCCAACAAGGGTACCGCCTCGAGGTCGGCGCCTGACTCGTACCCGAAGAACTCCAGCGCGTCCCTCTCCATTCTCCTCGTGAGAAGGCGCAAGTCGATGCCCGCCGGACACGCCCTCCTGCAGGCGCCGCAATCCACGCAGCGGCCCGCCGTGTGCAGCGCGCGGCCAAGGTGGAATACCATCCTGTCCGACAGGTCACGCCACCTACCCACCCATCTCGGGGTCTCGCGGTCGACGAAACACTCGGGGCAGTAACAGAGCGGGCAAGCCTGTCTGCACGCGAAGCACTCGATGCATCGCTCTATCTCCTTGGAGAAGTGCGTGAAGCGCTCGTCCGCGCCGCGGCCCATGAAAGCGTCCACGTCATCGTACGCTTGCTCTTTCGGGCACACTTGCCGCGCCCACCTTTCGTCGCCCGCCAGAAAGTCGTACACCACCGGCACGGGATGGGTACAAGTCGTGCAGGACGGCGAGAGGACCTCTTCTACTGGTACGGTTGCCTCGAACCCGTCGCCCCGCGCAAGGATGACACCGTCCTCGGTCTCCGACGCGGCGCGGGCGGTTCTGCCACCACCGGCGGCCGCAGCCAATCTTGCGGCCAGCTTGCGGCGGTCGATAACGCCCCCGCACGGGACGCCCACTATCTTCACACGGTCACGGCGCACTTGCTTCTCAACAATGAGGTTCACCAGCGTGCGCGCGTCGCACCCTTTCAAGACCACGCCCACCTTGCCCTCGAACTTGGGCAGGTACACCGCGAGGTTGTTTTCGCACGCGTGGCCCCATACAAGACGCGACACATCGTCCGCCCTCGTCACGAAAGCCGGAGTCGTCCGCAGCGGGAGGGACCCCTCCTCATACCCGATGAAGACATCAACGTCTCCCGTCTCGAGAAGGCCCCGGGCGATTTCTCGAAGATCCTCCGCCACTTGCGACGTCGGCCTAAGCGACTCCCGCGCCAGCATCTACCTCTGCCTCTCCTTCACGAGCCTCGTAGGTCTGCCGAGCGTCCTCACGCTCTCGGTCACACGCTTCACCACGTCAGCGAACTTCTCACCCTCCGCTGCCGATACCCACGAGAACTGAACGCGGCCCTTCTCGATTCCGAAGAAATCCAGGAGATCGGCTAGGAGAGCGAACTTCCTCCTCGCGAGGTAGTTTCCTGCCATATAGTGGCAATCCCCCGGGTGGCACCCCGACACGAGCACACCATCTGCTCCCTGCTGCAAGCACTTCAGAATGAGGAGCGGATCCACCCGGCCGGAGCACGGGACCCTGACTATGCGCACGTTGGGTGGGTACTGGATCCTGCTCGTCCCAGCGAGGTCGGCTCCGGCGTACGAGCACCAGTTGCAGAGGAACGCCACGATCTTTGGCTCCCAGGTCTCGCCCGCCCTCGTGCGGTCCGTGCCCGCGGGACTACCCGAGGCTAGGCTCCCTGCGCCGCTCTCGCCGTCGCCGCTCTCGCCGTCTGCCACCTCCCTAGCAAGCCGACCGACTCGCCCCGCCCCGCCACAGCAGGGCTCGCGCGTGAGCATTCCTCCCCCCTCGTCGCAGCCGCATCCGCGGTCTGGACGCTCACCGCTCAGCACAGAGCCCTCACCTCCGCCAGGAGCTCCTCCTCGGTGAATCCCTTGAGTGTGACGGCGCCGCACCGGCACGTCGCCGCGCACACGCCGCATCCTTTGCACAACGCGGCGTTCACCCTCGCCACGTTGTCTTTGGGGTCGATCTCGGTAGCCTTGTACTGGCAGGCTTCAACGCACAAACCGCACCCGGCGCACCTCGCCTTTGTCACCTCTGCCTTCATTCCCTCGCCGGTGACTGTCCCGCTGGCGAGCACGGCGCATGCTCTCGCCGCGGCCGCGTGAGCCTGGGCGATGGTCTCGTCGATGGTCTTCGGAGCGTGGGCAAGCCCGGCTAGGAACACTCCCTCTGTCGCGAAGTCCACGGGACGCAGCTTCATGTGGGCCTCCAGGAAGAACCCGGACTCATCGAGGGGCACCTTGAGCATCTGGGCGATCTTCGCGTTCCGCTCATCCGGGGCTATCCCCGTGCTCAACACCACAAGGTCCGCCGGAATCGCGAGCCTCTCGTCGAGGAGCGTATCGGTCACTTCAACGAGCAGCCGCCCGCTGCTCTCGCACACGCCTTCGCCGGGATGGCCTGCATAGCCTTGTTGCCGCTCCTCGACTCCCTCGTCGACACCCCCGCCACCGTTCGAGACTCTCTCATCGTGATCCACGCGGGACACTACGGGCATTTGACCTTCAGGGTATCTCACGAACACCACGCCGCGGCGTCTTGCCTCCTCGAAGCAAGCCTCCCGCCATCCGTATGTGCGAACGTCCCTGTAGAGGATGAACACGTCGACATCGGGGTCGGCGTCCTTCAAGCGAATGGCGTTCTTAACTGCCTCACTGCAACACACTCGGCTGCAGTAGCCCCGCTCTCCCTCGCGCGACCCCACGCACTGGACCATCACCACGCACTTCCGCGCAGCGCCGGTCGCCCCCGTCCGCGATGAAACCGGCATGCGCCCGGACGCAAGGCGCGCCTCGAGCTCGGACTGGGTCACGACGGCCGGGTGTTCACCGTACAGGAACCCAGATGGCCTTTTCTCCTGCGCGCCGGTCGCCACGATGACCACGCCGTGTTCCAGGTCGACCTCGCGAATGACGCCCGCCTCGCCGTTTCCTCGGCTGCGATCGACCACCCGCGATCGGAAGTTCCCCAGGTAACCCTCGATCTCGACTAGCTCCGACGACGTGTGGACCTCGATGAGAGGATGCGATGCGACCCTTGCCACAAGCCTTCGCAGATACGCCTGGACGTCGTCGCCACCGAGGGTGTAGTGGATCCTGCGCAGATGTCCGCCTAGCTCAGGCTCTCTCTCGATTAGATACGCCTTGAACCCTTGCTCCGCCAAGTCTAGGGCGGCGATCATGCCGGCAAGCCCTCCGCCCAGGACCAAGCCGGACTTCCTCACCTCAATCGGCACGCGCTCCAGTGGCTCCAGGAGCGCGGCCTTGGCCACGGCCGCGCGCACGAGCGCCTTCGCCTTGTCCGTAGCCTTCTCCGGTTCATGCATGTGGACCCAGGAGCACTGGTCGCGGATGTTCGCCATTGCGAACAGGTAGTAATTGAGTCCGGCCTCCCGAATCGTCTCCCGGAAGAGCGGCTCGTGAGTGCGGGGTGTGCACGACGCCACCACGACCCGCGTTAGGGCGTGCTCCTTGATGATCTGCTGAATCCTCTGCTGCGTGTCCTGAGAGCAGGTGTATAGGTTGCGCTCTGCGTACACGACGTTTGGGAGGGTCTTGGCGTACTCGACCACCCCCGGCACGTCCACGACCCCACCGATGTTGATTCCGCAGTGGCACACGAACACACCGATGCGTGGCCCCACGCCGCGGAGATCCGTTTCAGGCGGGTACCGCTTCTCCCGCACGAGCGTCCCTCGAGCGCCACTGAGAAGCGCCCCCACGGCGCCCGCGGCTCCGCTGGCCTGTGTCACGGTTTCCGGGATGTCCTTGGGGCCTTGCATGGCGCCGCACACGTACACGCCCGGCCGCGTTGTCGCCAGAGGCTCGAGCGTGCCGGTCCTCGCAAAGCCGTCACCGTCAAGCTCGATCCCCAAGACCTCTGCCAGCCGGCCAGCGCTCTCGGGAGGCTCGAGCCCCACGGACAGGACGACGAGATCGAACTCCTCTTTCACAGCCCTTCCGTCTTCGGACTCGAATGACACGACCAGGTCACCGGTCGTGGGGACCTCCGTCACTTCGGCCACCCTCGCGCGGACGTACCTCACGCCGTACTCCCTCTTTGCGCGTTCGACGTACGCGTCGAACCCTTTTCCGTAGGACCTCACGTCCATGTAGAAGATCGTGGCCTGCACGCCCGGTGCGTGCTCCTTGGCTATCACGGCTTCCTTCGTCGCGTACATGCAGCACACAGAGGAACAGTATCGCGAGCCCAGCGCGCGGTCGCGCGACCCCACGCACTGTATGAAGGCTATCTTCTCGGGAATGTCGCCGTCCGACGGACGCAGCACACGCCCCTCGTAGGGTCCGGAGGCGCTCAGGATCCTCTCGAACTCCGTGCTGGTGACGACGTTCGGGTACCTGCCGTAGCCATACTCGGGGCGAACCGCCGGGTCGAACGGCCGGGACCCCGGCGCGAGCACGACAGCGCCCACGGAGATCTTTCGTTCACGAAGCACGTCGTCGTAGCGAATGGCGCCGGCAAGGCACATGTTCTCGCACAAGCCGCAACTCACGCAGCTGTCGCGATCGATCACGTAGGCGAGAGGCACGGCCTGCGGATAATCTATGTAAATCGAGGTTCGTCTTGCAAGGCCCGCGTTGAAAGCATCGCGCGCAGCTTCCACCGGGCAATGCCGAGCGCACACCCCACACCCCGTGCACCTTTCCGGATCCACGTAGCGCGGCCTGGTCACGACTGTCGCGGTGAAGTCGCCCGCCTCTCCCTCCAGCTTCTCTACGACAGCGTTGGAGATGACTTCGATGTTGAGGTGGCGACCGCACTCCACCAGCTTGGGAGACATGATGCACATGGAGCAGTCGTTGGTGGGAAACGTCTTGTCCAACTGCGCCATGGTGCCGCCTATGGCCGGGCTCGACTCCACCAGGTACACGAAAAAGCCGGAGCCTGCAAGGTCGAGAGCAGCTTGCATGCCCCCGATTCCCCCGCCTATGACGAGCACCGCTCCGACGGTCTTGGTGCCAGCGCCTCTAGCTTCACAAGCCATGTCCCGTGCCCCCGATTGACTCACACATACTAGGTGCGCGCGCCCGCCAGCACGTATCTAGGCGAGCGTCCCAAGACGTCATACTGCTCGATGGTGCCACGCCGCTTGAGATACGCCGTCTGCTCCAGCACGAGATGCGTGGAAATGCCCAGGCGCGAGGCTATGTCTCGCACCGAAACGGGTGCCTTCCCTGCCAAGGCCTCTATCGCCGCTCTCAAGCACTCCTCGGCGACAACGCTTTGCATGAGTGCGCCCGCCTTTTCCGGTGAGACTCTCGCACGGTAAGCGTTGCCCTCCTCGCTCAGAGCCTTGATGCGCCCCACGAGCCACCTGAACCGCTCGCCGGAGACCACACGCTGTGCCACCTCACACCTGAACCCCAGCTCCTCTTGGGAAAGCCCTTCCTTTGACGCGGGCCCTCCGCCTGCGGGGCCGAGAGCCTTCACGCTCTCCACGAACCCCTCCACCATCTCGGCGAACCTCTCACCCTCCGCCGCCGACACCCAATCGAGAAAAAGCCTCCTGCGGTCCACCCCAAGGTGGTCGAGGACCTTCCAGACCGCGCTCACCCGCTGCTCGGCTTGGCAATTCCCGGTCAGGTAGTGACAGTCGCCGATATGGCAGCCGAGCACCATGACGCCGTCCGCCCCTCGTAAGAAAGGTTCGATCATCATCTCCGGGTCCACGCGACCCGAGCACATCACCCGGATCACGCGTAGGTTCGCGGGGTACGCCAGCCTCGACGTGCCGGCAAGGTCCGCCCCGGCGTACGAGCACCAGTTGCACAAGAATCCGATTATCCGTGGCTCAAACCCCTCACGCACGGTGTCGGACGCGCGCATCCCCATCGCGAGGTTCACCACTCTAGCCCACCTCCAGAAGAGCTCTCGTCTGTGCGACGAGCTGGTCGTTGGAGTAGTGCTTCATGGTTATGGCCCGCGCAGAGCATGAGGCGCCACATACACCGCAGCCCTTGCACGCAACCTCCACGGATCTCGCCTTGTACCCCTTGTCGGTCTTCTCGACCTTGATCGCTCCGTAGGGACACAGCCTTTCACAAAGCCTGCAACCTATGCAAGCATCCTCATCGATGACCGGGCCGAGCGGCTCCATCTCGATCTTCTGCCGAGAGCACGTCGCTGCGGCCGCCGCAGCAGCACCTCCGGCCTGCGCCACGGAGTCAGGGATGTCCTTGGGGAATTGGACGCACCCCGCGAGAAACACGCCGTCTATCGACGTCTCGAACGGGCGAAGCTTCGGATGTCCTTCCATGAGGAAGCCATCGGCGCTTCGCGAAAGGTTCAGGCGCGCGGCGAGCTCCTCAAGGCCGTCGGGCGGAGCAAGTCCCACTGCGAGCACCACCATGTCGAACGAGAGATCCAGTATGCACCCGGAGTCAAGGTCCTCAGAGGTTATCCTCAGCGACCCACCTTCGTCTTCCCTGATCTCTCCAGGCTTGCCCCTGACGAAGACTATCCCCTCGCCTCTTCCGCGCTGATAGAACTCCTCGAACCCCTTTCCGGCGGTTCGCATGTCGGTGTAGTACACGTACACCTCGGCCTCGGGGTACTTCTCCTTTATCATGAACGCTTGTTTCGCCGTGATCATGCAGCATACCCGCGAGCAGTATGCCGCCGCTCCGTTCCTGCGGCGCGCATCGCGCGACCCGACGCACTGCACGAACGCGACGCGCCTCGGCGTCGCCCAGTCGCCGGGCCTCTTGAGCTTTCCGTGGGTGGGCCCGTCGGCACAGATGATCCTCTCGAAATCGAGGCTGGTTATGACGTTGGGGAAACGCCCGTACCCGTATTCCGGCTTTCCGGCGGCGTCGTACGGCCGAAATCCGGCGGCCACGACTATGGCGCCGACCTCCACGGTCTCAACGCGGTCGGTCTGGTCGAACGCCACCGCCCCGCGCTCGCATACTTTCTCGCATACCCTGCACTTTCCTTGGGTGAGGTACCTGCAATGCTCCGGATCGATGACGTACGCCGGCGGGATGGCTTGCGGGAACGGAACGTAGATGGCCTTTCTTTCTCCCATGTTCCGGTTGAACTCGTCGGGCACCTTGACCGGGCACTTAGCGGCGCAGTCGCCGCACCCCACGCACTTGTCTTCGTCGACGTATCGCGCCCTGCGCCGGACCTTGACCCTGAAATCGCCTACCTGGCCGTCGACCTTCTCAACCTCGGTGTAGCTCAGGAGCTCTATGTTCTCGTTCTCTGCGACCTCCACCATCTTAGGTGAAAGGATGCACAGGCTGCAGTCGAGGGTAGGAAAAGTCTTGTCGAGCATGGCCATGTGACCACCGATGGACGGCTGACGCTCCACGAGGTAGGTCTTGATCCCCATGTTCCCAAGATAGAGCGCGGCGGATATTCCGGCCACCCCGCCGCCCACGACCATCACCTTGGGAACGACCCGCGCTTCTGCCCGCCGAAGCGGCTCGAGGAGCCTGGCCCTCGCCACCGCCGAGCGCACGAGCGCCTTCGCCTTCTCCGTTGCCGCCGCGCCGTCACCTGGGTGCACCCACGAGCACTGCTCGCGGATGTTCGCCATCTCGAGGAGGAACGGGTTCAACCCGCACTTCTCCAGGAGCGCACGGAACGTCTTCTCGTGAAGCCTCGGCGAGCACGACGCTATTACCACCCGATCGAGCGCGAACTCCCTGATGTCGTCCGCTATGGTCTTCTGCCCGACCTCGCTGCATGTGTACCTGTTGTCGCGGGCGACCACGACCCCGTCGAGCGACGACGCGCTCTCTCGAACGGCTGCCACGTCCACCACGCCCGCTATATTGAGGCCGCAGTGGCACACATAAACGCCGATTCTCGGATGCCCCCCGGGTGTTTGCATCCCGCGCTTACACCACCTTGCCCGGCATCTTGCCCGGCTCTCTTTGCGCCTGCCGCTCGCCCCGCCCTTTCATGAGATCTTCGCCAGGATTGCCCTCGGCTTCACCGGGTTTTGGGACAACCCCAATTCCTCGGCATCGATGCCCAGTGCAAGCCCCAGGACCTGCGGATAATACATGATCGGAAGGTCGTACTTGGCACCATACTTCGTTTGGATCTTGCGCTGGTTCGCGCCGTACATCACGCTGCAGAACGGACAAATGAGGTTGATGGCGTCTGCTCCGCTCGCCTTGATATCATCCAGTTTCGCCCGCGCCATGCGCAGCGCAAGCTCCTCATCTACCGCAAGGATGGCCCCGCCGCAGCACTCCTTCTTGGTGGCGTAATCCACCGCTTGGGCTCCCGTCGCGGTGACGAGCTCGTCGAGGGACTTCGGCACCTCTGGATGGTCGAAACGATCGTAGATCTCAGAAGGCTTCAGGTAGTGACACCCGTAGTGCGATGCTATGCGGAACGCATCTAGCGGCCGCTTTACGGCATTCTTGATGGCGTCAGGTCCTACGTCTTCGTAGAAGACGCGCGCGAGGTGCTTCACCCGCACCTTGCCGAGGTACCTGCGCCCTACCGCCCCAAGGCTGCGGTTCACCTTCTCCAAGAGCCCCTCGTCCGTCGCCAGCTTTCTGGACGCCTCAGTCAAGACCGACGTGCATGCGCTGCACAGAGTGCAGATGTCAAGCCCCCTCTCCTCGGCGAGCGCAAGGTTCCGCGCCGCGAGGAGCAGCGATGTCTCGTGATGCACCGACCTCGTGGGGTAGCCGCAACAGCTGAACTCAGGGATGTCGACGAACTCAACCCCGAGACAAGCGGCCGCGCGCCTAGCCGACAGTTCGTAGCTGAGGTTACGCACTGGGACCGTGCAACCAAGGAAGATGGCGTACTTCATCGCCAATCACGCACCTTTGCCAGAGAGTAGGCTCGCAAGCCCGGTCATCCCGTATATCTCGGCCACCTCCGGCGAGCCGCTGGGAAGCGTGGGAAGCCCAAGCTCGGCGCGCTTCTCGTTCGTAAACTCATCAACCTCGTACAGCCTCCCGTGCGCGGCTATGAGTTCTGCCTGGGCCCGGAACGCAGGATGGACGTACCCTGCCCTCACGGCCATGTTCTTCAGGGCGTTCATGACCTCTGTTATCCTGACGTCCTGTGGACATCTTTCGTAGCAGGTGTAGCACGTGGAACACAGCCAGATGAAGTCGCTAGACAGCACCCTTTCGCGCATCCCCAGAATCGCCATCCTGATGATGCGTCGTGGGTTGTACTTGCCGTCCAGCTCCGCCACGGGGCACCCCGACGTGCACGTGCCGCACTGGAAGCAGTACTTGATGTTCTCGCCTCCGGGCTCGGTCGCGATCTCGTACTTGAACTTGGGATCGAGCACGGTAACGACAACTCCGTCCTTCTCTGCACTGGAGCCTCGTTCCACGATACAAGACCTCCTTGGCAAGTGAGGCGATCGCCGGCCCTCGCTTGCGCGCACTCAGGAGATTCACTCAAGATACCCGAGGGGGACGCTAGGTGTCTGCCCCGCCCGTGCCTGTCCCGCCCGCGGCTGTCCCGCCCTCACCTGTCCAGCCTGCGACTATCTGCCCGGACGCTACTTTGCGTGTTTCTCGATTTCCTCCTCGAGCCACCTCGCCGCCTTGTCGCCCTGCATGAGGTTGGCGAGTTCGCCGGGATCCTCCATCTTGACTTTGAAAACCCAGCCTTCACCGTAGGGGTCGGTGTTGAGGAGAGTCGGGTCGTCCTCCAGTTTCTCGTTGACCTCTATGACTTCGCCTCCTACCACAGCGTATATGCGCCCAACCCACTTGCCAGACTCGACCGCAGCCACAGGTTTCCCTTGCTGAACCTTCTTGCCAACCGCCGGGAGATCACATGACACGAACTCTCCGGCCAGCTTCTGAGCGAAATCGTTCAGCCCGACCGTCACGACGGATCCCTCTACCCTTCCCCAGCTGTGGTTCGGGTCATAGTACAGGTCATCCGGCAGAAGGTACCCACCGACTTCCACAGGTCCCACCTCCGAGTCTCGTCTCGTCGCAAAGCTCGACGGCGAGTCATCCGTTGAGCGCGTCTGTCGTTCGCGGTGTCCCGCGCGTAGTCCCCGTGCTCTGAATCTTTCTACGTTTACATGCCTGAATCCTCCTTCATCGTCACAGTACACTCACAAGTGCGGCACTCCCCGTCCGGCGGCGCTGTGCGGGAGCGCTTGTCCCGCCCAGGGCGCGCGGAGCTGAGCGCGCGCCCGACGCGCAAGGCGAGAGCACAGCCAGCACAGCCTGGAAGGAACGCGCGCCCCACGCCAGAATCTCATACTTGGGTTACACGCAAACGAGCGCTAACAAGCGCAAACGGAGAGAGGGGGATTCCGAGAATGGAAGTCACCGTGGGACGAACGCTGCTGAGGCTCGTGCGAGGGGACATAACCGAGCAACCAACTGACGCCATCGTGAACGCCGCAAACTCCGAGCTGGCAGGAGGAGGCGGAGTGGACGGAGCCATACACCGGGCCGGCGGACCGGAGATCCATGAGCAGTGCATGAGGATACGGAAGGAAAGTGGGCGCTTACCTGCCGGAAAAGCCGTGATCACAACGGGCGGACGACTCAAGGCGCGGTACGTCATCCACACGGTCGGGCCCATTTGGCAGGGCGGCGGACATGGCGAGGACGAAACGCTCGCAAGCGCTTACCGCAGCAGCCTCCAGCTTGCGACGGAGCACGGGCTGCGCACGATCTCGTTCCCATCGATCAGCACCGGGGCGTACGGGTTTCCGATAGAGAGGGCGGCTCGAGTGGCGCTGGGAGCCGTGCGGGATTTCCTGAGCGACTCGGAAGGACCGAGCCTTGACGAGGTAAGGTTCGTGCTCTTCAGCTCCCGCGACCTCGAAGTGTACGAGCGCGCGCTCGAGGCCCTGACCTCACAGGAGTGACCCGCCGTGCCGTGCCACGCCCGGCAGACCTAGCGTCTCCGCGGCCCGGAATTCGCGCGCACGCGGGAAGCCACCTGCCGGGCTACGGCGGCGAGCACGCCGGCGCCGAGGAGCACCCAGCCGGCCACCGACATGTGCCTTGCCAGTGCGGGGGCGTCGGGGATGACGTTGGCAAGCGCCCAGGACCACGTCGCGGCCCAGAGGAGGTCCGCGAGGAGGAGGTTGCGCACGGTGTTGGCGGTTCCGCTTCCCAGGACCCCCAGGAGCCAGAACACCTGGCTGTACCCCGCGCCTACCCAGCGCAGAGCGAAGAGCTCGAGCGCCACGCGAGGGTGTCCGCGGCCGATGGCTGCTTTCAGCCGTGCAAGGACACGGGACGCCTCAGGCTGCCGTCGGGCGAGCCTCTCGAAGATGGGGTTGCCAGCGGCGCGGAAAACAACGTATGATCCGGCATGCCCCGCGGCGGTGAAGAACCCCGCGACCAGCGCCGAGTATAGCCAGGACCAGCCGCGTGCCTGCATGGCGATAGCGAGGAAGCTGAACATGGCCAGCGAGGAGATGGGGACTCCTACGGCCATAAGGAAAAAGCCTCCGCCCAGGAACGTTATGGAAGGAACCCAGGCGGTGGCTATGGTATCGAGACCCATGAGACTCACCCTCATACCTGCGGCCTTGCACGCCGAGGAGCGAGCCCCCGTAGGCTTACTTGAAGAGGGTCATCGCTTCCTTGTAGAGGGACTCCGGCACGACCTTGGTCTTGCCGACAGCGGTGGCAAGGTCGACGACCTTGATCTCTCCGCCCGCGAACGCCGGCATCTTTCCGAACTCGCCCCGGCTCGCGAGGTCAACAGCCGCCATGCCGAGCCTCGTCGCATAGAACCTGTCGGTGACGGTCGGCGACCCTCCTCGCTGGATGTGGCCGATCACCGCCACCCTCGTCTGAATGCCCGTGCGCCTCTCTATCTCAGCGCCCACGAGATTCCCCACGCCGCGAAGGCCGAGCCTCACATGGCCGAAAGCGTCTACCTCGCCGGAGCCTTCTTCGTCGAGCCCGGGGATGGTGACGCCCTCAGACACCACGACCACTCCGTAGGGTCTGCCCGCGCTGCGGAGCTTCAGGAGGTGTTCGCACATGGCATCGAGGTCGGGCTCGACTTCGGGAACGAGCACCCAGTCGGCGCCGCCAGTCATGGCGGTGACCAACGCCACCCACCCGGCGTCCCTCCCCATCACTTCCAGCACCATGATCCGCTTATGAGAGCGCGCGGTGTCGCGGAGCCTTTCGACGGCGTCAACGGCCACCGTAACAGCGGTGTCGAACCCTATACAATAGTCGGTGCCAGACACATCGTTGTCCATGGTCTTCGGCACCCCGACGCACGGCACGCCCCGCTGGCTCAACTTGTTCGCGACCCCCAGCGTGTCGTCGCCGCCGATGGCGATCACCGTGTCGATGCCCAGCTTCTTGACGTTCTCAATACATTTTACGACGTTCTCCTCTTTCTTGAACGGGTTGGTGCGCGACGTACCGAGGATTGTGCCCCCCCTGGACAAGATCTCCCTTACGTCCTCTATGCTGAGGGGAGCGACGTCTGCGTTTATGAGCCCGGCCCATCCATCACGGATTCCGAGGACCTCGTACCCATAGTCAGCAGCCCGCATCACCACGCCCCTTATTGCGGCGTTGAGCCCCGATGAGTCTCCGCCTCCCGTCAGAACACCCAGCCTCTTTTTCGCTTCCGGCATTTCGAAAACCCTCCTCGGCTACACGAACGCCCTGCAGAATCTGGACCAATCTGATGTTCCGGAGCTAGACCGCTCAAGCCTTCCCCGAACACCCGAAGAGGCGCATCTTGGCTTTCACTGCCTCTTTCATGTAGTCCCGGCCGACCCCCGCAATTCGCCTGGGATCGATCTCGTCGGGATTCTTCTCGAGCGCCTCGCGTATACCGCGCGTGAACGCTTTGTTGAGCTCCGTCGCTATGTTGATCTTGCATATGCCCGCGGAGATGCCGAGCCTGTACCCTTCGTCGGTCACGCCCGACGCGCCGTGCAGCACAAGCGGAACCCCCGTGAGCTCTCTAATCTTGGCTATCCTGTCCACATCGAGCCGCGCAGCCTGAGTGGTCATCTTGTGAACGCTCCCGACGGCCACGGCCAGAGAGTCGACACCGGTCTCCTCCACGAACCTCTTGGCCTCCTCGGGGTCGGTCATCAACGCTCTGACCTCTTCCTCGGTCACGTGACCGGCAGTCGCGACCTTGCCGAGCTCCGCCTCGACGGGGATGCCCGCGGCGTGAGCCATCTCCACGATCTTCTTCGTTATGGCGGCGTTCTCCTCAAAGGACAAGGAGGAACCGTCGAACATGAGCGAGGTGAAGCCGGCTGCAAGGCATCTCACGTTTTGCTTGTAGTCCGTGCCATGGTCGAGGTGAAGCGCTACGGGCACGCTGGCGGCCTCCGCCGCAGCCTTGACCATGGCCACGACCATCTTGAGCCCCGCGTACTTTATCGCACCCTGGCTCGCTTGAAGGATCACGGGCGCCTTCTCTTCCTCGGCAGCGTCGATGATGGCCTGCACGTACTCGAGGTTGTTCGCGTTGAACGCTCCAACCGCGTAACGCTCCGCCTGAGCTTTCTTGAGCATCTCTTTCGTCGTCACCAGCGGCATACCACATTCCTCCCTCTATTCCTCATCGTTTCGGGCTTTCCCCGACACGACGTTGGCTTGCTCACGATACCGCTCCTGCCGGTCACGAGCGCGCGGGACAGTTGCTGCCCCGCCGGGTCAGGAACGTACCAGGAAAAACGCGTCGGGCCCTGCCTCCCTCCACGCGTCGTCAAAGATCGTCACGATATAGGATTAGCTTGCCAACCCTTTCTATTCTCCAGCCGCCTTCGTATTCCTCCTCCTGCAGGGAAGAACTTTCCTCTACACCCTGTGGACCTTGAGCATGTTCGTCGTCCCGGGCACCCCCGCTCGGACGCCCGCAGTGATGATCACGAGATCGCCCTTGCTTGCCACTCCCAACGAGACCGCTGCCTCGATCGTCACGTCCAGGACATCGTCTATGTTGGCTGCCTTTCTAACGAGCGTAGGCAGGACTCCCCATGCCAGGGTCAGTTTCGAAGCCACTCTGGGATCCGGCGTCGCCGCGACTATCGGCGCCTGCGGGCGGTACTTCGACACCATCCGAGCTGTCGCGCCCGACTCGGTCGACGTAAGTATGGCCTTGACGCCGAGATCGTGGGCGGTCTGACACGTGGCATGGCTGATGGCGTCCGCGACGCTCCTCGAGGGAGATATGCTCTTCGCCCTCAGAATCTCCGCGTATGGCAGGGCTTCCTCCGTGGTCTCGGCGATCCGGGCCATCATCGACACCGCCTCTATAGGGTGGTTTCCGACGGCCGTTTCCGCGGACAGCATGACCGCGTCGGTGCCGTCGAAGATGGCACACGCGACATCTGTCACCTCAGCCCTCGTGGGCCTGGGATTCTCCACCATCGACTCCAGCATCTCCGTGGCGGTGATGACGGGCTTGCCGGCGGCATTACATTTCTGGATGATCATCTTCTGGACGAGTGGCACCCTCTCGGGCAGCGTTTCGACGCCGAGGTCTCCTCTGGCCACCATCACGCCGTCCGCCATCCCTATGATAGCGTCGATGTTGGCTATCCCCTCGCTGGACTCGATCTTAGCTATGACGTGGCTGTCGGCTCCAGCGGCATCGAGGAGCGCCCGGACCCGAACCACGTCCTCCGCACATTGCACGAACGAGGACGCGATGAAATCGACCTCCTGTGCGGCGGCAAACTGGATATCCGAGACGTCCTTGCGGGTCGCGGACCGAAACCGCACTCTCGCCCCGGGCAAGCTGACCCCCTTTCGGGACGCGAGCTCTCCAGAGGTCTTCACCCTGCACACGACCTCGCCGTCCCGTACGTGGTCCACCTCCAGCTCTATGAGGCCGTCGCTCAGGAGGATCCTTGCGCCCGGGCACACGCTCTCCAGAAGGTCCGGGTAATTCACGAACACTCGCTGGGCATCGCCTTCCTCGCAGCCAGGCACAAGGGAGACGAGGGCTCCTTGTGCGAGCTCGACCTTGCCATTCTTGATCGGGCCGGTGCGGATCTTGGGTCCCGCGAGATCGAACATGATCCCCACCTGCCTCCCGCATGCACTGGCTGCCTCCCTCACTCGCCTAATGCGGGCGGCGTGTTCTTCGCAGCAGCCATGGGACGCGTTTATCCTGGCCACGTCCATCCCCGCCTTGACCAATGCCTCCATCACGCCGGGCTGGTCGGTGGCTGGGCCCAAAGTGCACACTATCTTCGTCCTGCGCACTTCCACACCTCCTCCATGCTCCTCTCGTCCTTCCTCTCGTCCTTCCTTACGAGCGCACTTGATGAGCGCACTTGCGGTCTCCTGGCTTTGTCCTCCAGGACAGACCGAAACCCTCCCTCAACGGAAGGGCTTCACACAGACGCGACGCGACGCGGCTGTTCCACAAAACCGCGCGCGGCGATCGGATCCGCCAAGACTCATGAGCACCCACGGGTTGGGCAAGCTAGACTCTAGAGAGCATCGTCGCCAGGTTGTACAGATCCATGTCGACCTTCTTGCGTGTGGCGGCCACCTCGCGGATGTCGAACGCCCGGATATCGTCGCCCACGACGCCGACGACCTTTGCGGCCTCGCCGTTCGCGAGAAGCTCCACGGCCTTGCATCCGAACGCCGTCGCGAGCAGCCTGTCACGGGCCGTAGGTGCGCCACCTCGCTGTATGTACCCGAGCACGGTGACCCTGGTGTCGAGGCCCGTGCGCTCTTGCACCGCGTCACCTATCTTGAACCCTATGCTCTCATGGTGGAGCTCGTCAGGGGAGTGGTACCCGCCGACGCCCTCGGCCACCACGATTATGCTATGAGTCTTTCCTCGTCTGTAGCCCGCCGTGATTCCCTCGCACATGGAGTCCAGGTCGAAGGGCACCTCCGGGATGAGGATGTACTCAGCCCCTCCCGCCACGCCGGCCGCCAGTGCCAGGTGACCGGTGTCGCGGCCCATGACCTCTATTACGTTGCTCCGCCCGTGGGAGCTTGCGGTGTCGCGAATCTTCGTGATCGCGTCGACAGCGGTGTTCACCGCGGTATCGAAGCCGAGCGAGTAGTCGGTGAACGCGATGTCATTGTCAATGGTTGCGGGAATCCCCACAGCAGGAACACCCATGCCCGCAAGCGCGCAAGCCCCACGGAACGTGCCGTCGCCTCCAATGACCACCAGAGCCTCTACCCCGCGCCTCGACATCTGGTCCAAGGCCTTTCTGCGCCCGGCCTCTGTCATGAACTCCTCCGACCTCGCGGACCTCAGGATCGTGCCGGCACGCTGGATGATGTCACCCACGCTGCGAGATGACATGTCGAACATGTCTCCCTCGACAAGACCCTGGTACCCTCGATTCACCCCCACCACGGACATCCCATGACAAATGGCGCACCTGGTGACCGCCCTTATCGCCGCGTTCATGCCCGGAGCGTCGCCCCCGCTTGTGAGAACCGCTATCCGCTTCAACGTCCGGATTCCCCCCTGTTCCCGGCGGGTCCCGCCACCCGCAACACGTCCCCTCCGGCCGAGGCGGCCTCCGCGAATTCCTGCTGCGCGGCCTCGCGCGTCACGAACTCCCCTATCCTCCGGAGCCTCGCATACCGCCTCTCGACGAGCCTGCGGGGTGGTATCCCCGAAAGCTCGTCTATGCTCCTTATGAGAGCCTCTTTGATGACGCGAGCCGTTCCTTCCCGGTCCTTGTGAGCGGCCCCCTTCGGCTCCGGCAGCACTTCATCCACTATCCCAAGTCTCTTCATGTCAGGCGCCGTAAGCTTTAGCACTTCAGCAGCCTCCTGAGCCCTGGATCCGTCCTTCCACAGGATCGCGGCACACCCCTCCGGGGAGATGACGGAGAAGTATGCGTTCTCAAGCATGAGGAGCCTGTCGCCAACACCTATCGCCAGCGCGCCTCCGCTGCCTCCCTCGCCGGTTATGACCACCACGATGCACGTGGCCAGCCTGGAAAGCTCCTCTATGTTGCGCGCGATGATCTGGCCTTGGCCGCGCTCCTCCGCCTCAACCCCGGGATACGCCCCCACGACGTCCACAAACGACACGACCGGGCGGTGGAACTTCTCGGCCTGTTTCATGAGCCGCAAGGCCTTGCGGTACCCCTCGGGGTGAGGCATCCCGAAGTTCCTTGCGAGGTTCTCCTTGGTGTCGCGACCTTTCTGCGTCCCGACCACAGTGACGGGCCTGCCGTCGATGCTCGCCAGGCCACCGACTATGGCGCCGTCGTCTCGAAAAGCCCGGTCGCCATGGAGCTCGATGAACTCGTCGAAGATGAGGCCGATGTAGTCGAGGGTCGTTGGCCTTCTCGGGTGGCGCGCGATCTGCACGCGCTGCCAGGGGGTGAGGTTGTCAAAGATCTCGCGACGCAGCGCTTCAGCCTTCTTCTCGAGAGTGGCGATCTCGTCGGAAAGATCGATGCCCCTTTCTTGGCTGAAGTTCCGGAGCTCCTCGATCCTCTTCTCCAACTCCACAAGGGGCTTCTCGAATTCCAGCGTGAGGTTTATCATCCCGCTTCATGCCTCCTCTCATGGAGCGCAAGCAGCGAAGTGAGGGTCTTCTTCATGTCTCGCCGTTGGACGATCATGTCTATCATGCCGTGCTCGAGGACGAACTCAGCGCTCTGGAAACCGGGCGGCAGTTTCTGCCTTATGGTCTCCTCGATCACTCTCTGGCCCGTGAACCCTATGAGCGAACCCGGCTCGGCGATCACGATGTCACCGAGAGACGCGAAGCTGGCGAGCACCCCCGCGGTCGTGGGATTCGTAAGCACCGAGATGTAGAGGACGCCTGCCTCAGACATGCGAGCGCAAGCAGCGCTAGTCTTGGCCATCTGCATCAGCGACAGCACACCTTCCTGCATTCTCGCGCCGCCGGAGGCGCTGAACATCACCACGGGGATGCGTTGCCTCGTTGCCCTTTCGAAGAGCCGCGCCACTTTCTCCCCCACGACCGATCCCATGCTCGCCCCTATGAACGAAAAGTCCATCACGCCTATCATGACCGGGTAGCCGCCTATCGTCCCCTGGCCCGTCACGGCTGCCTCCTCGAGGCCTGTGGTCTGCCTGGTCCTTTCGAGCTTGGAAGCGTAACCGGGAAACTCTATCGGGTCCACGGACGCGAGATTCGAGTCGAGCTCCGTGAAACTGCCCTCATCGAGCGTGATGGCAAGCCTCTGTGCAGCCGTCAGCTTGAAATGGAACCCACACTTGTGGCACACGAGCAGGTTTCGTGCAAGCTCCCTGGTGTATGTGAGCTGTCCACACTGCGAACACTTGGTCCACAGGCCTTCGGGTTGCTCGGTCTGGACGCTCGTGGGCTTGACTGTCACGTACTTCTGTTTCCCTTTGAACAGATCCTTGATCGCAGGCATATCTCTCTACCTTCCAAATGCAGCGGTAAGAAGCTCCTGTGCGTCCTCGGCCTCAGACTCCGGCACGAGCACCTCCACATTGGCGGAGTTGCCCATGTGGGGCACGCCGGCCGGGCGCAGCATCACCAGCATCCCCTCTTTTTCGAGCATCTCCTTCATCATTTCGGCCACTGGCCTGTTTGGCGCGATGTACACGACCGTCCACATTCGCTGTTTCCTCCTCTGCAAGCAGGAAGACGCTGGATGTAGTATGTCCACTCATGTTTATGCTGTTTTCTAGCTCGCGCCCGAATATCCTTCTGCACTCCGGTTTGGCTCCTTCCTGACTCCCGGACCCATCACCGGTTACTGCTTGGCGCCGGGGACATCCAAGTGCAGGTCAACCTTTGTTCCCTCGGACACCCATACCTGAGGGGAAGTCGAGACCACGGCCGTTCCTACGGAAGTCGACACACGGAGGAAGACGGGGATGTCACCGCCTCGGCCACCGCTCGTGAGCTTCCTCTTGAGCTTCTCCATGGCACCCCTCGTGGTCGTCTCGCCGTCGAGGGGGATTACCACGATTTCCTGGGAGAATGGCAACACCACGTTGGCCAGGATTTTCGCCCCTTCTTCCTTCATGTCGAGTCTGCCATGCACTAAGACGATGGCATCCTCCGCTATGAACCTGAAGCACTCTTCGTACACCCGCGGGAACACCACTACCTCCACCGAGCCAGTCAAGTCCTCCAGGGTAAAGAAGGCCATAGGCTGCCCGGTGCTTTTCGTGACTGTTTTCCGGAATGCCGTTATGATCCCACCGACGGACACCTCATCTCCGTCCGGGTGATCCGCGAGCGTAGCTACCTGGGCACTCACGTGCTCCCGCAGCTTCGCGGCAACGCCCTGCAAGGGATGGCCCGACACGTAAAGCCCCAAAAGCTCCTTCTCCATGGCAAGCCTTTCCCGCTCGCCGAATTCGGGAACAGAGGGCAGAGGAACCTCGCTAGAGGCGAATTCCCCCTTCTCATCGAAGAGATCGAAGAATGATGCCTGCCCCTTCTCCCGTTCCCTTCTTCCAGCCGAAGCCGCATCGTGTGTGGAGTCGAGCACCAGGAGGAGCGCCGCGCGACTCGCGCCCGTAGAGTCAAATGCGCCGCAGCGTATCAAGCTCTCTATGGCCTTCTTGTTGACCTCTCTGAGATCGACCCTCTCACAGAAATCCGACAGGGACCTGAACTTGCCGCCGCTCTTGCGGGCGTCGATGATCGCCTGAACGGCCCCCCTCCCCACGTTCTTGACGGCCGCCAGACCAAAGCGAACCCTCCCCCCGACCGCCGTAAAGTCCTCGAAGCTCTCGTTGATGTCGGGTGGTAATACCTCGATCCCCTTCTGACGGCACGCGTCCACGTAGAAAGCGACCTTGTCGGACGCGCCGGTCACACTCGTGAGGAGAGCGGTCATGAACTCCACGGGGTAGTGCACTTTGAGCCAGGCCGTCCTGTACGATATCATGGCGTAGGCCGCGCTGTGGCTCTTGTTGAACCCGTATCCCGAGAAGAATTCCATGAGATCGAAGATCTGGGCGGCTGTCTCCTCGTCCACACCGCGCCTCCTCGCGCCCTCCATGAACTTCTCGCGTTGGGCTGCGAGGACCTCAGGCTTCTTCTTGCCCATCGCGCGCCGAAGTATGTCGGCCTCCCCTAGGGTGAAGCCCGCCAGCGTGCTTGCGACCATCATGACCTGCTCCTGGTAGAGCATGTTACCGTAGGTTTCCTTCAAGACAGGCTCCAGGTCGGGGTGTGGATACTCCACGGGCTTCTCCCCGTGCTTCTGCTGGGCGAAATCCTGTATGCGCCCCATCGGCCCGGGTCGGCCGAGCGCGAGTATGGCGATGATGTCTTCAAAGCACGTGGGCCTGACTTCTCTCAGCAGTCCTTGGAAGAGGCTGCTCTCCAGCTGGAACACACCTAAGGAGTCACCCTGCCTGAGGGCCTCATACACTTCCCGGTCGTCCAGCGGGATCTTGCCTATGTCGACTTCCTCTCCCCGCGTGTGCCTTATGATCTCCACAGCCTTTCCGATCACAGTGAGGGTGCGCAGGCCGAGGAAATCCATCTTCAGGACGCCGATCTGCTCGAGATCCTCCATGGCGAACTGGGTAGTTATGGCGTCGTCGCTCGTCCGATACAGTGGCACGTGTTCCACAAGCGGGTCCTTGGAGATGACAACTCCCGCAGCATGGACCGAAGCGTGCCTGGGCATGCCCTCGACTGCCCTCGCGGTGTCGATGAGGTTTTTCGTCTTCTCGTCCTGATCGTAGGCCGCTTTCAGCTCCGGTGACGACGCGAGAGCCTTGTCTATGGTCGTGCCCGGCTCCATGGGGACCATCTTGGCTATCCTGTCCACTTCATTGTACGGGAAATTGAGCACGCGACCAACGTCTCGTATGGCCGCCCGGGCAGCCATGGTGCCGAAAGTTATGATCTGCGCAACCCTGTCGGCACCGTACTTCCTGGTGACGTAATCGATGACCTCGCCGCGCCGCTCGAAGCAGAAGTCCACGTCGATGTCGGGCATGGTGACTCGTTCAGGATTGAGGAACCTCTCGAATATGAGACCGTACTTGATGGGGTCGATATCAGTGATGCCGAGGGCGTAGGACACCAGGCTCCCAGGCGCTGATCCGCGACCCGGACCGACGTAGATGCCCTTCTCCCGAGCGAACCTTATGAAGTCCCATACGATGAGGAAGTACCCAGCGTACCCCATCTTCACTATGACATCCAGCTCGTAGTTGAGCCTGGCGGTCAGGTCGCCGGTTACCTCGTCGTACCTCTTCTTCAACCCTTCCGCGCAGAGATGTCGCAGGAAACTCTCCTGGGTGTGACCCTCCGGGACCTCGAAGACCGGGACCGCGGACCTCCCGAATTCGAATTTGAAGTTGCAGCGCTCCGCGATGATGAGCGCGTTCTCGAGCGCCTCCGGCACGTGCCTGAAAGCCGCCTGCATCTCGTGTGCGGACTTGAGATAGAACTCATCCGTAGGAAACCGAAGGCGGTCTTTGTCGTCGACGGTCTTTCCTGTCTGTATGCACAGGAGCACGTCGTGCACCCGGGCGTCCTCGCGCCGCACGTAGTGGACGTCATTGGTCGCCACGAGAGGGATTCGCAGCTCCCGAGCCATGTCCATGAGCGCGGCGTTCACCAGGTCTTGCTCACGGATGCCGTTGCTCTGGAGTTCGAGGTAGAACCCGTCGGGTCCGTAAATCTCCCGGTATTCCGCGGCTTTGCGCTTGGCTGCCTCGTAGTTTCCCTGAAGGATCAGGGAGGGCACCTCCCCAGCCAGGCAAGCCGAGAGCGCGATGATGCCCTCTCTGTGTCGGTCCAGCGCTTCCATGTCAACCCTGGGCTTGTAGTAGAACCCATCCACGAACCCGATGCTCGAGAGCTTCACTATGTTCCCATAGCCTGTTTCGTCCTTCGCCAAGACCACCAGGTGGTGCTGGTCGTCGTCCACGTGAGGGGTGCGATCGTGCCGGGTTCTCTTCGCTACGTAGAGCTCGCACCCGATGATCGGCTTTATGCCATGCTTTTCTGCTGTCTTGTAGAAATCGATGGCCCCATAGAGGACCCCGTGATCGGTCATGGCCAAAGCGCCAAGTCCGAGTTCACGAGCCCTCGCCATGAGATCAGGCAGCTTGCACGCCCCGTCGAGGAGCGAGTACTGGGTATGCAAGTGCAGATGAGCGAAGCTCCCCACGTGCCCCTCCCCTTTCGCCCATACGTCGGCCCATGCGTCCGCTGTCGCCGCCTCCTCGCCTTGCGACGGGGAGGACCGCGGATGATAGTAGACGCCAATGGCGGGCATATACCCGCCATTCAGGTACTACAGATTATATCAGTTCTTGACCCGTGGGCAAGTTCCTCTTCTTGAGAGTGGCACACACTCGAGAGCAGCGCGTGGAAATCCACAGCGTGACGGGGCGCTTGGAGCGTCGGGCCCGCGACCTCACTCCTACATAGGCTGGGACCTGAGCTCAGCCAGCACCCTCTTGAAGGCAAACGCGATGCTTTCGTGCCTGGGCCGCGTTCGGACACCTTGGCACACCACCAGATCCGGCCAGGAGTCATCCTTGACGCCGCACACTTCGACCTCGACCATGGCCATGAGAGGATTCGCTTCCATGGAAGGCTTCACTACGACAGCTTGACCCTTGATCCCGACGGCGATGTCCCCCTCGTCGAGCACGGCTATCATGACGCTCTTTCGGCGCTCTAGGTGTACAAGAGCTGCGCTGCGTCGCTCGAGCGCCATCCGGATGGTGTTCCTGGACACGGACGTGATGGCGTTCACCGGGGTCGTCCAAGGATCGCCGCACTCATCCACCGTGGCGACCACCACGGTCGCGACTCGCCTGCCGAGGAGGTCCATTACCCTCTCGTCGAGAGGGCCAGGGGAGATGTCGCCCATTGCTTCCAGCCCCCGAGCGG
Source organism: Bacillota bacterium (assembly GCA_024653485.1). NCBI lineage: Bacteria > Bacillati > Bacillota > Bacillota bacterium. Next base: position 349,119 of record JANLFY010000001.1, on the reverse strand, counting down.
CAGCAGGTAGCCAAGAACTCGCAGCCGCCCGCTGTATGGATATTCCCCGGCAGACACGGTTATGTCGACGGAACGCGAAGCATGAGCGGCCATCTCACTCGTGCCCGTTTCCCTCCGGCTCGTCCTCCGGACCCACCCACAGAGCCTCCTCTGGGGTCTTGCCCAGCACCTCCGCCGCCTCGTCCTCGTTGACCTCAGTCATGAGCATGTCTAGGAAGTCCTTCTCGTCGACCTCCAAAGCCCGTTTGGTGACTTTCTTTACGCTCTTCTTCGGGACGCGCGGGTCTCTTGAAGGCGACTTCGATGCCATGAGTATCACCGTCCTACCCCAAAGTCTGCGCATCGCGCCTACAAACTATCAAGGATCTCCTCAACGAGCGGCGCGGGATCGGCCGCTCCAATGCCGAGCCTTGCTGCAAGGGCATCGACGGGAAGCCTCTGCCCTTCGGAAAACAGCTCGCGTAAGGCGGCGCCTGTCTCGGCGTAAGCGTACCAGCGTTCTCCGAAACGCTTCATCAGGAAGTGTCGCAAGTGCGCCTCGAACACCCATGCCCTCAAGTACCGGGCTGAGTAGAAGCCGTCATCCACATCCGTCAGGTAATCGCTTTCAGGGTACCTCACTTTCAAGGCATCCGTAAGGATACTCGCGTACTCCCGTGGCATCTCGGCTAGATCGCTCCCACCGTGCAAGCGAAGCTCATACAAAAGCTTGGCCGCATACCTCCGCACCATGTAGAGTTTGTGAAGCAACGCAAACGCGCGGTATTCCTCCAGGAGCGTTCCCGCCGTGTTCTCGGCGAGCCACCGCTCGCAGGTCGCCAGGTATTCGAACAGGAAAGCGTACGCCTCGGTGACGGAGTCGTCCCCCAGCCATCTGTGCTCGAACGGCAGATCGGGCCTCACGTTTCCGTAGTGCCAGGCATGGCCAGCCTCGTGGAGTATGCTGTGGTAGTCGTCGTGGCCGCCGTGGGGCATTATGACGAGCATGACCTTGCCGGGAACGTCCAGCGGCGCGCAGAACGCTCGCGGTGACTTGTTATCCCGCGCCTGGGAATCGATGTGAATGTTCGGATGGTTCCGGATTGACAGCCCCATGCCGGCAACGGTGGCCTCGAGCGTGGGGACCACCTTCTCTTCTCGGAACATCTCGTCGAACCTCGCTCCCCGAAACAGGAAAGCTAGGTCGTGGCGACGTACGTCTCTAAGGCGCATCCCAAGCACTGAGCCGGCCGCCCTCTCCATGGCACGCGTGTACGCGGCCTCAGTTTCGTCCAGCAGGTCCTGCATGGCCTGGCCTAGGCTGTCGAGGTCTATGCCGCCCACGTCGGCGCAGAACGACTTGTAGTCGGTGTACCCGAGGTCGCGCACGAGGGAGTGGAAGGTCTCCATGCGCTCCTCGCGTCGGGGGTTGTTCGCTATCGTGACCCTCTGTCGCTCCGCCTCGAGCGCCGCCCTTGCCCGTTCGTTCGGCTCGTTGGCCAGGACGACTTTGGAGTTTCGAAAGGGGATCTCCCTTCCTTCGAACTCCACCACGGCCAGTGTCTCGGCTGAGACGATGGCATCCGTGATATCTCTGGTGGCTGCTGCAAGGAACCCGTCGCACGCAAACCCCGCGAGGCATCGCGCGGATGACTCTGAACCAGCTTCGCCGTCGGCTCCCGTGCCGCTGAGCGTCCCAGAGGCACACATATGCCCAAGCACCGAGGGTTTCGTCGCCCCCCTGAACATCTCGAGGATTGCCAGCACCTCACACTTTTCGAACAGGTCGGCATTCCGCTCATATATGCTCGACGTGTCCAGCGACGCCTTTAGGCCGGCACCGTTCAGATAAAGCTCCTCGTTCAGATCGCGGAGGAAGGCCTCCGCGCGAAGCCGATACTCCTCGAGCTCCATCGTGGCCCCCCCTTTAATCACACCTTCAGGACACCGTCCTCTATTACAGCAACTCCGTCCACGAGCAGCGTCGGTTGAAGGATTATGCCATCGAGATGGCTGGGAACGTCGACGGTCCCTCCGAAGCTCACGTTGTTTCCGATGGCGATGTGGACGGTCCCCAGCACCTTCTCGTCCTCCAGCACTTTGCCGGTGACGACTGCCCGGTCGTTCGTTCCGACCCCAAGCTCGGCTATGTTTCTGGCCGGCTTCCCAAGATGAGCTATGGCCTCCTCCAGCGCCTTGGCCCCCTGTCCGCCCGAGATCTCGGTGACGTACCCATGCTCCACTCTCATGGTGATGTGGTCCTCGAGCACGCCCACTCCTGCCATTGCGCCATTCACCACGATGACTCCCTCCGCGGAGCCCTCAACGGGAGCGATGTACGCCTCTCCCGCAGGCAAGTTCCCGAAGTCGCCCGGAAGACGGTACATGCCGGTGTCGGGGTGGCCCACCCTTCCCTCGAGGGACAGGACGAGGTCGGTACCCGAAGGGCTCAGCACCCTCGCGGATTTCCCCGAGGTCAGGACATCGGCGACTCTCCTGCTGACCTCCGAGATAGACGAGTAGTCCGCGCAAAGCGTGCGCACCATCGCCTCTCGTGTGATTCCAGGCAGCGTCGCAATCCTCGCGCCCGCCTGACATGCCTCGCGCCTCGCCGCGGTATGCGAGAGGGACTTGCTCGTCGGGGCGAGCACGACATCCACGGTCTTCATGATGGCCGCCACTGGAGCGGGCGGCTCTTCACCGTTTCTCGACCTCGGGATCATCTCCAAGAGCATCGCCTCCGCCCCGAGAGAGCATGCAGCTTCCCACAGGGCGAAACCGATCTCCCGCAGCTTATCATCTGTGATGACAAGCACGGTCTCCCCCGAAGCCACCCCCATGCACTGCGCGACGGCTGTGTGCGCAGCTCGACGAAGGTCCCCGCCTGATACAACCACTTGCGATCCCTCCCAGCCGGACGCCTCCCGGCTTCAAACCGTTATCGAGGTTCCCGGTGTAGTATGGGTAGTGATTTCTCCTCCATGCACGTTTCTCCTCCACCCAAAGCGGCTCTTTCGACGGCACCTCGGTGAGCGAGACAGGCAAGGCGCCTCCATCTCACGGCCCTCCTCCAGTGAAGGCGGAGAGCGCGACACATAAACCTGAACAAAGACAAGATAATAATACTGACATCAACAGCCGTGAAGGGGTGAAGGTGGCACATGCCCAGAAAAACCATGCGAGACCTATTCATCGATAGGAGGGTAGCGGTAGACCCCGTCCCTCTCGCCAGCAAGAAGAAAGGGACGATAATGTACAGGGGTCTGCTCTCATCGTCAGGTGCCGATTCCGTCTACTTGTACTGTGGGTACGGCGACAACTGGGAGAACGCGCGCTTCACTCCGATGACCAGACTCGACGACTTGACATGGTCAGCGGATGTGACGATTGACGGAGACAAGACCTTCAATTTCTGTTTCAAGGACGGCGCCGACCACTGGGACAATAATTCCGGCCTCAACTGGGGTGTTGAGATCGTGTGATCCCGCGGCGCGTGATAGTCTCGGTCTGCCAGACTCAGGCTTGGAAGTGGGCCCTATCCGGCGCGGAAGGGCCCGCCGTGCATTCTCACTGATCCCCGCCAGACCCCGCAGGACCGCCGCGAACCGCGCCGAACCTCTGCGAACGCAGCCGGTTCGCTCCCGCAGCGGTGACCCCCGAAGAGGCGCATGACGACCGCCCCAAGCGAGCGCATATCAGGTATAGTATAATGGATATGATCGCCTCAGCCATTGGTCGGCGCTTTCCTCACGTGTGCCGCGGCGAGTTGGCCGGCGGCAGGAACGGCGCCCGGCACCGGTGGCGAGCGCCAAGACGATAGATCGGGGGATGAGCCTGTGTTCGGTTTGCTTCCCTTGTTGTTGCTCTTCATCCTATTTCTACCGGCTCTCGTGTTCTTGTTCTACTTCAACGTCGCGGCCATATCATTCACCAAACTGGGTCTATCGCCCGAGGGCGCCATCCTGCTCTTCGGGCTTTCGCTGCTCGGAAGCGTCGTCAACATCCCCCTGGCAAGACAGCGCACTGTGGTGGAGGATCCACTCTGGCCTTTCTCCTCGTTCTTCTTCTATTACCCTCCGCGCGTACGCCAGCAGGTCATAGCCGTCAACTTCGGGGGGGCGGTGGTGCCCACTGTGTTCGCCCTCTATCTACTGCAGCGGACGCCCCTTTTCCCAGCGGTCGTCGCCTCGGCGGTGGTGGCCTGGGCAGCCAAGTCCATTGCACGAGTGGTGCCCGGTGTGGGGATCGCCCTGCCAGCGTTCATCCCGCCGCTCGTCGCAGCGGGAGCAGCGTTGCTGTTGGCGGGGGAGTATGCCGCGCCGGTGGCGTACATAGCTGGCTCCATAGGCACTCTGGTCGGTGCGGACCTGCTCAACTTGCGGAAGATCCGCAGCCTCGGACCGCAACTGGTCAGCATCGGCGGGGCAGGCGTGTACGACGGAATCTTTCTTGTCGGAGTGGTGGCCGCGTTTCTTGCGTGAAGGTCTTGCGTGAACGCGTGATCGCGTGAGCGAATGAGGACTGGTCCTGGGCGAAGGCGAACCGCGCGGCCCAAAAGTCGCGTCGCCCATGGCCCAGCCTGTGCGTTCTCCCTTCTCGGCTTCTGGCTCCAGGTGGAACAGTCAAGAGCTCGGTTTCGGTCTCAGCGTAAGGCACGGCGCGAGTCGATGCGGACGCTATGCGACGCCGTACGGGGACATCCGAAAACCATGGAGCGGGGAAAGTACAAAAAGTGGTGGCCCCGACGGAATTCGAATCCGTGTCACCGCCTTGAGAGGGCGGTGTCCTGGGCCGCTAGACGACGGGGCCACACAACCGAAAACCTATTTGGCTGGGGAGGGAGGATTCGAACCCCCGCAAACAGATCCAGAGTCTGTCGTCCTACCACTAGACGACTCCCCAGCTTGAGTTCTTTCTTGGATGAACCGCACGAAGATAAACCGCACGAAGCTGTCGCCGGTCATCCCCACACGTGAATTCTAGCACAGCTCAGGGTGGCGCGTCAACCCCTGTTGTCAGCCATACTGTTGTCAGCCATACACGAGTTCCGTGTTACCCCCAATGTCAGTGCCGCTCCCCTGCCTCTAACCGCCATCGCCCGCCGACCGCCTGAGCGTCTAGATAGATGCTTCGCGCCTGGGCCCTTAAGCTCCGGCTGACAGCCTGGCAATGGCCGACTCCAGGCGGGAGCACGTCACGTCCTTGCCGAGCAGCTCGAGAACCTCAAACAACCCCGGACTCGCCGCGCGCCCCGTCACCGCGACGCGCACAGGATGGATCACGTCGCCGGCTTTCCGGCCCACCTCCGCCGCGTAACCTCTCAGCACCCTCTCGACCTCAGCAGCCGTGAACTCCCCGAGCGATCCCAACCTTTGTCGCACCTCGCTCAGAGTCTCGGGAACGTAGTCCTTTGCGAGAAACTTCTCGAAAGCTTCGGCCTCATAAGAGACTCCCTCAGTGAAAAAGAAGGATCCAAGAGCGACGACATCCCTCAACGTGTGCATTCTCTCCCTTAGGAGACCAACTATCCGCTCGACGCGCGCCATTTCGCGCTCGTCGGGGTCCGCGGGAATGAGCCCCGCCCTAGCTAGGTACTCCACGGCGAGTTTCGCAAGGGTCCCCACGTCGGTCGCCCTCAAGTAGTAGCCGTTCATCCACAGCAGCTTGTCAGGGTCGAAAACCGCGGGGTTCTTTGAGACCTTATCAAGGGAGAACTTCTCCACTAGCTCTTCCCTGCTGAAGATCTGCTGGGTGGCATCGTAGGCCCAGCCGAGCAGGACCAGATAGTTCACGAGCGCGTCAGGCAGGTAACCGTCCTCGCGGTACTGCTCGATGGACGTGGCGCCGTGCCTCTTGCTGAGCTTGGTCCTGTCAGGTCCGAGAATCATCGAAACGTGCGCGAACTCCGGAGGATCGAACCCAAGCGCCCTGTACATCATCAGCTGTTTCGGAGTGTTCGGAAGGTGCTCGTCACCCCGGATGACGTGGGATATCTCCATGAGAGTGTCGTCCACGACCGCAGCGAAGTTGTACGTCGGGTAGCCGTCGGACTTCATGATGACGAAGTCATCGATGAACTTGTTCTCGAACCGGACCTCCCCCCTGATGAGGTCCCTCACCACGGTGTCGCCCTCGTCCACCCTGAACCTGAGAGCTGGTTTGCGGCCCTTGGCCTCCAACGCGCGGCGCTCCTCCGGCGACAGGTTTCTGCATCGTCCGGAGTACCCCACGGACTCGCCTCTGTCCAGCATTGCCTTGCGAGCTTCCTCGAGTTCCTCGGCAGTGCAATAGCAAGGATATGCAAGTCCCTTGGAGAGCAGCTTCGCCGCGTGCTCGCGGTACGTCTCCAGCCTTTCCGACTGAAAGTAAGGCCCGTACCTGCCGCCGACGATCGGCCCTTCGTCCCAGTCCAGGCCAAGCCACTTTATGCTGTCTATGATCGCTTCCACCGACGCCTCCGTGGACCTTTCAACATCAGTATCCTCGATTCTCAGCACAAAGGTGCCCCCGTGGTGACGTGCGAAAAGCCAATTGAACAGCACCGTGCGCGCTCCTCCGACGTGCAGGTGCCCTGTGGGAGATGGAGCAAACCTCACCCTGACCCGCGCCATGACACGACCCCTCTCAGCAGCCTTTACAAGCCTTCATGCCTTGCATTATACCCCACGAGGCCAGGGTCTTCAAGGCACGGAGGAGGCGGTTGTGCACGGACCGGGCGGGGCGGGGCAAACGCGCGTGTTCGGTTGATGGGCTGGCAGGCGAAGACGCGGGCGAAACCCGCGTCTGACTCGCCCGAGAGACGAGCGGTCGCGAGGACCGAACCGCGCGAGGGTCGAACCGAAGTGGCGGGGGCAGGAGGAGAGCTTCCGCTGTGCCCGTGGCTACGTGACGAGTTCGCCGTTGTGTATCTCGTAGCTCCAGTCGCGTCCGTTGTTGTTGTCCCAGTTGCCCGCGTTGTCCCTAAAACAAAAGTGGAACCTCGAAGTCTCCTCGAGAGGCAGATCCACCCGGGCTTCGAATGTTCCGGGTTCCACCTTCGTCATGGGGACGTCCACCACGGAGTTCCACGTGCCAACGCCGTAACCCATGTGCAAGTACACCTGCTCAGCCCCTGCCTTCGCGAGCAGACCGCTATACTTGACGGACACGGATTCCCCAGCGGTGATCGGGGTGGGACTTACGTACACTCCGTCGTCGACGTGCGCTGGAGCCGTGCCTGCCGCGGAGTGGACACCCCGGCCGCTCCCAACTCCCTGGTCTCCCTGACGTGGGGTCCCCGGTCGTGCCCGCCCGGACGAACGTCGACCTGCCTGGGCTATTTCAGACGCGACTTCGACGTCCGTCCTGTTCAGTCTCTTCGTAACCCAGTCGATGATGCCCGCCATGAGCCTGCAAACCTCCTCCAAGCGGTGAATGCGGGACTTCCGCATTCATAGTCTACCTGGGCCGAGGCGCAGCTATAGATGCAAATCCCCCCTGCGAAGGCGTCGCGAGGAAAGCCAGATAGGCGCTTGGCGCGACGTCTTCGCGCGCGCACCCGCGCGCTGCCGCTGCGTCCTCGATCCACGGACCGATCGCCCGCCTAGCTCCGCTCCCGATTCTCCGCGCCCAGTCCGACGTCATCGGCCCTCTCGCAAGCACCCGTCCCGCCCCTCCCGTGGACGCCGTGATCCCGGTCAGGGTCGTCGTCTTCGCGTCCACCCTCTCTCTCACGAGGTCTGGGCCTCCTTCGCATGCCAAGGACGCTGGCGAACTCGACGTTGGCCAACCTGCGAAGCCTTCGGCGCACCCCGTCTAGGCTTCCCTCGTTGAGGAGCAAGAACGCGGCCCCGCCGACCAGCACTATGATTCCGGCCCACGCAAGGGTCGATATTGCGCGGCTGTGCTCCCCGGCCGCCCTGCGCTCCGCCTCGGTACCCGCAGTCGCTCCCTCGGGCGTTATTCCGTACAAAACAGCCGGGATGGACAGGATGAAGTTCACCATGACGCGTTCGGCTGCTTGCTGACTGTTCTCGTGCGACCCCATCTCAAAGAGCAGGGCACGAGGAGAGAGATCTTGATTGAAGGTGCCTTCCCCGTAGAAGATCCCCCTGACGAATCCCGGGAAGTTCTTGTCGGCGAAACTCTTCACTGCGAACGCGAACTGCTCGTTCGCCTTGAGGTTCGGGTTCTGCCTGCCGAGCACGATCATGACCTTGGCTCCCGGCTTGCCCGCGACAGTGGTAGCATACGCCTCGAGTGGAGCGGCGTCCCTGTGGAGGTCGAAGAGGGCGTCGGGGTTGCTGCGAAGAAGCGTCGCAGCCGTTCGCCTGGACCGTGCGTAGGCAGAGCCGTCGTGGGGCAGGTGAGACGCCCAAGATTGAACCGCTCGGAGACCGACAGTGCGTCGCAGACGGTCTCTGATCACCGCACCCACGTTGTAGACGTCCCCGTGAGGAGCCACCGAAGCGGTCCCGCTCGTCGGGATGTACGATTCATCGCTGTGCGTGTGGTATATGGCCACCACGCGCCCTGCCGGAGCTTGAGCAAGCAAGCGCGGGGTCGCAAGCGACGTCATGGAGAGCTCGCGAATCCAGGCCGCCCGAAACGCGGCCGCAGCCGCGTCCAAGTCGACCCGCTCCACGAGTCTTGCCCGAGCGATGTGGTCTTCCACGCTCACGACCCTGTACCGGCGGTTCTGGGGGTCGACGAACTCGTCGCCCACCACCACCACATGGCAGGTTTGAAGCACAACCTTCCCTGTATCTTCGTCGATCACCGTATACCAGTGCTCCGTGTCCTCTTCGCACCCCTGCGCCCGCGCGACCGATGCCGCACAAAGAACGCACGCGAACGCCAGGAGCGCAGCACAAAGCCGCCTCGGCACCATTGGCAAGCACCCCTTGAGATCGTGATTGACAACATGTTGAGATACGTAGACCACATCGAACGATGCTGCTCAGGCTACACCATGGTTAGTATGGAAGAACGAGACCAAAAAGATGAGCCCGCGGCGTCCATACGTCGCCGCAGGCCGCAGGGCGTTGCAGGCGGTACCGTCTGATGAGCGTGGGGTGCCTTTGTTCGATCGTGACCCCCGGTTTACATGGACCTAAGCCTGGCTATCCGTTCCTGGATGGGAGGGTGAGTGCTGTAGAGATAGCTCGCCCTCCCCCGGGAGTCCTTCAGAGGGTTCACTATGTACAGGTGCGCCGTCGCGCGGTTGGCTGCCTCGAGAGGCTCGGTGTCCGCGGCTATCTTCTCGAGCGCGTCGGCGAGCCCGGGCGGATACCTCGTGAGCAGCGCCCCGTCGGCGTCTGCGAGAAACTCACGCTTTCGTGAAATGGCGAATCTGATGAGCTGCGCGGCCAAGGGCGCGAGAATTGCGAGCACCAAGGCGATGACGACGATCACCGCACCGGCCTGGCCGCGTCCGCTGCGCTCGCGGCGCCTCCGGGATCCTCCCCACAAAAACGATCTCATCATCCAATCTGATAGCAATGCGGCGACTCCCACGAGAACCACGGTCACGCTGGCGAGGAGTATATCGCGGTTCCTAATGTGGGACATCTCATGCGCGACGACGCCTTCCAGTTCCTGACGGTTGAGCTTCGAGAGCAGTCCGGTGGTGACCGCAATGGCGGCATGCTCCGGGTCGCGCCCCGTCGCGAACGCGTTCATAGCCGTGTCGTCGATGACATACGTCTTCGGCGCAGGTATGCCTGCGGCTATGGCGAGCCCTTCCACAGTGTTCCAAAGGTACGGGTATTCCTCCTTCGTCACAGGTCTAGCCCCGCTCATTGCGAGCACGATCCGGTCGCTGTAGTAGTAGCTCGTGAAGCTCATGACCGTCGAGACGATGAGCGCGAAGACAAGTCCGCTCCAACCCGCGCCTGACGCTTCGCCGAACGCGTACCCCAGGACCGCGACGAGAGCGACGAAGAGACCCATCAAGAGCCGGGTCTTGTTGATATTGCTTGCTATCTGCTCGTACATGGCACCTTAGGGCTTCACCTCTCGCCTGATTAGAACTTCACCCTGACAGGCTCCCGGGCAGCCTCCTCGATCTCGAAGAAGTCCTCTGGAGAGAAACCGAACAAGCCAGCTATGAGGTTTGTTGGAAACACTTGAAGACTGTTGTTGTACCTCATCACGGTATCGTTATAGAACTGCCGTGCGTACGCGATCTTGCTCTCCGTGCCTGATAGCTCCTCCTGAAGCATCAGGAAGTTCTGGTTCGCCTTGAGCTCGGGATACGCCTCCGCGACAGCGAAGAGCGACCTCAGAGCTCCCGTGATCGCGTTCTGGGCTTCGGCCTGCTCGCCCACGGTCTTGGCGCTTGCCATTTGGGCGCGAGCTTTCGTAACCATCTCGAAAGTCTCTTTCTCGTGGGCGGCGTACCCCTTGACCGTCTCCACCAAGTTAGGAATGAGGTCGTAACGCCTGCGAAGTTGCACGTCTATCTGAGACCAAGCGTTCCGGATCCTGTTCCGAAGCACGACGAGCCTGTTGTACGAGGTTATGAAGAAGAGAACGACGACGCCGAGAATCACGAGTGCCACAAGCGCGAACACCACGTCTCACCCCCATGTGTCTTCTTGTTGCGCGACTCCTTGATTCCGTCGACGTGAACGAGTGCCGCCGCCGACATCCTTTCGGTCGTCCCATCGGGTCGCACACCGTTCCACGTCAGGCCTCCGACACTCGGTTGCATATCTCTGGACTCCATCATACGCACACCAGGGCCCGCGCCCTCTCCTCAGCTCGTGCCAAGACTTCCTTCTCATCCACGTGGGTGAGCACCCCGTCCTCCATCACCACGTTCCCGTCAATGATCACCGTACGAACGTCTGAGGACCGCGCGGAGTACACGATATGCGAGACAATGTCGTGATGAGGATGCATGTGGGGCCCGGTCGCATCCATCAAGACTATATCAGCCTTCTTGCCTGCCTCCAGAGTTCCGATGCGCGCCTCGAGCCCAATCGCCCGAGCGCTTCCGAGCGTCGCCAGGCACAACGCCTCGGGTGCGGCGAGGACCGTGGGGTCGTTCGAAGCGAGCTTGTGGAGGAACGCCGCGATCCTCGTCTCTTCGAGGAGGTCCAGGTTGTTGTTGCTCGCCGCCCCGTCCGTGCCAAGACCTACCTTGACACCGGCCTGGAGCATCCTAGGCACGGGAGCGATGCCCGACGCTATTTTCATATTGCAGCCTGGGTTGTGTGCAACGCCAACGCCTTTCTCGCTCAGAATCTCGATGTCCCGCTCGGACACGTGTACGCAGTGCGCTGCAAGCACCGGAAATTCGAACAGACCGTAGCTGTCCATGAGCTCTACTGGGGACAACCCCCCGTGCAGGGCCTTGCACTCCCGCACCTCGCCCTCGGTCTCAGACAGATGGATATGCATGCCCACCCTGAGTTCAGAAGAGGCCTCCATGACTCTCTCCAGGAAATCCTTTGGACACGTGTACGGAGCGTGGGGTCCGAGCATGGTGGTGATCCTGCCGCCGCAGGCTCCGTTCCATCGTTCGCACAGTTCTCTACCCTCGGCGAGGGCCTTGTCGGCGCCTGGAGCGCTTCCGATGAGGCCTCGAGAAAGAGACGCCCTCATCCCCGTCTTCTCCACGGCCTTCGCCGTCTCATCCATGAAGAAGTACATGTCCGCGAAGGTCGTCACGCCGGCGCGGATCATCTCGACGCACGCAAGCATGGTCCCCCAGTACACGTCCTTTGCTTCCAATCTCGCCTCCGCCGGCCATATCTTCCGGGTGAGCCACTCCATGAGCGGCATGTCGTCGGCGAACCCGCGAAACACCGTCATTGCGGCGTGCGTGTGCGCGTTTACGAGCCCGGGCAGGGCGACAAGTCCTGAGCCGTCGATGACTCTCCTCGCCCGACCGAATCCCTCGGGAGCGGGAGACGGACCGGCGTATGCGATCTCCGACCCCACCACTGCGACATCGCCTTTGGGCACCACCAGCGGGCGGCCATCACCTGGCGAGACTATCTGCACTCCGCGCACGAGGATGTCGATGCCCACGTTCGCTCCGTCAGCACTTCCTCCGTCTGCACTTTCCTCACGCCACACCCTAGGCACAGAGCATACCCCCAATTCCGCGACCGTCCGTGCGCCGCCACTTCGACCAAACCCGGCGGCGCCGTCCTCCTCGCCTGTCATCCGGCCTCGCATGTCATCCGGCGCCCTCACTTGAGCGTCGACAGCTCTCGCACCGCGCGCCCAGCTTGCGCAAGTTCCAAGACCGACAAGAGGTACCAGCCTTTCTCCTTGTATGCCAGACCGAGCAGCAGATGCGTGTACTCATTCGCCGGATCCAACGAAAGCGCAGCCCTCAGAACCTCGATGGCCCTGTCTAGCTCTCCTGTCTTGGACAGGCTCACCGCGAAATAGTGACGAGTCCACACGTTACGCGGGTCGAGCCGAACAATCTTCTCCAGGCACGCGGCGGATCTCTCGAAGTCGGAGAAGGCATAATACGCGAAGCCAACGAGGTTCAAATTGACCACGTCTTCGGGATCCCTTTCCAGTGCCTGCTCCGCCTTGGCTATGACTTCTTTGCCGAACGTCTCATATCCGGCGGTCTCAATCGCTCGGAACTCGCGCGCCGCTTCCTTGATCATCCCCTGGTTCGCGTACGCGACGGCGCGGTACAGCCGAGCCTCGAGATCGTCCGGAGGACGCTTCACGTTGGCTTCCACAATCGCGTTCCAATCGACGACGGATTCGCCCCTCGACGACGAGGACGCTGCCCCTACGCCCTCCGCTGCGCCTCCCGGACATGCGATCATCGCCAGCAGCGCTAGACGCAGCAGCGTCAAGGCCGCCCTCGACACAGGGGATCGGCTGCGGCCCATCCCATTTCGGTCTCGTCCCCTGGTCCCCATACGCTCGGCTCGCGAATCCCCCATGCCTGGTCGCTCAGCGCGCTCGGGCGAGAGCTTCCTCCATCCTATCAAGGCCTTCCGCGATCCGCTCCATTGAAGTTGCGTAAGACAGGCGTACGCAGCCATCGTTTCCGAACGCTACGCCGGGCACGACCGCCACGTGGGCGTGGCGAAGGAGCGCTTCGGCAAACGAAGTGGAGTCCGTAATCTCCACACCGCCGAGCTTGCTCCCGAAGTAGTGGGACACATCGGGGAACGCATAGAACGCTCCTTCAGGGACCGGGCACACTACACCCTGCATCCCGTTCAGCCTTCGCACCATGTAGTCCCGCCTCTTCGCGAACTCGTCGCGCATGTTCTCCACCGGGCCCTTGTCGCCCGTAAGCCCTGCAATGGCCGCCTTTTGCGAGATCGATGTGGGGTTGGAGGTCACGTGTCCCTGAATCGTCTCCATGGCGCGTATCAGCTCTCTCGGTCCGGCCGCGTACCCGATCCGCCAGCCCGTCATCGCATGAGTCTTCGACACTCCGTTCACGACTATTGTGAGGTCCTTGATCTGGGAGCCAAGCGAGGCTATGCTGACATGCTCTGCCTCGCCGTACGTGAGCCTCTCATATATCTCATCGGATATAACGGCCACACCGTGTGCCACCGCCACGTCGGCGATCTCGCCAAGCTCCTCGCGGGAGTATACCGACCCCGTGGGGTTGCAGGGGCTGTTCAGGATGATGGCACGCGTCCTTGACCCTATGGCGCGCTCTATCGCGGACGCGCTCACTTTGAACCCGCGCTCCATGTCGCCCTCGACGAAGACCGGGTCGCCGCCTGCAAGGTACACCATCTCAGGATATGAGACCCAGTACGGGCTCGGGACTATGACCTCATCGCCCTCATCGCACAGCGCAAACACCGCGTTGAATATGGAGTGCTTCGCCCCGCACGAAACGAGCACTTCTTGGGGACCGTAATCGAGCCCGTTCTCGGCCCGCAGCTTTTCGCAGATGGCCGAGCGCAGCTCAAGGATGCCGGCGGTCGGCGTGTACTTGGTGAATCCGGCCTTGATCGCTTCCACGGCTGCGTCCTTGATGTGGCCGGGCGTGTCGAAGTCAGGCTCTCCAAGGCTGAAGTTGACGATGTCCGCCCCTTGGCTGCGCATCTCACGGACGAGGGCATCCACGCCGAATGTCTTCGAAGGGCTCACTCTGGTCGTTCTACGGGCCAGCTTCACCCATGATGCCACCACGCACCCACGCCGCCTGCGCGGCGCCCCGTGGTGACGCCCCTCCTCTCTCGCTTCCGAATTCCCGTCTTTACACCTTCCTCGAAGAGCCTTCTTCCCTGCCGCCCTCCACAGCGTACCCATACCGCCCTACCCAATCCCCCAGGCGGTAGTAGTCAGGGCTAACGTACGCGAAAGGCTTCATCGCCGACACGTCGATGCGTCCCTCGGGCGTGAGCACCCCTTCGATGGCATGGACAGCTACGACCTCGCCCACGAACAGCTCGTGTGATCCGAGCACGACTTGGTGACGCACGGCACACTCCATGCTTATCGGGCACTCCGCGATGTAGTGGCACGCCACCTCCTCGCCCGCCACCGCCGTAAGACCAAGCGCGGCGAACTTGTCAACGTCACGCCCGGACACGTTCCCACAATAGTCCGTGGCACGAAGCAAGTCTTCGCCCGGGACGTTCACGCAGAAGGCACCGGTCTCCTTGATTATCCCATGAGAGTACCTGGAGAGGTTCACCGCTATGGACACCATGGGAGGAGTCCCGCAAGCGACGCCCGTCCAGGCCAAGGTGATTATGTTCGGCCGCCCGGACCGACTCGTGCAGCTCACCATGACTGCTGGTATAGGGTACAGGTAATTCCTCAACTTGGCCCGCGTCTTGCGCATGGCTTGGCATTCACCTCTTTCGACTCATGCCGATCTCACTTGTCGCACCAGAGCTTGCCTGCTTGAGCATAGTTCTCCTTCTTCATGTCCCGAAGGATGATGCTCACAGCACTCTCAGGACAGCCCACAGCCTCCACTATCGCCTTTGTAACCTTCTCTGCCAACGCCCTTTTCTGTTCGACGGTTCTCCCCTCAATCAGCTCGATCTGAACGATAGGCATGTGTGAAACCCCCTTCCTATTCATCGCGCTCCAATCAGCGCTCATCACTTTGCAGTCTGCGGTTCACGAACCTCAGAATCGGCACGCCCACGGCCAGCACCGAGATCGCCTCAGAAGCCCCGATACTGAGGACGAGCATCCAATATGGGACTTTCGTCAGAACGGTGAGATAGGCGCTTACGAGAACCGCGTTCAACACCACGGGAGCGAGGTACGCGATGGGACTATGACGGAACGCCCGTGTGATTGCCGCTGCTACAAGGGTGATGAGGCTCCCGAACACTATGTCGGGTAGACCATAAGGCCCGATGAGGTTGGTGACGAGGCATCCCACGAACAGCCCGGCAACAGCCTCGGGAAAGGCGATCGGCAGGAGCGCGAGCGCCTCTGCCAGCCTGAACTGGAGCGGTCCGAAGCTGATGGGCGCCAGCGCATACGAAACCGCTACATATGCTGCGGCAACCAAGGCGCCGCGCACGATCCCTCTGATCACCCGCGATCGCCCCTGCTGGACGTGCTGTCTCACTTCACATCGCCCCTCAGAACCCACAGCCAGGCACACAAGCGTGCCCCGTCGGGCGCGCGTCCCGTCGCGCGATGGTGGTATTATTCTCCCCCAAGAAGCCAAAGTCCTCTGCCCGTGTCGAAAAACCCTAGTAACGGGGGAAACGCGAGCCACGAAAGTCCCGACACCCTGGGAACCCGGAATCGTTGAACGACCCTCATGGAATGCGCTATCATGAGTGGGGGAGGCACTCGGTCATTTCGTGGCGCATCAGAAGAGGGGTGAGTCTCGCGGAAAGCACTCCATCTCGACGCAACGGTCTGGCGCAGAACGTTCTCCACAAGTTGGGTGCGGGAGTGGGTGTACTGCTATTAAGCACGGCGTGCGGCCGCACAATCACAGCCGCCACGTGCGTCGGAACACAAGAGCGTTGCGTCGCGCAGGAACTCGCGCGCGGCGGCAGCGTTCTAGGCACTTCCATTGACAGCATCCTTTACGCTTCCATAGAGGACCGCCTGGCCAGCCCAACGGCTGAGAGCAGTGTCAAGATGGCCTCCCCAGGCACGTTCGACGGCTCCGCGGGCGACCATGCGGGCGACATGGTCGAGGATGCATGGCACTACCTAGAGTTCCAGACACGCCTGGGTCCGAGGAACCCCGGGTCGACGGGCCACCGAGAGCTCGTAGACTTCCTCGTGTCCGAACTCGTCAAGTCCGCAGACGATGTCCAGGTCCAGCCCTTCGAAGTAGCGCACGAAGGCGCGAAGTATTCCATGACGAACGTCTCCGCGCTCTTCAAGGCGTCGGACGGCAGGGAGAGACCCTTCATCCTCCTCGGGGCGCACTTCGATACTCGACCTCGCGCGGAATGCGACCCGGTGCCAGAACTAAGATCAAGCCCGATACTGGGGGCGAACGACGGAGCCTCCGGAGTGGCCGTGCTTCTCGAGATCGCCCGTATGCTCGCATATAGAAGGCCACCCGTTCCGGTCATGTTGGCGTTCTTCGACGGCGAGGACTTCGGCGCATCGACGGATTGGATGTTTCTGGGGTCGAGGCGGTATGCCGAAACAACAAACCCGTCTGACGTGATGTGCGTGTTGCTCCTTGACATGATCGGAGACGAGGA
This sequence comes from Bacillota bacterium, assembly GCA_024653485.1. NCBI lineage: Bacteria > Bacillati > Bacillota > Bacillota bacterium. The sequence goes on along the minus strand of JANLFY010000001.1, from coordinate 332,503 downwards.
CCTCGACATCTATGTCGAGAGGTATTCGCTCTTGAGCTCACCAGATCTGGTGGACACGGTGTGGTCGGCGGCGGAACGCTTGGGACACGGGCAGACCTTCCACAGGGAGCTTGGCCTCTACATCCTCGACGACCACATCCCTTTCATTGAGAGAGGAATCCCCTCCATCGACATCATCGACTTCGACTACCCGTACTGGCATACGACCCTCGATACGGCAGACAAGTGCAGTCCCCATAGCCTGCGAATCGTGAGGGATGTTGTCCTCGAAGTCATCCTAAGGGGTGAATTCGCTGGTCCTTCCCTGCACAAGCCCGAGGGGTTCTGAGGGGAAACTAAAGCCTCATGCAAAGCTCAGGAATCCCCAATCGCTGCCAGAGCTGTTTCCAGTCCAAAGGCTCCAAAACTGGCACTATTGGGCGCTAGACAACGTTTTCGGCCGGGTATAGACTCAACTACTGAAAACACAGGCGCCCTGGGGACGCGCGCCGCGGAGGTGGTCATGGGGCCTGGGAGGCGACGCAAGGAGCCAAACAGGGTGGTAGAAAGCCCTGGTCTACCGGAGGCGGGTTGTGACCCGCTTGCGCGAAAAAGCCTGATATTGCCGACTTAAGAAATGCCGTCAAGTAGTGGGGGATGACCATGGGATTTGTGGTAGGTCTTGCCTACAACCTCAAGAAGGATTGTCCCAGGTCCGAGATATTGGTCGAAGACGCTGACGCCGAGTTTGAGGAACAGGCAACGGTAGACCGAATAGCAAAGGCCCTTCGGGCCGCGGGGCACCGCGTCGTGATGATGCCGTACGGTCCGGGGCTTCTTTCCAAGTTGCAGCGTGACCATGTCGACATCGTCTTCAACATCGCCGAAGGATGGGATGGCAGGTGTCGTGAAGCCATCGTCCCGGCGATACTGGAATCGCTCGGAATTCCGTATACCGGATCAGACCCGCTCACGCTCGCGGTGTGCCTCGACAAGGCCGTGACAAAGGCCATCGTTTCATCTTACGGAGTTCCGACGCCCAAGGCGGTCAAGATCGAATCAGCCGCGGATCTGCCCGAATACGTCGACGAGGAATTCCCTCTCTTCGTGAAACCGGCCTACGAAGGTTCCAGCAAAGGCGTGAGGCACTCGTCCAAGGTCAACACCAGAGAAGAGCTTGTGGACATGGTGAACTGGATAACCGGAACCTACCGGCAACCAGCTCTCGTGGAAGAGTTCCTTCCAGGGCGCGAGTTCACCGTGGGCATACTGGGCAATCGTCAACTCGAGACGTTCCCCATCATGGAAGTGAGACCTTCTTTGGAGATCGAACCCGAGTCGTTCGTGTACTGCTATGACACGAAGCACAACAACCTCGAGAAGTTCCTGTGTCCCGCGCCCATCTCCGACGAATTGGCGGGCAGGATCCTCGATGTGGCCATAAGGTCTTTCCGGGTGCTGGAATGCAGAGATCTCGCACGCGTCGACGTGCGACTGGATGGCGCAGGCAACCCGCACTTCCTGGAGATCAATCCGCTGCCAGGCCTTTCGACGGTGAGCCTCTTCCCGATAGTCGCGATGGCGGGCGGGGTATCCTTTGAGGACCTGGTGAGAAGGATCCTCGAGACCGCGGCGACGAGGGTGAATCTCCGGGCGCGCAAGGCGGCGCAGGAGGCCGTCACGCGGCGTTCCCGCTCCGCTCTGGCCCGGTCCTGAGAAGGCCGGCTCGAGGGTCGCCAAAGCAATGGCGGCACATCGGACGAGGACTGTCTGAGGTCCGGCGCCATCCACCGCGCCGGACCTCAGTTCCTGTCTCGGGTCGTCATAGTGCATGGCCACGAATGCACCCCGACTCCAGCAAAGCCCTGGTGCAAAGCCCTGGTGCGGTTTCCGTGCGCCTGCGCTTCGAGCCCGGACTACCTGACTACACCTCGAGGACTACACCTCGAGGAGTATCCTGTCGTCAAGCAGTCTCTCGCCACGGGTGGCGTGGAACCGCTCCAGAAGGTCGGCCACGGTCATGACCGACCTCTCCGGCCCGCCTACGTCGAGCACTATCTCGCCTTCGTGCATCATGATGGTGCGATTCCCATACGCCAGCGCGTGGCGGAGGTTGTGCGTGACCATCATCACCGTGAGCCCGTGGCGCCTCACGAGCCGGTCTGTGAGGGCAAGGATGTCCTGGGCCGTTCTCGGATCCAGGGCTGCGGCATGCTCATCGAGGAGCAAGAGCTTCGGCTCCCTTATCGTGGCCATCAAGAGGGCAAGGGCTTGGCGCTGGCCGCCTGAGAGCAACCTCACAGGATCGGAAAGCCTGTTCTCCAATCCCAGGCCAAGGAGGGAGAGATACTCCTTGAAGGATTCGCGATCCTTCTGCGTGACCCCCCTCCGAAGGCGCCTCCGCTCGCCCCTTTTCGCGGCCATCGAGAGGTTCTCCTCGATGGACATTGAGCCTGCCGTCCCCTGCATCGGATCCTGGAAGACTCGCCCTATGATGGGAGCACGTTCGTGTTCCGGAAGAACCGTGACATCCTGGCCGTCTATGACGATGGTGCCCTCGTCCACTGGGAAGACTCCCGCCACCGCGTTCAGCAGCGTGGACTTCCCCGCTCCGTTGCTGCCTATTATGGTAACGAAGTCTCCGGGGGCAAGCTCCAGAGATACGTCGCGAAGCGCCATCCTGCCGTTAGTCGTTCCTGGCAGGAACGTTTTGCGAAGGTGCGTCAACTTTACCATGAGTCAGAGCCCGCCTCCTTTCCATACCTAGGCTCGACCTGATAGCGGGCGCGGACAGAGCTATCACGACGAGGACGGCTGTCACGATCTTCAGGTCGGTCGGGGCGAAACCCATCCGGAGGGCCACGAACACGGCGAACCTGTACACCACCGACCCTGCCACCACGCTGAACGTGGCGAGGCCGATGGTCGCGGGGGCAATGACAGCCCCACCGACGATTACGGACGCAAGCCCCGCGACCACCATTCCGATTCCCATGCCGATATCAGCGAAGCCCTGGTACTGAGCGACCATAGCCCCTGAAAGTGCAACTAGCGCGTTGGACAGGCCCAGGCCTATGATCTTCATGGAGTCGGTGTTCACTCCGAGGCTACGAATCATGACCTCGTTGTCCCCGGTCGCACGCAGAGCGAGGCCGAATTCGGTACGAAGAAAGACATCCAGCACCACCTTGACCACTACCGCCGCTACCAGGAAGAGGAGCAGCGCTGCGACGGAGCCGGGAACTCCGAGGCCGTGCAAGGTCGTCAGCACGGTGGCACTGCGCAAGAGCGGGATGTTCGCTCTCCCCATTATGCGCAGATTCACCGAGTAAAGAGCGGTCATGGTGAGTATTCCGGCAAGAAGCCCAGAGATCCTCAGCTTCGTGTTGAGAACCCCTGTCGTCGTTCCCGCAACGAAGCCGAGGACCGGGGCCACCGCGGTCGCGAGGACCGGGTCGACCCCGGTGGATATCAACTTCGCAGCAACAGCCGCACCCAGCGGGAAACTCCCGTCAACGGTGAGGTCTGGGAAGTTGAGGACCCGAAACGTTATGTATACCCCAAGAGCCATCACCGCGTATACCAATCCCTGTTCCAGGGCTCCACTGAGTGCGCCAAGGGACAACACTACCGTATCACCTCATAAGCCTGTTGTATCAGAGTCTCGGGAACCGTGACGCCCATCTTCTCGGCGGCCTTGAGGTTCACGACCAGCCGCACGTCTTCCTGGTACTCGATGGGCATCTCAGAGGGTTTGGCCCCCTCTTTGAGAACTTTCACCGCCATCTTCGCGGTCTGCTTCCCTAGCGCGTAGTAGTCTATGCCGACCGTCGCAAGGGCGCCCCGCCTCACGCCGTCTTCCTCTCCCACGATGAGCGGTATCGCTCGCTCCTCCGCAACTTTGATCACGGACTCCAGCGCCGATACGACCGTGTTGTCGGTCGGCACGTAGATGGCGTCAACCCTGCCAACAAGAGACTGAGCCGCCTCATATACTCCGCTCGTTGAGCTCGCAGTCGCCTCCACGATCTCGATCCCCAGACTCGACGCAGCTTGTTTCGCCAAGTCCACCTGAACCACTGAGTTCGTCTCGCCGGCGTTGTAGACGATGCCCACCCTCTGGGCGGCCGGCACCAGCTGCTTCAGCAACTCCAGTTGCTTCGCAACCGGCGTGAGGTCCGAGGTGCCCGTGACGTTCGTGCCCGGACGGTCGATGGCCTCCACGAGCTCGGCAGCGACAGGATCCGTCACTGCGGTGATGAGTATGGGAATCTCCGTCGTCGCCTTGGCCGCGGCCTGGGCAGTCGGCGTAGCGATCGCCAAGATCATGTCCACTTTCTCGCTCACGAATTTCTGCGCTATGGATTGTGCGGTTGCCATGTCGCCCTGGGCGCTCTGGGATTCGAACTTGAGATCGTCGCCCTCCACGAGACCCTCCTCCGCAAGGCCGTCAATGAACCCTTTCTTGGCCGCGTCGAGGGCGGGATGCTCTATGATCTGCATGATTCCGATAGTCGTCACACTGGACCTCTTCTGAATGATGTTCACGACCAATAGCACGGCTGCAAGTACCACGATGACCCCAACGAGCAGGACCACTCGCGATGTGTTCGATCTCCTGGAAGCCATGTCTATCCCTCCTGTCAATCTTCTCGTCAGTATCTAGTCAATGCTAGTGCGAAGGAACGTCATCCCGAGGCCGCCACGTCGGATAGTCCGTCTCGTCCATGGCTTCCACCCTCCTCCTCGATGCCGGTCCACCCGTTCCACGCCGAGCTTTCCTTGCACACTTTGAGAACCAGCGAGGTCTGTGACCCCGATATGCCCGGCACTCTTCGCAGCTTGTGCGTGAGGAAAGCGTAAAGTTCGTTATTGGACTTGAGCACGACCTCCACCATGATGTCGTACGCGCCAGTGCAGATCGCAACGTACCTCACCTCAGGCAACTTCACGAGCTCAGCGACCACGCGTTCCGGGGAGTCGCCCTCCACGCTTATTCCGACCATGGCAACGAAGTTCATTCCCAGGCGGAACGGGTCTACCACACCCGTGATCCGGGCCACCCCCTCCTCGAGAAGGCGCGCGACGCGTTTCCTCACCGTGCCCTCCGCCACATTCAGCTTCTCGGCTATGGCCGTGAAAGGCATGCGACCGTCCCGCTGGATGCACGACAGGATCTCCTTGTCGAGCTTATCCAGCACGACAACATCGTTCACGAAAACCACCCCAATCGGCCATAATTACTACGATAATCGTGAACTTCTCCCTGCATTCACGCGCACATCATGGTTATGCCATAGCCTATTCGACGAATTATGCAATTGTCCTTCTCGTGCCGGGGAAATTCTTCGTGGGTCTACTCTTGGGCGAAGTCCGTTCGGAGCCTCACTGAGTGCTCCCGGAAAACGCGGCACGCCCTGGCGAGATCGCGCTCGGTGGGTTCAGGCACTCCATCAAGGGCGCAATCGAGGCCGAGCTGTTTCCACTTGGATACGCCCATGCGGTCGTAGGGAAGGATGTCCGCCTCCACCCTGTCGCCCAGCGACGCCACGAGCTTCGCTACGTCGCAAAGGTCGCGTTCCGAGTCGTTGACGGTCGGGATCAGGACGTACCTCACCACGATGTTCGTCCCACGCTCCGCTGCAAGGCGGAGGTTCGCGAGGATCACGTCGTTTTTAACCCCCGTGAGCCTCACGTGCTTCTCTTGATCCACCACCTTGACCGAAAAGAGCAGGAGATCTGTGCAGTCGAGCACTGACTCGAAGCATCCATGTTTGCAGTAGCCCGCCGTGTCGAGGGCGCGGTGAAGACCGTGGGCGCCGCACTGCTCGAACAAAGCCCTCACGAACCTGTGCTGCAGAAGCGGCTCGCCCCCGGAGACAGTGACCCCGCCGCCCGACGCCTCGAAGAAAGGCTTGTAATCGAGGATCTCCCTCATGACGTCGTCCACCGTCACTTCGCGGCCGAGACGCAGCCAGGTGTCGGGATTGTGGCAGAACACGCACCTCATGGCACAGCCCTGCATGAACAGGACGAACCGTATCCCGCCATCGTCCACGGTGCCCATGGTCTCGACGGAGTGGACGTACCCGGTAACGGCTCGTGCGTCCTCTCGTCCCCGCTCCTCGCGCTCGGTCATCTCTCGAAAATGGTCCTTGCCAGGACTTCCTCCTGCTGCTCGCGAGTAAGCTTGACGAAGTTCACGGCGTACCCCGACACCCTTATGGTCAGCTGCGGGTATTTCTCAGGGTGCTCCATGGCGTCCACGAGGGTCTCTCGTCGGAACACGTTCACGTTCATGTGATGCCCACCCTTGGCGAAATACCCGTCTATGAGGCCAGCTAGGTTCGAGATGGCTTCCCGGGGTGTCTTCCCGAGGGCTTTGGGCGTGATCGAAAACGTGTACGAGATGCCGTCCATGGCATGTTCGTAAGGGATCTTGGCGACCGACGCCAGGGAGGCGACGGCGCCGTGAGTGTCTCGCCCGTGCATGGGGTTGGCGCCAGGTGCGAAGGGCTCTCCTCGCTTCCTTCCGTCTGGCGTGGATCCTGTCATCTTCCCGTACACCACGTTGCTGGTGATCGTGAGGACGGAGAGGGTATGCTTGGCGTCCCTGTACGCGGGACGCTCCCTGAGCTTCTCATGGAAGAGCACGACCGAGTCCCGGGCGAGGGAATCGACCCGGTCGTCGTTGTTGCCGAACTTAGGGAAGTCGCCTTCTACGTCGAACTCCGTAGCGATCCCCCGGGAGTCGAGCCGAGGCGTCACCCGCGCGTACCGGATCGCGGAGAGCGAGTCCGCGAGCACAGACAGGCCCGCGACTCCAAAGGCCATGAACCTCCCCACGTGCGTGTCATGAAGCGCCATCTCAAGGCTCTCGTATGCGTACTTATCGTGCATGTAGTGAATGACGTTCATCGTGTCAACGTACTTTCCGGCGAGCCACCCCAGCATCCTCGTGAAGGCATCCCACACGGGTCCGAACTCGAGAGGCTCCTCTCGCGCCCGGTAGAGCTCGGGAGCGACTCTCTCTCCGGAGATCTCGTCCAGGCCGCCGTTCAGGGTGAGGAGAAGCGCCTTCGGGAGATTGGACCTCGCCCCGAAGAACTGCATCTCCTTCCCGACCCTCATCGCTGAGACGCAGCAAGCGATGGCGTAGTCGTCTCCGAAGAGAGGCCGCATGAGATCGTCGTTCTCGTACTGAATGGAACTCGTGTCGTACGATGCCCTACAGACGAACTCCTTGAAAGGCCTGGGAAGGTCCTTTGACCAGAGGATCGTGAGGTTGGGCTCTGGAGCAGGCCCGAGGTTATACAGGGTCTGCAACATCCGAAAGCTGGTCTTCGTGACGAGAGGCCGGCCGTCCAGCGTCATTCCACCTATGGATTCCGTAACCCACAGGGGGTCTCCCGCGAAGAGCTCGTCGTACGATCGCGTGCGAAGCTGCCTAGCCATGCGGAGCTTGATCACGAAGTCGTCAACCAGCTCTTGAGCCTCATCCTCCGTGAGCGCACCCCGACGCAGATCGCGCTCGAGGTAGATGTCCAGGAAAGTGCTGACTCTCCCGAGGGACATCGCGGCGCCGTTTTGCTGCTTGATTGCGCCAAGGTAGGCGAAGTAAAGCCACTGGAACGCCTCGCGGGCGGAGTTGGCGGGTCTCGAGACGTCGTAACCGTAGGAGCGCGCCATCTCCTTCAGCTCTTCGAGGGCGAGGATCTGGTCGTGAACCTCCTCGCGCAGCCTGATGGTGTCTACGGTGATAGTCGTCAGCTGCGGGCTTCGTAGGTCGCCGACCTTCTCTTGGATGAGGCGATCAACTCCGTACAGCGCGACCCTTCGATAGTCGCCGATGATTCGTCCGCGACCGTACGCGTCAGGCAAGCCCGTTATGACGCCACACCGCCTGAGAGCGCGCATTTCATCGGTGTACACTGCGAACACGCCTTCGTTGTGGGTCCTCCGGTACTTGTGGAACGTCTCACATACCCTGGGTTCGAGGTCGGCCCCGTACTCGTTGCAGGCCATTTCCACCATGCGGATGCCGCCCCACGGATTGATGGCTCTCTTGAGAGGCTCGTCGGTCTGAAGCCCCACGATTATCTCGAGGTCGCGGTGAATGTAGCCGGGCGGATGGCTCGTTATTCCAGCGACGGTCCTGGCGTCCACCGAGTACACCCCGCCGCGGCGCCTTTCCTCCTCGAGAAGGGAGAGACACCGCTCCCAAAGCGCCCTCGTACGGCGCGTCGGACCCACGAGGAACGTGCCGTCTCCCTCGTAAGGCTCGTAGTTGCAAATGATGAAGTCCCGCACGTCGATGTGCTGACGCCAACGTGTACCGACAAAGCCCGAGTAACAGTCCTCCAGCCTTCCTCGCCTCCCAAGACGCTGATCGCGGCCCACCTCCGCTATCGTTACAGGGGTGACGACTTGCGTTCAGGCCGCGGCGTGACGGCGACGGCGGCGGCGCGCCGATCTTGCTTGGTCACGCAGGCACGGGAACCGCCTCCAGCTTGTTCCTGGCTATCCCATAGAGCCCCATGTACTCCGCTGCCGACCTGTTCCACGAGAAGTCGTGACGCATCACATTCTCGACGAGCGCGGCCCACCTGCGCTTGTCGTTGTACACTTCTATGGCGCGCCCCACTGCGTCCAACAGAGCCCCGGGCGAGTACTCGGCGAACGTGAATCCGTTGCCGGCCTGCCTCTCCGGCTCGTAGTTCGTGACGGTGTCCGCGAGTCCACCCGTGCCCCTCACTATCGGGACAGTCCCGTAACGCATCGCTATGAGTTGACCGAGTCCGCCTGGCTCGAACCTGGACGGCATGAGGAACATGTCGCACCCAGCGTAGATCCGTTGGGCGAGCACGACGTTGAACCCTATCTCCACCGCCATGTTGTCAGGGTGCCTCTGCCTCAGGGAGCGGAAGAGATTCTCGTAGTACGGATCCCCGGTGCCGAGCAACACGAACTGGAGATCCATCCTCATCATCTCATCCATGGCATCGGCGATCAGGTCGAGCCCCTTCTGGTCGACGAGGCGAGACACCACCCCCAGAAGCGGAGAGGTTGACGCTGGGAGGTTCATGTCGCGCTGCAGCGCGTACTTGTTCTCCTTCTTGTCCTCGATGTTCCCCACACCGTAGTTTCTGTAGATTCGCGCGTCGGTCTCGGGATTGAACTCGTGGTAGTTGAGGCCGTTCAGTATACCGTGCAGGTCTCTTGCGCGCGTTCGAAGGACCCCGTCCATCCTCTGCCCGAACTCAGGGGTCTGGATCTCCTTGGCATACGTCTTGCTCACAGTGTTGATCACGTCCGCGTACAGGATCCCTGCTTTCATGAAGCTTACGTCTCCGTAGAACTCGATCCGCTCAGGGGTGAAGTACTCATCGCCGAGGCCCAGGAGGTGCAGCGTGTCCTTGGGATAGTTCCCCTGGTACTGCAGGTTGTGTATGGTGAAGACGGTCGCGATCCCCTGATAGAACGGGTCACGGGAATACTGCTCTCGGAGGAGGAGCGGCACCGGCCCCGTCTGCCAGTCGTTGCAGTGAATGATATGTGGCGCCCAACCTAGATAGCGGATCATCTCCAGTATCGCCCTGGAGAAGAACGAGAACCTCTCGGCCTCGTCGAAGTACATGTACATGTTGTCCCTGTCGAAGTAGTGATAGTTGTCGATGAAGTACACAGGGACCAGCCTCTCGGCGCCGTTGAGCCGTGCTCTGATCACTCCTTCGCGCAAGATTGCGGTAGCCTTGCGCCAGCCTACCCAGACCGGGAAATCGCAGATGGTTCTGACATCAGTGATTCCCCTGTAACGGGGCATGACGACTCTCACGTCGTTTCCCATGACCGCTAGGGCTTTCGGGAGCGACCCCGCCACGTCCGCAAGCCCTCCGGTCTTCGCAAATGGCGCGACCTCAGGGGAGGCCACGAGAATCCTGTAGGTTTCGTCCAGTTCCTGTAACATCACTTCTGCAGTGCCCCTTCCTCCACGCTCGTTGGGGCCGGCCCCAACGCCCGATCCTCTCCGGATGGGCTTTCGACATTCACCTGGTCCCCGGCCCTCTCCACTGTACCGGGCTCGTGTTCACGCAGGGATGCCGCTGCGGCCTCAGGAGCCGTGGGATTGATGTAGTACCCCGTGCCAAGCTCGAAGCCTGCTATGATGGCGAGGCGCGGAACGAGCTCGAGGTGCCAATGATAGTATGCTCCAAAATCGCCCGTCCACGGACTCGTATGCCAGAGGAGATTGTACGGAAGGGCCTCAAACGCAAGCTCGAACCGTCTAAGAGTGCGACGCAGGACCCCGGCGAGGTCGGAAAGCTCTTCCCCGCTCATCTCCTCGAACCTGGCGCTGTGCGCGGTGGGCGCAATCCAAGTCTCGAAGGGAAGCCTCGCAGCGTAGGGACAGAACGCCATGAAGTGAGAGGACCTCTCGACTACCCGCGTCTGAGTGGCGGCCTCCGCCTTGATGATGTCACAGTACACGCATTCCCCGGTCTTATCATAGTGCTCGCGCGCGACCTCGAGTTCCTCTTCGATCACGTTGGGCACAATAGGTGTGGCGATGAGCTGGCAGTGGGTATGCTCGAGCGAGGCGCCCCCAACACGGCCCCAGTTCTTGAAGATCTGGAGATAACTCAGCCTATTGTCGCGGGAAAGCGCCCTGGCTCTCGCCACCATCGCCTCGAGCACGTCTTCCATCTGGCTTTGAGAGTGAGTGCCGAAGGTCGAGTCGTGGTCCGGCGACTCCACGAGCACTTCGTGGACTCCTACCGCGGGGATACCCTGGTACAACCCGCTGGGGCCATCCGGCGAGCCGTCGTCGGCCAGCGTCTCGCCCCCCGGGGCACCAGCCTCAAACGTGAGGGCGGGAAATTTGTTTGGCACGACCCGCACGGACCAGCCCTCTGTGTTGGGGGCGCCGTTGCGCCGGCCGAGCGCCAGCACTTCCGGCGGGGTCATGTGCTCATTACCGTAGCAGAACGGGCACGCCCCGCCCTTCCTCTCGTCCCGGGGCACCCGGAAATCCGAAGGGCGGCGACTTCTCTCTGTGGCAATCACCACCCACGTACGCGAAGCGGGATCCCGTCTCAGCTCTGGCATCGCATGTCCCCTCCTGGCAACAGCGGCGCCCAGGCGGCCGCGTCGCTACGTCTTAGCGTTCCTTGACCCCGCGAGGAAGATACATGCGAGTCTCGAGCGAGTTTCGAGGTCCCGCTTCATGTGATCGCCCGCGACACTTCATCAGCCGCGATCGAAGTAGATGCTCTTGCCCGTCGCCGAGAGCGGAATGCCCGCCGCGACATCCGCGTCTATGAGACCAGTTCGCCTCGCGACCGCCCCGACCCGATACATGATCCTGTTGTCGACGTTGTGAATGGAAGCGGTCTTTGCCGCGGATCCCAGGGCGATCCCAAGATCCATGAGCCTCCAGGCGCAAAAAGGACCGGCGAACTCGGGGCCCTCGGATAGCTGGGCAAGACCTGAGCACTTGTCGTTCCCGCAGGCTCCGCAGTTCAGCCCCACCACCTGAGCTCCCTTCAACCCGATCAGCACGCACGCATCGCTAGCTGCGACGTTCGCTCCGTCGCGATCGAAGTTCTTCCTCCCCGACTCCCTGCCATAGTCCACCATCGCCTGCGCGAGTCGCGTTAGCGCCTCGCCCTCCACGACGGCGGTCACGATGAAGTCCTTTCCAACCGCTTTCGGAGCGGTCGTGGCCGATAGACACATCAGGTCCGCGACAACCCTCACTGCATGGTTCACTCTCGCCACCTCCTCCGAAGGTATTCCACGTCTCCCTGGGAATTCCTTGCGGAGAGGTGTGCCTTTGTGTCGGGGTTGGAATCACGCTTCGGGGGGCGTGCCATCCTATGTCATGAGACAGCAGGCTGCCCGGGGCAGTTTCGGAAGCGTAGACCGGAGACACCGAGGTCTGAGGCCTCCAGCTGCGGGCGGGTGGCCCAGGTACAGGTGGAGGTGATAGCGGTGACCGTTGGCCAGAAGGTCCATCAGTGTCTTGCGCAGCTCGAAAGCGTGGCAGCGGACTTTCGAAGCTTTGCCCTGGACACACAGGATCAGAACGCGCAAAAGCTATACGCGCAGCTTTCCGAGACGCTGCAGAACCAAGTGATAAACCCGCTCAAGGCGCGGGTGAATTACATCGAAGCACAGGAGCCTCAGTACAAGGTCTATCAGCAAGCCATGCAACAAGGTCAGCAGCCTGAGCCGAAGCAGCCCGAGCAACAACACTGAACCAGGCGTCGAGGCCCAGACTCGCCCACGCGCTGGCCACCGGCCGCCGGCGGCGCGACCGTCGGCGGCCCGCATCTGGCGAGACGCTCCGGTTGTCGCCTGCGTCGGCGCTGTCGCTGCCCGTGAGCGCCCGGCAGTCATTGGCATACAGCATCCTGCACGGGCCAATCCGTCGCCGTCATTGGAACTCCAGATAGTGACGATAATGCTCATACGCCGCTGTCTGGGCGAATAGTTAGATATAGTCGGCAGACAGGGTCGAGTCGTCACCAACGTCACGGCAGCGCCTGGTGAAGGCGTGCGAGAGGGACACGAAGGTGGCCGTCCGGGCACAGCTCCTGCGAACGGTCATAAGGGGCTATCTGGGGGTCGGATGCGTCGCTCTTTGCTTCGGCCTGGCCATGATCTCGCTCATTCGCTTGGTAAGCCGCCCCTCCACCACAGAGCCGGATCACGCGTATGGAGTCGCCGTGTGGCACAACGACGGAGCGCTCATGGCAGCCGGAACGGTGACTGTCACCGCGCCCTCCCGTGAGGCCGTCCACACGGTGGTGAACCACGGCCTAGGCCAAGTTCCCGTGGCGATCGTGCTGGGAATCGATCTGCAGGAGTTCGAGTACTACGAGTCCATTGACAGTCGCGCCGAGTCGGGGGGCCCTCCCACGGAAGTGCCGGTCCATCTGTCGGCCATGGTGCGAAAGCCATACAACGGCACGTTCACCATACGTCTCAAGCATTTCGCGGGAAGTCGCAGGACCTTCTCCGTCAGGTGGCTCGCCATAGCGCTCGAGCGTCCGCCGGCCCCATCGGCCGCAGCACAAGGCAGCACTGCAGGCCATCTCCGAGGCCAGAGTCAAGATGCCCCACCCGACCCGTTTCCTTGACGGCTCCTTGACGGCTCTGAGGCCCTCAGGCTTGTATCTTGGGGTCCAGTATGTCCCTGAACGCGTCGCCAATGAGGTTCCACGCCAGCACGAACAGAACGATGGCCATTCCGGGATAGAGCACGGTATACCAGTACTTCAGCGGTTCCCCAGGTGCGCCGAGGAGCCAGTTTCGCGAGAAACTTATCATCTGGCCCCAGTCAGCGTACCCCTCCGGGGCACCAAGACCGAGGAAACTCAAGCCGGCCGCGGTCACGACCACCGACCCGAGGTCCATCGATGCGCTGATCAGCACCGGAAAGATGGTATTGGGCAGTAGGTGCCTCATGATGATCTTCGCGTGGCTCACGCCCGCGGCTCTCGCGGCCAGTACGTATTCCTCCTCCTTCACCTGGAGAATGCTGCCTCTCAGGAGCCTTGCGTACCCCATCCACCAGAAGCATATCATGGCGATCATCACTTTATCGAGCCCCTTGCCCAACACGCACGTGATGACCACCGCAGCGATGAGGAACGGGAAGCTGAGGAATATGTCCACAACCCTCATGATGATCTCGTCCGTCCGCCCTCCTATGTACGCCGACACAGCGCCCACCACGATGCCTACGGCGCAGCTCGCACCCACCACGATGATGCCGACGCGGAACGCGGTCCTAGTACCCCAGACCACCCCGTAGAAGATGTCGTACTGACCTTGGGTCAGCCCCATGGGATGTTCCTTTGATGGAGGCGTGGGTGTGGACCCCCAGCCGTACCTCGGAATCCGGTACGGCTCGTCTCTATATCGCTCCGGCGTAGGCGCGATCCACGGCGCCGCCACCGCGACGACGACGAAACCGGTCAGCAGCATAAGCCCCAGCATTGACAGGGGGTTTCGCACGAGCTTCTTGACCATGACGACGAGGTCACTCCAATCTCACTCTCGGGTCTATGATGGCGTACATGATGTCCACTACAAGGTTGATCACCACGAGTATGAGCCCGTAAAAGAGGGTCGTTCCCACCACGCAGGTGTAATCCAGCTGCTGCGCAGCGGTAGCGGTGAGGAGCCCGAGGCCCTTGTAGTCGAAAACCGTCTCAGTTATGGTGAGTCCGCCGAGCATTCCGAGGACCATGAGGCCCGCGACCGTCGCCACGGGAATCAGAGCGTTCCGCCGAACGTGCCGCCTGATGACGAGGTTCTCCGCGAGACCCTTCGCCCGCGCCGTCCGCACATAGTCCTTGTTGAACACGTCGAGCATGCTCGATCTGGTGATCCTCAGGATGAACGCCCACCACAGATACGACAGGCTGATGGTGGGAGCCACGAGGTGCCTTACCGCGTCCCAGAATACACGCCACTCACCGTTGAGGATCGCGTCCACGGTGTTCATACCCGTGTACCTTACAAAAGAGCTGCTGAGGACTATCTGGTCGGCCCATGTGGAGAGCCGGCCTGGCGGGAACCATCCGAGCACTCCATAGAAGTACATTAACAACACGATGCCGAACACGAAAGACGGCAAGGACCAACCAATGATGGCGAAAACGCGCGTCACGTGATCGATGGGTTTGTTGTGGTGCATCGCCGCAAGAGAACCCAGCCAGATTCCCCCAAGCACCACCGGAATGATGGCGAAAAGCGTGAGCTCAAGGGTCGCCGGGAACCTGGCTTTTATGGCTTCCGCAACGTACATGTTCGCGGAGCGCGAGTAACCCAGGTTGCCTCGCAGGACGTTGCCAAGCCACCGAAAGTACTTCACGTAGGCGGGATCGTCCAGCCTGTACTTCTTGACGAGGTCGTCAAGGCTTTGGTTCTTGAGTTCCTCCGGAGACTTGATGTACGAGCTCACCAGCTGGTACGGGGACAGGAACGACATCGCGACGAATATGAAAACCGTGACCCCCAAGAGAACCAGCGGAAGGAACAAGAGCCTTCTGGCTATGTACGTCAGCATGAGCGTATGCCCCTTAACCCGAAATTGCCCGATTCGCGGGCGTCAGCACGTCCCACGCCGCTCGGCGCCTGAGAGAAGACCTCTCCCCGCGCACCTGCCTGCGGCCTTTGGATCACGAGACCGGCTCCGCCCCGCTCCCAGGCGCGCGTCTGCCCTGGGCACGCGCCCGGGAGCGGGAAGCCTCCAGGGTCTCCCGCTCCCGGGCCCAGCTTTCGTCCTCTCTTCGTGACGCCCGCTGAGCGCCGCCGACGTTTGGCGGACCTCAGGCGACCCCTACTTGACTTCCTTCCAGACTTCGTAGAAGTCGTAGTTCGCGCTGTACGCCGGGTTGAACACGTAGCCTTTCACCCAGTCTCTGTATACCCTTTGGTCCTGGGCGTCGACGTAGAACAGCGCGATCGCCTGGGCGTACGCCTTCTTCTGCAGCGCCTCGTACACCTTGGCCCGCGCGGCGGGATCCGTGGTGCTTATGCCCTTGGCGATGAGGTCGTCGAACTCCTGCTTCGCCAGCTTGATCATGTCCGCACCGCAGTACCCGGCAAACGCCCCAGCAGAATGCATGTAAGGGAACACGAAGTTGTGGGCGTCAGGGAAGTCCATGTGCCAGCCCATGAAGAACACAGGCAGGGCAGATGCGCGCAGCTTGTCGAGGTAGGTGGCCCACTGCACGCCCTGTACCTCTATCTTGAACTTCGGGTTTATCCTCTCGATATTGGCCTCGAGTATCTCCGCTGCGGTCTTACGGTTGTCGTTGCCCGTGTTGTAAAGGATGGAGAGCTGGAAGCCTTTCTTCCAGAGCTCGCCTCCGAAAGCTGCCTTGAACTCGTCGGCAGCCTTCTTCAGGTCGTGACCGTACCACTCCTGGGACTTGTCGCAATAGGGAAGGATCGCGGGGATGGGCCCGTGAGGCTTGGAGCCCTGACCCAACGCCACTTCATTGATGTACGCGTCATAGTCGAACGCGTAGTTGAAGGCGCGCCTTACGTGGACGTCGTTGAAGAAATTGGACGGAACGCCCTTGCCGTCCAGCTTGCCGCTGCCCACGATGTCCTCGTTCCCCTTCACGGGTATCGTGTAGTTGAAGAGGAGCGCCGTGTTGGTGATGGCGGGAAGATGCTCCTGAACCACAGCGCCAGGGATGGCCTTCACCTGGTCCAGGTACATAGGCGATATCATGATGGCGTCCGCTTCACCCGTCTGAAGCATCAGCTTCCTCGTGTTGTACTCGTCGATGTACTTGATGAACGCCGTTTTCAGCTTGGCGGGACCGCGCCAGTAGCCATCGAACCGCTCGAAGATGATCTGACCGCCGCTCTTGTCCCACTTCGTCAGCTTGAACGGGCCGGTGCCCATGGCCACGTCGTACAGGGCCATTTCTTCCTTGGGGGGATCATACCACTTGATCCAGGTGTCGGGCTTTCCGTCCCACGCACCATGGGTGGTCATCCACTTCTTGCTCAGGATCGCTCCCCAGCTCGCGCCCTTGGCGAGTATCTGCAGGAATGGCGGGTACGAGGAGGCGAGGTGGAAGACCACGTTGCCTCCCTCGACTTCGACGGACTTGTCGACCGCGTCGTACACCTTGCGGAGGACAGCCGGGTCGAGCTTGGTCATGTCGTCGATCTTGTCCAGTCCGGCCACCTTGCACGCGAGGTCTTTCAGCGTCTGCACGCCGAAAAGGGGCTCAAAGAACATCCATACGGGGCCACCGGCGGGATCGGAAAGCATCGCCCGCTCGAAGGTGTACTCCACGTCCTCCGGGGTCAACACGGAGCCGTCGTGGAATTTCACGCCAGTCCGGATGGGGAACTTGACCGTCCGCCCGTCCTTTGAGATGAGTCCGTTTGCCACGGTCGGGACCTTGGTCGCGAGCGCGGGCACCATCCTCTCGACGCTGCCCTTCTCGTACGCCACCAAGTTGTCGTAGCACTGGTGAATGACCTCGCCGCTCGCCGTGTCGTACGCGTACGCCGGATCGAGCGAGTCCGGCTCGCCGAACGCGACGAACACGAAAGTATCGGGGTTCGTCGTCTGCGCGAACCCGGCGGGCCCGAGCGCGAGCACCATCACCGC
The DNA here is from genome assembly GCA_024653485.1 of Bacillota bacterium. Taxonomy (NCBI): domain Bacteria; kingdom Bacillati; phylum Bacillota; species Bacillota bacterium. Next base: position 315,372 of record JANLFY010000001.1, on the reverse strand, counting down.
CGCAATGATCGCAACGAGATGCCTGCCTTTCATACTCCTCTTTTTGCCTCCTTCTTCGTCCTTTAGGACCTACTCGCCAAACCCGGCGCGGCACCGCAAGGCCGCCCCTTCACCAAGCGGAATGCCCGCCAGGTCGAGCTCGCTAGCGAAATGGCAGGCGACCAGATGGTCGCCGGACACCGATTCGAGGGACGGCTCCTCCCTGGAGCATACGTCCCTTCTGAAACGGCACCTTGGGTGAAAGCGACACCCTGACGGCGGATTCGCGGGGCTTGGCACGTCCCCCTCGAGAATCACCTGCTCGTACCGGAAATCGGGATCGGGCACGGGTATCGCCGAGAAAAGAGCCTCTGTGTACGGGTGCTTCGGGTTTTGGAATAGCTCGCAGACGTCGGCGGTTTCCACGATCTTTCCGAGGTACATCACCGCCACCCTGTCGCTTATGTGCTGGACCACCGAAAGATCGTGCGCTATGAACAGGTACGTCAGCCCGAATCTCTCCTGCAGCTCTTCCAGGAGGTTCAACACCTGGGCCTGGATCGACACATCCAGGGCTGAGACCGGTTCGTCGCATATGACGAGGGACGGATTGAGAGCCAGGGCTCGGGCTATGCCTATCCTCTGTCTCTGTCCGCCGCTGAACTCGTGAGGAAACCTCTTCATGTGATGGGACCCCAACCCCACCGCGGCCAGAAGAGTCTCGACGCGGTCGTACCTCTCGGACCTGCTCCGTACCCCCTGGGCTTCCAGGGGTTCGGCTATTATGTCCGCTATCCTCATCTTTGGACTCAAAGACGAGTATGGGTCCTGGAATATCACCTGCATTTCCCTTCTGAGGCTGCGAATGGTCTTGCGGTTGACGGGCACCCACGCGTCGCCCCTCTTGAACCTTATCTCCCCGGCGGTGGGCTCTTCCAAGTGGAGAACGCACTTTCCCGTGGTTGTCTTTCCGCATCCCGATTCGCCCACTAGGCCCAGCGTCTCGCCTCTCCTTATGAAGAAGTCGACGCCGTCCACGGCCTTTACCCAGCCCACGGGCTTCCGGACCACCCCGCCGAGGATGGGGAAGTGTTTCTTGAGGCCTTTGACTTCCAGAAGGAGCCCCGCGTCGCCGGTCTTGGAGGGATCGCTCGGTGCGGCTGCCGCCTCCGTATTAGGCTTGTCCATTCCTCTCCCCGCGTTCTCCGACGCATTCTGGCACGCGTCAAGCATAGAGCCAGCACCTCACCTCATGCCCCTCGGCGACCTCGACGATGGGCGGATCTCCCTTACACACCCCTCGGAACCTCGGGCATCGAGGCCCAAAGCTACACCCCTCCGGCAAAGCGAACGGGTCCGGCACAGCGCCCTCGATCGGCACCAGTCTCTGACCGCGTTGGCCCATCTTGGGTATGGAGTTCAAGAGCCCGACCGTGTATGGGTGCGCTGGCTCGTGGAAAAGCGTACGCGTCTTGGCTCGCTCCACGATCCTGCCCATATACATGACAGCGACCTCATCGCAGATCTTGCTCACAACGCCGAGGTTGTGCGTGATCATTATGATCGCCATCTCGAATTGCTCCTGAAGCCTCGTCATCAAGTCGAGGATCTGGGCCTGAATGGTCACGTCGAGAGCGGTGGTAGGCTCGTCTGCGATGAGCAGAGTCGGGTTGCATGAGAGAGCCACGGCGATCATGGCCCTCTGCCTCATCCCGCCGCTCATCTGGTGGGGGTACTCGCGCACCCTCTGGGCAGGGCTCGGAATTCCCACCTTCGCCAGCAGGTCCTCTGCCATGCTCCACGCTTGTTTTCTGGGGACACGCTTGTGAAGGGTGATGGCCTCCACGATCTGAAACCCGATCGTGTATACCGGGTTGAGAGATGTCATGGGTTCCTGGAATATCATGGCTATCTCGTTTCCACGTATGGACCTCATCACCGGCCCCCGCGGATCCTGACGGGCGATGTCCAACGTCTCGCCACCCGAGCACCGGTTGTAAAGGATGCTTCCGGAATGAATCCTGCCCTTGGGAGGTGGGACGAGCTGCATTATGGACAGAGCCGTGATGCTCTTTCCGCAGCCGCTTTCGCCCACGAGGCCCAGCACCTTCTTGCGCTTGACCTCAAAAGACACCCCGTCTACCGCACGCACGACTCCCTCATCGAACGTGAAGTAAGTACGAAGGTTGTCTACTTTCAAGAGGACATCGGGGGACACCCGGATCCCTCCTTCGCCGGACTTGAACCTCGCGTCCCTCGCTTCGCGGGCACAGCCGAATCACGGCAAAACAAAAGTGAGTGGGCATACGTTTCCGCCAGCGCCGCCTGGGGCGGTACGCACGTGGCTCATGATCGTGACTGCCTACTCACTACTCAACCGTTGTCGCAAGGCAGCGAAAACCGACCAGCTCCGAAAACCGACCGACCCCGCCAACCCCCTCCTTTCGCTCCGCGCGCCGGGACGAATCTCCTCGGTCGGCACCGGCTACGGCGCAGCGCGACGTCCTGGAAGCGAGTTGGTCATAGAGACGCAACTGATTGCTTCGTCACAAACTAGCAGAATCCTTCTTGCGCTGCACGGTTTTTCTCGAATTGCGTCAGGTAACCCGCGTTGGCCGACAAGATCTCTGCAAGCAACGCCCGTGCAGTCGAAGCGCTCGGCACCAAGGGATGCGCGAGGAGAGCTAGGAAAGCCATCCCCACATCGCCTTTCACAGCTGCCTCCACAGTCAGCCTCTCGTAAGCCTTGACGTGCTGGACTAGTCCCCGAACCGCGTAGGGCAAGGGACCCTGGGCAAGGGGCCGAGCTCCCATCCCGTTCACGAGGCAGTTGACTTCGACCACTGCGTCCTCGGGCAAGTCGGGGATCGCCCCCTGGGACGGCACGTTCAGCACGTGCACTTCGTCCTTGTCATTGTAGATGGCGGAGACGCACGCGAGAGCCGCCTCCGAATACCAGGCGCCCCCACGCTGTGAGAGCTCAGCCGGCTTCTCATGGAGATTGGGATCCGCGAATCTCTTGAAGAGCTCCCTCTCGATGGCCATGACTTGGTCGGCTCGCGTGCCGCATCCCTTCCTCAGTTGCTCCATCTCGTCTTCGACGATTACGTCGTGGAAATAGTAGTAGCGCAGGTAATACGAAGGGATCATCCCGAGCGAATCGATCAGCCCGGGAGCATGCCCCGCCTCCTCAGAAACCGTCCGGTCACGGTCCCTCCGGTCTTCCCATCCCCCACTTGCCAAGGGGGCTTGGGTTATGTCTCCCCCCGGCCTGGCCAGACCCGGCATGCGTTCCAGATCGAACGTCTTCCTCACGAGATCGTGTGAGAGCACCGCCCGCGTTACGTCCCTACCGTTGACGACCACCCTCCGCGCCCAACTGAGATGGTTCAGGCCCACGAATTCCACTTTGACGCTACGAGGATCCACTCCGAGACACGCCGCGATCGTCTTCTGCATGTTGATGGGGACGTTGCACAACCCGATGCACCGGATGTTGCAGTGGCGGGTCAGAGCCTCCGTCACGATGCCGGAAGGATTGGTGAAATTGATGAGCCACGCGTCAGGAGCGAGACGCTCCATTGCACGCGCAACGTTCAGGGCCACCGGGATTGTGCGAAGGGCTTTGGCGAACCCTCCCGGGCCCGTGGTTTCTTGGCCGACTATCCCGTACTTCAGCGGAATGCGTTCATCCTGCGCACGCGCCGCAAGGCCGCCGACGCGGAACTGTGTAATGACGAAGCTGGCCCCGGATATGGCGCTCTCGATATCGAAGCCCGCCGTCACCTCGATGTCGAGCCCTGCCCGCTTGATCATCCTCCTCGCGAGGCCAGCGACGACCTCGAGCTTCTCTCCGCCCTCAGGGATGTCCACGAGCGCGAGGTGTCTTACGGGAAGCTCAGCAGCCCTCCCAATCAGCCCGTCCACGAGTTCAGGCGTGTAGCTGGAACCTCCGCCGATGACCGCTATCTTGAGGACGTCCGAGCGGGCGGGCCCCTCAGGCATCAGTATCCCTCCGTGTCCACGTTGAAGTGCAAGAGGAGCGTTGGGACCACCTTGAAGGCCTCGGCCCTGGCGAACCCACGCCCTCGAGCCAGTTCTCGCGCTTTCATATCCAGGTACATACAGAAGGTCATCCACCCATCGGAGAACTGGCTTTCGTGCATGTTCATGGCTTCCATCTTCTTGACCCACGTCCTGTCCACGTTTATCCAGGTATTGGGCTTTGGCGTGCAGTAGAACCCGACCGCCGGCACTTCATGAGGGGGTGCGGGTGGCTCTGACGTCGCGTGGGGAAGGCCTGAAAACATGCAGGCTGACGCGGTGGCCATCCCCGTCAAGCGGTGGTCTCTGTGGGCCTCGTACGCGAGCCATGGATCCGGCGCGAGGACGACGTCCGGCCTCACTGACCGAATGACGCCGAGTATCGCCGTTGTCAGCTCCCGCTCCTCCGGCACGTCCGCGTCGTGATATCCAAGCCAGACTAGCCTGGATACGCCCAGATGACGCGCGGACCGCTCGGCTTCAGCCCGACGTCTCTCAGCCAGCGCCTCCGGGTCGACGCCCGGGTCTTGCGTGCCAATGCACCCATCGGTGACCGTGAGGTACACGACCTCGACCCCGAGGTCGGTCAGCCAAGCTATGGTGCCCCCCGCTCCGATCTCGTTGTCGTCAGGATGCGGCTGGACGCACAACACTCGTTTCGCGCTGTCCAGTCTGGGGACGCGCACGAAATCCTTGAGATCCATCGAATCACCCCCACTGACGCTGAGAACTCCGTTCCCGCCCGACGCCGCAAGCTCCAATGGCGTCAGAGTGTCCGCCTAGTCGCCCGTGAAGTGCCTGAACAACTCGAGCGAGATCCTCCTGATGGCCTCCTCTCCATCCCGGGGTCGTGGAAGGCCCTTCGTGAGAATTGTGACTACATAGTCGCGTCCGGGAACGTACACTATCCCGGCATCGTGGCGCACCCCCGAGACAGACCCCGTCTTGTGCGCCACTTCGACGCGGGGCATCTCCCCAGCGAGGAGTTCGTCTTCTTCCCCGGGTACAGGCAGCAGCGCGGGAATGAGGTCGTTGTACTGCTGTTGCTTCATGATGCGAACCATCTCGCAGCAGGCCCAGGCTGATACCACCTCGCACCTGGCTATCATCTCGAGAAGGCTCGTCACGTCCCGCGCCGTCACGGAGTTCGGAACGGGTTTGGCCACAGGCACGGTCATGAACCTTCGTCTGAGGACTATCCCCGAAAGACCCAGTCCGCGCATGGTGTCGTTCACACGATCCATTCCCACGACATCTAACAGGAGGTTTGACGCAGTGTTGTCGCTCACCACTATCATGAGGCGAACGAGGTCTATGATCGGAAGCTCCACGCCCGAGGACAGGAGCTGGAGGATCCCCGACCCGCCAACTTTGTCGGTGTCCGACAGTCTGACAGTCATGTCAAGGTCGAGCAGGCCTTCCTCGGCTTGCTTGAACACCTCGACCATGATGGCCACCTTAATTATGCTAGCTGCGTTGAAAGGCTCATCCTCATTGATGAGCACCTCATCGCCCGCGTGGAGGCTCCTCGCTGCGACGCCGAAGACGCCTCCGGCCCCCGCGGCGATCTCAGAGACGATAGCCCGCACGTCCGCCATCGACGTCATCGCTCATCCCCCACTCTCGCGCTCACCCCTCAGCTCACACGTGGAGCTCCACTATGTCCTTGTCTCGAAGGACATAGTCACGGGGAACCGACTGGCCTTCGAATCGTGCGGAACCCCATATCCTCGCGTTTTTCAGGCGGGAGGGGAAGTCACGGTGGACCGCTGCGGCCATGTCCACGACGGTGCTTCCCTTCTTCAGCACGAATGGCTGACCCATGTCGGGCGGCCCGCCGGGCACCTTGGTGTAGATGCGGATTATCCCAAGGAGATCGAATATCCGACGCCGAAGGACCTCGAGGTTCTCTCCCTCGGTCACCGAGACGGGAACGATGTCGAGCCCGGGGGGCAAGCACTCTTGGAGGATCTCGAGGTTCCCGCGAGCTCGGGGCGCGTCCAGTTTCGTCGCAACCACCATGCAGTCCGCGAGAGCATGTCCCAGCGCACCCGCCTCGAGATCGGTCGCGTCACGAAGGATACGCTTCTCTCTCAGGAGGGTCAGTGCCCCTTCCAGTTGGTCCAGGCAGTCATCGGATGAGGCGTCCACGACTATCAGCACAGCGTCGGCATTGCGTAGCGCGCCACCCATGCCCGCTGGCATCTCTTCAGCGGTGACGGGCGGCATGTCAACTAGTTGAATCCAGATGTCTTCGAACGGCATCATCCCCGCTATGGGTAGCACCGTGGAAAACGGGTAGTCTGCCACGACGACCTTCGCCCTGGTCAGGGCGCCGACAAGGGCCGACTTCCCCGAGTTCGGGAACCCGACCAGGGCAACCTGACCGGCACCGTGCTTCTCCACGAGGAAAGGGTCCTGACGGCCGGCCTTCGCTCTTCTCTCGCCTTCCTCCCTCAGCTTCGACAGGCGCCTCTTTATGTCTGCCTGCAACTTCTCGGTGCCCTTATGCTTTGGGATGACCGCGAGCATCTCCTCGAGCGCAGCGATCTTCTCGGCTGTGGTCTTTGCTTCCTTGAAGGCCTGTTCGGCCTCGAGGTACTGCGGTGTGAGGTTCGCAGGCATCGGTTCTCACTCGTCCTCGTATTCGTGCGTTGGTCGCCTTCGAGCCCCCAGCCCATGGCTCGCAAAGGTCGCGGCGGGGGCACTCAGGCACGCAAGGCTTCTTGGCCCATATCATTCTACCATGCGGTCCTCGTCCCTGCCACCGTTTTCAGCCTGCGGCGCGTCGAGCAAGCGCCGAGACCTCCGCCTTGCCGAAAGGAGCGAGGGCCGGTCGTGTGTTGTTGGATGGCGCGGAGATGTCAAAACATGGATTGCGTAGCTATGTCAGCTTGTTGCCCTGCAGGATGTCTTGCGCTATAATCGGGCACGTGGGAAGGAGACCGGCGCAAGAGCCGCGTCTTTCAGAGGTTCGGCAAGAACGCGAAGGCAGCCGTCGGCTTCACGGCTCCCGGCTCGCTCATAGGATAGGATGGGGAGCCTCGTCGGGGTCGGGCTCCCGTCGGGCTCGCTAAGACCGCCGGAAGCGGATGGCACCAGACGCGCTGGGGGGAGAGGTATGTACGCGGATAGCGCGACGCGGCCGCCAAGGGTGGCCTATTTCTGCATGGAGTTCGGCCTCCACGAGGAGCTCCGCATCTATGCAGGAGGGCTCGGGATACTCGCGGGAGACTATCTGAAATCAGCCTGCGACCTCAGCCTGCCTGTGGTGGGCGTTGGCATACTTTGGAGGCAGGGCTACACAAAACAAGTGATAGGCGAGGACGGGAGGCCGTTTGACGCTTATCCTTGCTATTCGTACGACTTTCTCAAGGACACGCGCAAGACGGTGACCGTGAGAATTCGCGGACGCGAAGTCGTCTGCAAGGTATGGATGGTCGACAGGTACGGAAACGCTCCTCTTTACCTGCTCGACACGAACGTCCCGGAAAACGAGGACAAGTGGATTACAGGGCAGCTGTACGGGTGGTTCGGCGAGGAGCGTATAGCACAGGAGATGGTCCTCGGGATCGGCGGAGTCAGGGCACTTAGGGCTCTCGGCATCGATGTCGACGTGTACCACTTCAACGATGGGCACCCCGTGCTGGCGGGCATCGAGCTAATCAGGGAGAAGATGGCCGCGGGGATGAGCTTCGACCAGGCACTCGCTTCAACGCGCCGGGAGGTCGTTTTCACAACCCACACGCCGGTAAGGGAGGGCAACGAGTCCCACAGGCACGAGCTCCTGCGCTACATGGGCGCGTACGACGGCCTCTCGCGGGAGCAGATGGTCAGGATAGGCGGCGACCCGTTCAACATGACCGTGGCAGGCCTGCGCCTCGCGCGGATCTCCAACGCTGTAGCCGAACTTCACTGCGCCACCGCCAATAAGATGTGGCAGGATGTAGATGAGAGGTCGCCCATCATCGCCGTGACGAACGGCGTGCATCCCGGAACCTGGCAAGACGAGGGCGTGCGGGCGGCGTACGAGTCGGGCGAAGACCTTTGGGCCGCTCACATGAGAGCCAAGGAGGCGCTGCTCGCCGAGATCGAAGCGAGATGCGGCATCGCCCTCAGGCGAGACAACATCCTCGTGGGCTTCGCGAGGCGCGCTGCGCCGTACAAGCGCAGCGACCTCATATTCAGACGGCCCGATGTGATCGAGCCGTATCTGAGAAGCGGAGGGCTTCAACTGGTGTTCTCGGGAAAGGGCCATCCCCTCGATGACACGGGAAAGGACATCGTCGCGAACCTCGTGAGGATGGCAAAGCGCTACCCGGAGAGCGTCGTGTTCGTGCCGGACTACGACATGAAGGTGGGGCGTCTCTTGACGCGCGGGTGCGACGTGTGGCTCAACAACCCCATCCGGCCCCTCGAGGCCAGCGGGACATCGGGAATGAAGGCGGCCATGAACGGCGTGCCCAACCTGAGCGTGCTCGATGGATGGTGGCCTGAAGCGTGCCGCCACGGACAGAACGGCTGGCAGTTCGGCGATGGATACGAGGGACCCGGGCAGGACGACCACGACCTTGAGGGGCTTTACAGGGTCTTGCTGGGCGAGGTACTCCCAACTTACTATGAGAACCGCGCGAGATGGATCGAGATAATGCGCGAGAGCATATCCTCGACGGTCCGGAGGTTCTCATCCCACCGGATGATCGAGGAGTATTACAGCCGCCTCTACATCCCGGTCGCGGCGTCCAAACAAGTGGCTGCCGCCTCGGCGGGATGCTAGCGCTGCGCGCTTGGGCCTGGCCTTGAGCCCGGCGGAGGGCCCGGCCCGCCACGCGTCCGGCGTTCAGACTTTGAAGGGACGAAGGTGAAGGCCGCGTCTGGGAGCTGGCGACCATCGGATGGTCGGTCATTCTAGTCGGCGGTTCCAGGCGCGGCAGGTTTGGCCCTCCGTCCCCGAGCAAGCCCCAGGAATTTCCCTACTTCCACGATGATGAGCAGCGCCACGGCAAGACCGAAAACCATGAGCCATTCACCGGCTGAGAGCGGCACGATCCCGAGGACGTTGCGAATGGCTGGAACGGCTACCGCGCCCACAGCCAGCAAGAAGCCGCCGGCTACCGACGCGAGTAGCGGCCTATTCGCCAGGAGGTGGCCGGTATGGAAGATGCTCCTTCTCATGCTACGGTAGGCGAAGACGTACACCAACGAGATGACTGCAAGCGTAGCGAACGATAGGGTGCGTGCGAGCCTCAAGTCGTGATGGACGAGCCAATAGTGGCCGAACATCGCGAGGCATCCCGCCGCGGCGGTGATGCTGATGGCGGCTATTAGTCCGATGCCGAGCCTCCCCAGGATCGGCTCCGAACGAGGCTTCGGTTTCTCGCGCATTATGCCTTCCTCGGCGGGCTCGAAACCGAGCACGATATCGACCGGGCCGTCGCAAATGAGATGTATCCACAGGATCTGCGCGACCACGAGAGGCGCGGCCCACCCCATGATCATGGCGCCGAAGATCAGGAGTATCTCGGCGAACGAATTGGACAGCGTGTACGAGACGACCTTCTTTATGTTCTCGAATACCACGCGCCCCTCTTCGACCGCAGCTACTATGGTCTTGAAGTTGCTGTCCAGGAGTATGAGATCCGCGATCTCCTTTGCGACGTCCGTAGCACCACCGACGACCACGCCAATGTCTGACCTCTTGAGAGCGGGCGCATCGTTCACACCGTCCCCCACCATCGCGACTACCTCTCCGGTCCCCTGAAGCGCCGCCACTATCCTGAGTTTCTGACGCGGAGATATCCGAGCGAACACCGCGATTTCGCGGACCCGCGACGCAAGCTCCGCGTCGCTCATGGCCTCGAGTTCCTGGCCATCCACGGCACCGCCGGGCGGAACCTCGAGGCCCAACCTCCTCGCCACGTGGATCGCCGTGCGCTCGTAATCGCCTGTGACGATCTTGATCTGGATTCCCGCGTCGCGGCATGTTCTGACCGCATCCGCCACCTCCTCGCGGATCGGATCCTCGATCCCCACCAGACCCGCCCACGAATAGCCTCCGCCGGACGTTTCGAGCGCGTCGTCGTCTCCTTCCTTGACAGCGAGGCCCAGCACCTTCAGTCCTTCGTCCGCCCACGATTCCACTACCTGGGATATCTCGTCCCTATGTGCAGCTGGAAGGCCGCACATGGCGGCCACGACCTCTGGGGCGCCCTTGACGAACGCGACACGCCTGCCCTCCACCAGGTTCACGGTGCGCATGTACTTCGTCTCGCTCGAGAAGGGCTCCTCGTCGACGCGGGGCGCCAGCCGGACGATCGTCTCCATATCGGAGGCGCCGTTTGCGCGAGCAAACTCCCAGAGCGCGACCTCGAGCGAGTCCTCAAGGTTGTTACACAAGACGAGGGTCTGGATGGCGCGCTCCGGCAGGCGGAAGTCGGTGCGCGTCACAGCCATTAGGCCCTTCGTGAGGGTGCCTGTCTTGTCCGTGCAGATCGTCGTGACCGATCCGAGGGTCTCCACGGCGAGAAGCCTTTTCACCAGGCCTTCTCTCTTGAGGATACGGCGCATGCCTATGACCAGGATGACCGTCACCGCGATCAACAGGCCTTCCGGAATGGCCGCAATGGCCAGAATGATCGCCACGCGCACCATTTCCAGGGCGGGCTTTCCGGCAGCCACGCCGATGAGGAAGAGCGCCGCGGTGACTCCGATGACGATCCGCGTGAGAGTGCGGCTGAACGCGGCCAGCCTTGCCTGGAGCGGCGTCACCCTCTCCTCGCTCTCGGAGAGGCTTGCTGCGATCTTGCCGAGCTCGGTGTCCTTTCCGGTCCGGGTCACCTTCATGATTCCCCGACCCGACAGGACCGACGTGCCCATATACAGCTGATTCCTTCCCGGATCCTCCCCTTTGAAAACCGGCTCGCTCTCGCCCGTCAGTATGGCCTCGTTCACAGACATCTTCACGCTTTCAAGGACCGTGCCGTCGGCGGGCACCCTGTCGCCCGCTGCGAGGATGACCACGTCCCCGGGCACGATCTCGCGAACCTCGACGTCCCTCCTCACTCCCGCCCTTACGACGGTCGCGGTAGGCTTGACCAGCTTGCGAAGGCCTTCGTATGTCTGCTTCGCCTGCTGCTCTTGGATGAACCCCAGCATGGCGTCGAAGACCACTACGGCCATTATGATGAAGAAATCGCCGTACTCCTTCAGAATGAGGGACACGATGCCCGCCCCGAGGATCACGTATACAAGCGGGCTTGCGAACTGAGACAAGAAGATGGCAAGCCGGGATGGCTCTTTCCGCGACGGAAGGACGTTCAGCCCGTACTCTCTCTGGCGTTCTTGCACCTCTTCATCGGACAGTCCTTGGAAATGGCCGAAGTACGCCTCGATGTTCTGCACCGCCATGGTCTTCTCTCCTTACCCGCTGAGCAGCGCCTCATTCTCCGAAGATCGCCTCGCGTTCTTCGGGACTCAGCGCCGCCCAAAAGTCCTTTCCTAGCCTCTCCGACGCGCGCTGGGTGAACATCTCCTGCCAGATGTACTGCCTGGCTATGAACACGAGGTGCGGATTGCCGGTCCACACAGCCGTGTCATCGGCGTCCGTGCCGCCGACCAATGCCTGTGAGCCATCGGCCACCACGACTATGCTCTTGCCCAACTGCTGGAAGGCGCTCTCTGCTTGGGGGTGGTGCACGATCGTGCCGAAGTCGCATTCCGCGTCGCCGGAGAGCAGCACCCTCACTCGCACACCCCTTTCGTGTGCCTCACGGAGCGAGGGCATGAGGTCCACGAGGTTTCTGTCACCCACCGCGAGCAGTAGCTCGCCTTTCGCACCACCTATCATGTCCCGCGCCTTGCCCAGGATTGCATCCCGTCCCTCTATGTTCCAGGCCTGATCGAGCGGGATGAGTGTCTCGTATCGTGCCAGGCTTTCATGAGCAGCGTCTATGGCCTCCTCGTACCTGTGACGCATGTTGTCCAGCAGTGCGTTCACAGGAATGGGCGCATATCTCGTGACGTCACCGTGCTGCAGCGTGAGCACGGCTCCTTTGTTCACGAGTCTGCCCAAAGCCTCGTACACCATTGAGCGGGGGATTCCCGCTTCTTTGCTGATTTGGTACCCGGTAGCGGGACTGGCCCTCAATAGCGCTACATACGTCTTCGCCTCGTATTCGGTGAACCCCAGGGATGCCAGAGCCGCGAGGGCATCCACCGCATTCCACCTCCTTGCCCGCATAGTATTTCTACTTACAACTACGTTGTTCGTATGTGAAACACTATCCTCAGTCTACAGAGCGAGCGCAGCGTTGTCAACACCGAAAGTCCGGCGAAATGCGATGGGCGGCGACGGCGGGGGCTGGCAGCGTCCAAAGCCGCTTCGTCACGAAGAGCGGCACGAGCGGGTGCACCATTCCCGTTCGCCATGTCATCGTTCTCCGCGCTACGGGTGACACTATGCTTTGTTCGAACAGCATCGCGAGAGGACGGGAAGTGGCAAATGAGAGGTCCTGCGAATCCCCGCCGGCCTCCGATGCGCCGAAGCGTGCGCACGTGGGTCCTGATCGCCTCAGCGCTCGCCTTGGCGGCCGCGCTAGGGGCAAGGCTCTCGTCCCGGGGCCCGTGGTCGTGGCTGATCGACCCGCAGCGCCGACCCGCGGCGCGAGCGGTCGTATCTGCCCTAAGAGAACTATTCGACGCGCGCGCGGCCGCGCTGGTGCGGGGCGACCTCGCGGTGATCGAGCCGTACTATGACGTTGCCGGTCCAACGGACGCGCGCAGGTATCTTGAGCACGAGGCCCGAAAGCTGCGGTACGTGCAGGCTTGGGCTGCGAAGCGGGGCGTCTTGATCACTGCTGCGCGGGCTCATCTCCAGGTGAAATCCATCGCGCTCGGTCGGCAAACGGCGAGCGCCGCTGTGTGGCAAAGTCTTGCCGTCCGATACAGGCCTTCTTCACGACCTAGCGCAGCGGACCACGTCTTCAGCATTCGCACTCGCCATGAGATCACCCTGGTTCGTCGAGGCGAGAAGTGGCTCGTCCGCTCGGACGAGTACACGGATCCCCTCGGGGAGGACACGCTCTCGCCCGAGGTTGCGCCGGCGACATCCGTCGAGCCTGCTGATCCCGTCGACTTCGTTCACTCCATTCCAACATCGATCGGCGGCGGGCACATCGGGTCGTCCGCACAGTCCGCTGCCTCTCCTGGGACAAAACGCGGCCTGTACGACCGCGAAAAGGCCGTAGCCTACGCGGACAGGTACTGTGGGGTCATGATCTCGCCGCGGATGGAGTTCGGGTACAATCCTCGGTACCGTGATCACACAGAGACCGGGGGAGACTGCACCAACTTCGTGTCTCAGGTCCTCGGTGACAGCGAAGCGGGTGGCATCCCGCATGACTCGACTTGGCATTACGACTACGCTTCCGGACGTGGGAGCGAGGCGTGGGTGCAGACGGACGCCCTCGCCGCCCACCTCACGGAGAGCGGCACGGCGCGACTCCTGGCCCGGGGCTCATTCCGTGAGGTCCAGGAGCCGAGTCCGCGCTTCCCCAAGGGCGCCTTGGGCGAGCTCGAGCCGGGTGACGTCATCGGGTATGAGGAAGAAGGAGAGATACAACACTTCGCCGTGGTTACGGCGAAGGACCCATCCGGCTACCTACTGGTGAACACTCACACCGCGGACCGCTACCGCGTGCCCTGGGACCTCGGATGGGACAAGGACACCGTCTTCTGGATCTTCAAGATAGTGCGCTGAGATGGCTCGGCCGCGCCGCGTCCCGGTCCCGCCACCGCCGCGCTCCTGCCGAGCTTCGCCTCGTGCTGCGTCAGCTCTCCCGTCACGCCGCCCATCGGCCTAATTGCCCTGCACAAGCCCGAGTTCAAGGGCTGCTCGCACTTCCCGGGACACCGCGGTCTTGATCTCCTCGAGCGCCTCAGGACTTTCAGCTTCGAACCTCAGTACCACGGCGGGCTGGGTGTTGGAAGCACGCACTAGACCCCATCCCTGCGGAAATCGGATCCTCGCCCCATCGATGCGGTCGACCTCGTACATCCTCTCGAACGCCTTCGCCACGCAGTCCACGACCACCCGCTTGACGTTCTCGGGGCAGTCCATTCGGACCTCCGGCGTATTGTACCTCTTCGGTAAGGTTCCCACCAGATCTGCAAGGGTTCGTGACGATCGTGACAGGAGGTCCAGGAGCCGCGCCCCCGCGTACACGGCGTCGTCGAAGCCGTAGTACGTGTCAGCGAAGAATAGGTGGCCGCTCATCTCCCCCGCGAGGAGCGCTCCCTCCTCTTTGAGCTTCGCCTTTATCAGCGAGTGTCCCACCTTCCACATGATCGGCACGCCTCCAGCCTTCCTTACCTCATCGAACAGCGCCTCCGAGCACTTCACTTCGCCTATGATTTTCTCCCCCGGGCGCGTCGAGAGGATGTCCCTCGCAAACAAGATCAGAAGCTGGTCCCCCCACAGAATGGTCCCGTCCGCCGCGACCACGCCTATCCGGTCGGCATCGCCGTCGAAAGCTATCCCGAGCTCCGCACCTGTCCTCTTGACCTCCTCGACGAGCGCCTTGAGATTATCGGGAACGGTGGGATCGGGATGATGGTTCGGAAACCTCCCGTCGGGCTCTGAGTAGATCCCCGTGACATCGTGGCCCAAGGACCTGTATAGATCCAGCGCGACCGTGTTTCCCGTGCCGTTTCCCGCATCCACCACCGCTTTCACCCGTCTTCTCGCGCCGCCGCCACACCCGAGGCTGTTCGCGATGGTTCTCACGTACCCTTCGTTGACCGACAGAGACCGACGGGTCCCTGTGCCCGCGGCGAAGTCGTGGCGAACCATGATCGCCTTGACTTCCTGGATGGCCTCGCCGTATATGGTCGTCTTTCCGAGACATACTTTGAACCCGTTCTCGTCAGGCGGGTTGTGGCTCCCCGTGATCATGACCCCCCCGGCGACATCGAGGTGGAAGAGGGAGAAGTATAGAACCGGCGTGGGCACGAGCCCGATGTCAATGACGTGCACACCGCAGTCGGTGAGCCCCGCTGCCATTGCTTCCTTGAATGCTGGGGAGCTCAAGCGGGCGTCGCACCCAAGCGCGGCCACCGTGACGCCCTCTCGTCTGTACAGCGTGCCGATCGCCCGTCCTAGGGAATAGACGAAGGCATCTGAAAGGTCGCGCCCTACCACGCCACGGACGTCGTACTCTCGGAACACGTGGTCCGGTACTTCTACTGCGGGCGACCGTGACCCAGGCCCTTCACGCTTCTGATATGTTCCTTGTGCCACCGTAAACCACCACATCCTTTCCCGCACGACATCAGGGCCAGCCCACCTGGGACGCCCTCCGGTGGGAGAGCGCCTCCTCGAAAGACCCTCTTCAGCGCAGACGAACAAGACACGTTGACCGGGACACACGACCGATAGTCCGTGCGGACTGCGCATGCCGTATTGTCCTTTGACGCAAGTGCCAGTTGTCCTTCTATGCCGACAGGAAGCGCGTCGCATGCCCTGCTAGCCTGCATCGAACCTAGCGTGCAGCCTTGAGACCGGACCCAGCGTGCAGCCTTGAGAGGATCTTGACACGCGGCTCAAGACGCGTCCCACAGCTTCCGCGCACCACGAAGCTGCGATCTTCTCGAAAGGAGGTGACAGAATGTGTCCCAGTCAAGCATACGCATCATGATCGTTGGAGGTACACTCGTCGTCACGCCAGCGCTTGCGAGTGTCGCTGGCGGGGTCCTCGCCCAACAGGCCAGCGCTCCCCTGCCGCCGTGAGGCCCGCGCTCGCCGTTCTGCTTGCGGCGCGAGTCGCAGACAGGCTCGTCATGAGCGCAAAAGAGCTCGCAGCTGCAAGGCGGACAGGCAAGTCCTTCGCCGATGTTGCAAGAGAAGAGGGTCGGTCTTGCCATCATCAAAGGCATCGTGGAGGCACACGGGGGCCACATATGGGTGGAAAGCGAGCCCGGTCAAGGCGCGACCCTCACTTTCGCCCCTCCGGTAGCGCCTTGACCGGGCGTGTCTTCCGCTGCCGAACGTACCGTAAGCGCAGCCTGCCTCTCGTCGGTGCCGGCGGCGCGCGACCCTTGGCGCGGTCCTCCGCCTCCAGCCCACCTCTTCAGCTTCCTTGCCTGGGATCCGAAGGCTCGGTTCGTTCCTCCGCGGGATGCGGCGGAGCGACGTATTCGGCGGGCTGAGCCGGCTGGGTCGGTGCCGGCGCTCCCCCGACAGGCGGCATCGGGCCCCCGCTCTGCGGTGAAGGCGAGCTCCCATGCTGTTGCGCCTGCCGAGGCCCGAACCACGGTCTGTTGGTTCCGAATCTCGTGTCGAGCACTGCACCCAGACCGATGACGGCCACCAGCACGAACACGACGGCGTTGATACCGGGCACCAGGCCCAGCGCCGCGAGGACGAGCACCCCTATGATCACTCTGACCAGTATCGTCATGTTCGCCCTCGCAAGCCGTCCGACCCTGTCTCCGACGACCACTGCCACGGCTGCGTGGCCCAATGTCGCAGCGGCCACATAGAACAATACCCAAATCGGTATCAGCGGTATCCCCACGATAGTGATGGCAAGGAGTATCATGCCGGGCACGAACAGCAGCCAAGCCACGAGCCCCACGAGCACAGCGCGCCCCAGCCTCGTCTCGACGGCAGCTCCGACGGCCGCCGTATGGTCGGGCCACAGAGCGACCACCACTAGCGCTAGCACCAGCGCGCCGACAAGACGCGCGAGCCACCCGAACGCAAGGTACGCGCCTGACATTCGCCAAGGCCTCAACAACCTCGGCCAATTCATGCCCCGGAAGTTGAATCTGAACGGAGCCGCTCCGCTCGTGGTGCTACCACCGACGACTGCGCCGGGCGATCTCCGCACCGACCCTCCGACGCTGCTCACGTCCCCGCCCACTCTCGCATTCTCCCCGAGGATCACGGACGAGCCTATCGACACCGCATCTCCTTCCACTACCCCGTTGACCTCGACCACAGACCCGACGGAAACGGCGTCTCCGGTCACGCGTCCGTCCACCGTGACCCTATTGCCGAGGGACACAACGTCCCCCTCGACGACCTCGTCTGCGGCCACGTGAATGGGGCCGCCGAACACGACCTGTGTTCCGTCTCGCCTTTCCTGCGCAAGCGCTGGTCCGGCCATACTCAAGAGGGCTTGCGCCACGGCCAAGACAACGGCGGCCGCGATTGCCCCAAAGCGGCTCGCCGCCCTCGGCCCCGACGTGTTGCGCTGGGTCCTTACGTCCATCTTCCACACCCCTCATCCACTCAATAGTGTTCTCCAGATTCCCGCGCGACTCTCGTGCTTCTCGCTTGTCTCACGACACGCCTCGCCGCCCGCCCTTTCGCGAGCGCTTCACCCCTTCACGGCTGGTTCCAAGCAACTTCGCCAGACCGCTGCAGCCGTCGCGGGATCGGCCCGGCTCCGAAGGTCAGCTTACCATTGTTTGACCTCACCGTCCAGCTTTTTCATGAATAGTCTACGAAAAGGACGGGCGAGCGATGACGAAAAGGCCCGGACGACCGAACGGTGCGCAGGGTGGCACTGCCCGGGTGTCCGCGGCCGTACGAAAAACGCCGCGCCAAGGAGGGATGTCTGAAAGTCTGGAGAAGATGACTTGCAGGCTTCCTCCGGGGGTGATCATATGCCGAGCGGATCCATTTGGGACAGCGCCCTTACCGTTCTCAGAACGCTGACTGTTCCCGGCTCCGCTGTCGGAGCGGGTCTTGCCGCGATAGCCCTGGCGTTCTTCCTTAGTATGAGGAAGCACAAACTCTCCAAACAGCAGGTCGCCGGAGGCGCTCTCGGGTTCGCGCTCGGTGCGGCGTTGTTCGCGCCGTCCATAGCTGAGGTTCAAGTGCCGTTGCAGTCTCTCGCGACACGCTGGGCCATGGCCAACCTGGCCACCGCCAACACCGTGGTCCTATACACCCCCGCCATCCTCCTCACTGGAATCGTCCAGGAGCCGGCCAAACTCCTTGCCGCCGGTCTCGGGGTGTGGGCGGTCAGGAGCGGAAAGCGTGCAGCCGCTCCCATGTTGGGCGCTATCGCGGGCGCCGGGTACGGTGGAATGGAGGCCGCGGTCATCCTGTCGTATGCTCTGGCGGTCGCGCCGTCCGGATCGTTCCCGTGGCTGGCCGCGGTGGAACGGGCCAGCGCGGTGGTGTTCCACTTGAGCCTGCCCGGCATAGTCATGTTCTGGTGGACGCGAGGCGCAGCACGCGGGCTTGTCAGCCTGCTCGGAGCGGTGCTCGCGCACATCGCTCTCGATTTTCTGCCCGTGCTGTTCGCGGCGGGCATGGTCGGATTGGCGTTTGTCGAAACCGTGGTAGGGATGATCTCGCTG
Organism: Bacillota bacterium; assembly: GCA_024653485.1. Classification (NCBI taxonomy): domain Bacteria; kingdom Bacillati; phylum Bacillota; species Bacillota bacterium. Next base: position 296,979 of record JANLFY010000001.1, on the reverse strand, counting down.
GCGCTCTTGGCGTACCTGGTATGTTTGGTGAGGGGGGCTGGACACGATGAACGGAAGGTCTGAGCGACGGACGAAGCCGGCGATGGCTGTGGGTCTTGGACTGACAGTGGCTGTTGCGCTTCTGGCTGCCGTCTCCGTCGGATGCAAAGCGGGGCAGGGTCTCGAGCTCGTTCCCCCATGGGAGATCGGAGAGGTCAGCCGGCTGGAGGTTCGCAGAGGGGGGAATCTCGTGGTCCAATGGGAGCTTCGCGTGGAAGCCGAGGACTCCCAGGTCGTGCTCGTGTCGGAGCAGAAAACCGAGGGGTATCGCGAGCGCTGCTCGGTCTCGGCCGATCCAAGGTCGCTAGTTCCGACCAGGACGCGGTTCGAGCTGGACACGGCTCAGGGGAGGGTCACTTACACAGCCGTGTACGCGGACAAGGACGTGGTCATAAGCGCCGAGGCGCCCAGTGGTCCGCAGGAAGTGAAGGTGAAGCTGCCCGCGCGACCTTACTACGATAACGAGGAGTTCATCATGGTGCTGCGCGCTCTGCCGCTCGCAGCGGGCTTCAAGGCCACTCTCAACGATGTCGTAACCCGGACAGCATCGAAGGCCGCCGTCACTGTGCAGGTGGTCAGAAAGGAGAACGTGACGGTGCCCGCAGGCACGTACGAGGCGTGGGTCGTCGAGCTCAAGGGCACGTCCCAGTTCGCGTGGATCTCAACGTCAGCCCCGCACGAGCTGGTCAGGTACGAAAACAAGCAAGCGGGGACCGTGAGCGAGCTCGTGGAGTACAAGCGGCACTGAGGAGACTCAGTGTGTCCTCAAGATCCGGATCGTTGACGTCTCATGCACGTCTGGCAACGAGCTCCGACTCCCTATCTACCGGTCGGAGGCGCAGTTCTGATCCTCCCGCTCCACCCTTAGGTCTGAGTCCTGCGTGGCTTGCGCGGCGCTTGGGTGCTTGCGTGGGAACTCCACTTCGGACACGAGCATGCCCGCTAGGATGAGAGCGGCGCCTGTCTGCTGGGCCGGCGCTAGCCGCTCCCCCAGGAGCAGCCACCCGAACAGCCCCGCGAACACGGGCTCCGTCGCGAACACGATGGCCACGTGTGTCGGACTGGTGAAGCGCTGGGCGACGTTCTGGACGAAGAACGCCGCCGTCGTTCCGAACAACGCAAGAAACACGGTGCCTCCCAGGTCTCGCGCAGACACCGGCATCTCCACGTGCTGGCCGAGCGCGAGCGACCGCAGGCCTACGACAGCGAAGGCGGAGGCTGCCACCGTCGCGAGTTGCACCATGACCAGAAGCGGCACGTCGAACATCGGGGCGAACTTTCCCACCGCCACGATGTGAAGGCCGAACGCCACGGCTCCCACGAGAACGAGGAGATCCCCGATCTCAAAGAGAGGGCCGCCGCCCGGCCGGAGAGTGAGAAGCGCGAGGCCAACCGTGGCACATGCCACACCTACGACCGCTGAGCGCTCGGGCGGCCTCCTCAGGATGACCGTGGACAGGACCGGCACGAGCACCACGGAGAGCCCGGTGATGAACCCTGCCTTCGAAGCGCTCGTATGCTCGAGGCCGAGCGTTTGAAAAGCGTATCCTACGAACAGCGCGAGGCCCACGAGGACGCCGGCTCTCACGAGCCTCAGTGTGATACGCTTGAGCCTGGGTGCGACCGCCGCCGCCATGAGCGCGGTCGCCATGAGAAACCTCACAGCCACCAGAGCGTCCGCGTCGACCCTGGCGACAATGTCCTTCACCACCACGAAAGTGGCGCCCCAGATGAGCGTCGTCACAATGAGAGATCCATCGGCGACCCACTGCCGATGGACCGGGTTGGCCCAAAACCGCCTGAGAGTGGGATGGTCACGAGATTCTTCCCGCACGTCGCGTCCTCCTGGTTCCTGTTCACTCTGTCGCTCCACGCCGCCCGTCTCGTTGTTGCGAAGCCTTGTGGTCTCGGCTCAGCCCGGAAGGAGCCTCTCTCGGAGCAGCCTGTTCACGGCCTGGGGATTGGCCCGGCCGTGCGTCTTCTTCATCACCTGGCCGACCAGAAAGCCGATCGCCCGGTCATTGCCTGCCCTCACTCCGTCGGCAGCGTCCCGGTTCTCGGCCACTACCTCGTCGACTATCCTCGCGAGCTCGTCTTCGTCGGCAATTTGCACAAGCCCTCTCTCCGTGACGATCCGCTCCGGCTCCTTGCCTGTGCAGAACATCTCCTCGAAGACAGTCTTCGCTATCTTGCCGCTGATCGTTCCGTCATCCATCATCCTCAACATGGCCGCAAGCGCGCAAGGCGCCACACGCACCCGCCGTATTTCGGTATCGGTCGCGTTCATGAGCCTGGCGAGCTCCCCCATCACCCAATTGCTCACGGTTTTCGCGTCTTTGCCGTACGCCTCGACGGCGGCCTCGAAATAGTCCGCGAGGTCCTTCGACTCCGTGAGGATGGCCGCGTCGTACTCCGGTATCCCGTATTCCCTCGCGAACCTCTCGCGCCGATCGCCAGGAAGCTCGGGAAGGGTGCCTCTCACCGCCTCCACCCACTCCTCGTCGATCTGGAGAGGAACGAGGTCCGGGTCCGGGAAGTACCTATAGTCGTCCGCCTCCTCCTTTCGCCTCATAACCACCGTCACCTGACGGGACTCGTCCCAGTGCCTGGTCTCGCGCTCGATGCGCTCTCCGCGCGCTAGGGCTTCCGCCTGTCGCCTGTACTCGTACGCCAGGGCCTTCTCAACCGCTCTGAAGGAGTTGAGGTTCTTGAGCTCTACGGGGGTCCCAAGGACGCAAGACCCTTTCGGCCTCACCGAGATGTTGGCGTCGCACCGGAGAGAGCCTTCCTCCATCTTGCAGTCGGATACGTCCAAGTAGCGGAGGATGCTCTTCAGCGTGGAGAGGTACGCGTACGCCTCGGAGGGTGAAGTGATGTCCGGCTCGCTCACGATCTCGAGGAGCGGCACTCCCGTACGGTTGTAGTCCTCCAGCGAGAACCTGGACCCGGTTATCGTTCCGCTCTCATGCACGGACTTGCCCGCGTCCTCCTCGACATGGACGCGCTTGATTCGCACTCTGCGTCTCAGGCCGTCCGCGCAGACTTCTACGTGCCCACAGGTGGCAAGGGGCAGGTCGTACTGGGATATCTGGTAGTTCTTCGGCAAGTCCGGATAGAAGTAGTTCTTCCTGTCGAACTTCGAGAAGCCCGCCACTTGGCAATTCAACGCGAGCGCCGTCCTAATGCCGAACTCCACGGCTGTTCGGTTGAGGACGGGCAACACGCCCGGCAGCCCCAGGCATACAGGGCATGTTTGGCTGTTTGGGGGAGCGTTGAACGCCGTCGAGCACCCGCAGAACAGCTTGGACTTGGTGGAGAGCTCCACGTGGACCTCAAGGCCGATCACAGGCTCGAATTGGGGAGCGTCAGCTCCAGTCTTCTCAGGCACCTTGGGCATCCTCCTCACGTCCGGACGATCTCCGGGGACGGCCTTCCCTGGAACCTCCGGAGCCAGCCTCTCCATGAGACCCGCCCCGTGCGCCCGCTTCATCCGCACATGCGCACCCTCCTCGGGACTCCCGAAAGGTGGGCTTTGGCTTGTGAAACCCCGCGGCCTGCTCGAAGGCGTACGCCACACGCAGCACAGTGCCCTCTCCATAGTGCTTCCCGAGGATCTGAAGACCGACAGGCATCCCGTCCTCGCCGAACCCACACGGGATCGACACCGCAGGTATGCCCACTAGGTTCGCGGTGACGGTGTACACGTCCGATAGATACATGGCGAGCGGGTCCTCGGTCCTTTCCCCGAACCTGAACGCCACCGTCGGCGAGGTGGGCGAAACCAGGCAGTCGCACTCCTCGAAAGCGCGATCGAAGTCGCGGGTGATCAGGGTCCTCACCTTTAGCGCCTTGAGGTAGTATGCCTCATAGTACCCCGCGCTCAGCGTGTAGGTGCCCAGCATGATCCTGCGCTTCACCTCAGCTCCGAATCCCTCGCTCCTCGTCCTGACCATCATGGACACGCAATCGGAGGACTCTCGGGACCGGTAGCCGTATCTCACGCCGTCGTAGCGTGCAAGGTTCGAGCTGGCCTCGGCAGGAGCCACTATGTAGTACGTGGCGAGGGCGTACTCTGAGTGCGGGAGAGACACGTCCGCCAAGATCGCCCCCATGTCCTGGAAGGTCTTGAGCGCCGCTCCGACGGCCGCCCTAACCGCCGGCGACATACCGTCCCCAAAGTATTCCCTAGGGACACCTATCCTCAACCCGCGGACATCCGGCACAAGAGCCTTCAGATAGTCGCAAGGCTCACGGGGAACGGATGTCGAGTCCCTCGGATCGTGGCCCGCTATGACACTCAGCACGAGAGCGCAGTCGCGCACGTCTTTCGTCAAAGGCCCTATCTGGTCGAGTGACGAGGCGAACGCGATGAGACCGTACCTCGAAACCAAACCGTAAGTGGGCTTGAGGCCAACCACGCCGCAAAACGACGCGGGCTGGCGCACGGAACCCCCTGTATCCGACCCCAGCGCAGCGACGGCCTCATCCGCCGCGACCGCGGCCGCACTGCCGCCGCTCGACCCGCCGGGCACTCGTCCTAGATCCCAGGGGTTCCTGGTCGGAAAGAACCCAGAGTTCTCAGTGGACGATCCCATGGCGAACTCATCCATGTTGGTCTTTCCAATTATCACGGCTCCGGCGCTCTCGAGGAGACCTACCACCGTCGCATCGTACGGCGGCACGAAGCCTCTGAGGATCTTCGAGGAACACGTGGTTTCGATCCCCTTCGTGCACATGTTGTCCTTGAGGGCAATCGGGATTCCCTCGAGGGGTCTTGCCGGCTCCCCCCGTGCGAGCCTCTCGTCCGCAAGTCGCGCTTTCGCCAGCGCGCGCTCCCTCGCGACCGTCACGTAAGCGCAGACGGACTCATCGACCTCGGCTATCCTGTCAAGAGAGGATCTGACCACTTCCTCTACGCTCGCCTCGCGCCGCCGGACCACGTCTCTAAGCTCATGCGCAGTGAGTTCACATGCCCTCAACGAAGACCATCCGCCTTTCCAACACGCAAGACCGTCGTTCCGTCCGAAGCCTCGTCCGGGTCCGCTCAATCTGCTTCCAGCACCCTCGGCACCCTGAAGAAGCCGCCTTCGCGGTCAGGCGCGTTCAATAGCGCATCCTCCCGGTCGAGAGGCGGGCTGACCTCATCGTCTCTCAGCACGTTGCGAAGAGGAACCGCATGGGCCGTCGGGCTTACGTCCTCCGTGTCAAGCTCATTCAACTTCTCGACGTACTCGACTATCCGTGACAGCTGCCTCGCCATGTCGGCCTTCTCGCTCGGGTCGAAATCGAGCCTCGCCAGCATCGCCACGTGGTCCACAGTAGCCATAGTGATCTTCAAGCATCATCCCCCTCCGACATCCCGCTGCGGGACCGGTCGTCATTCCAAGTCTGCCCAGGGAGCCCACGGTCATCCCTCTCCGAGAAGCGCTTCGAACCCGCGCTCGTCCAGGACGGTCACGCCGAGCTCGCGGGCCTTGTCGTACTTGGAGCCAGGGTCCTTGCCGACCACAACGTAATCCGTCTTTCTGCTCACACTGCTCGACACGCGGCCGCCTCGAGCCAATATCGCTTCCTCCGCCTCCTTGCGCGTGAAGCGCTCGAGCGTGCCCGTGAGAACCACCGTTTTCCCCGTGAACGCGCTTGCGCGCTGCGACACAGACCTCTCCGTTTCTTCCTTCATGTTTACGCCTGCTTCGGCGAGTCTTCGCAGAGTTTCTCTGTTCCGGGCTTCCCTGAAGAAGGACAGCACGCTTTCTGCGACCTTCGGCCCTATGTCAGGCACTCCCGTCAATTCCTCGTACGTGGCGGCAGCAAGTCTGTTCATCGTTCCGAAGCGCTCGGCGAGGTCACGCGCAGACCGCTCTCCCACGTGACGGATCCCCAGGGCGAACACGAGGCGGTGCAGCGGGCGGCTCTTGGACCTCTCTATGGCTCCCATCAGGTTCTCCGCGGATTTCCTCCCCATTCTCTCGAGGCGCGCGACGTCTTCCAGTCTGAGATGGTAGATATCAGCCACCGTCTTGACGAGGCCGGACTCTAGGAGCTGAGCGACCAGTGAAGGCCCCATCCCCTCAATGTCCATGGCGTCTCTCGAGGCGAAATGCAGGATGCTCTCACGTACCTGAGCCGGGCAGCCCATTCCGCCGACACACCGCGACGCGGCTTCGCCGTCCAGTCTTATCACGTCCGCGCCGCATTCAGGACACTTGGTGGGCATGCGGAACGCTCGCTCCCCTCCGGTCCGGCGCTGGGTAACCACCTTGACGACCTCGGGGATCACGTCGCCGCCCTTTTCCACGACGACCACGTCACCAATACGGATGTCCTTGGCCGCAATGATGTCCTCGTTGTGCAGAGTGGCGCGGCTCACGGTTGACCCCGCAAGCTCCACGGGCTCCAACAAGGCGACGGGCGTCAAGGCTCCCGTCCGGCCGACTTGCACGATTATGTCGCGCACGACCGTGGTGGCCTGGCGGGCGGGGAACTTGTACGCCACCGCCCAGCGCGGGCTTCGTGCGGTCGCCCCCAAGCTGGCCTGCTGAGCCAGGGAGTTCACCTTGATTACGACTCCATCGATCTCGTAGTCGAGAGCATCCCGCTGCTCGCCCCAAAATGCGCAATACTCCACGACTTCATCGACGCTGAGACACAGCTTGGTGTTGGGGTTCGTGCGGAACCCCGCTTCCCTGAGGAGGCTCAAGGCATCGAGATGCGTGCGAGGCGCGTCCTCCCCCGCGCCGCTCAAGTGCCCGATGCCGTACACGAAAATGTCCAGCGGCCGGGCGGACGTCACCTTGGGGTCGAGCTGACGCAACGATCCCGCGGCGGCGTTGCGTGGGTTTGCGAAGAGCTGCTCACCGGCAGCCCGCCGCTCCTCGTTCAGCTTGTGAAACTCGCGGCGGACCATGTATACCTCCCCGCGCACGTCAATGCTGAGCGGACGATCGAGGCGAAGCCGCATCGGGATCGACCTGATCGTCTTGAGGTTGTGCGTAACGTCCTCGCCGGTGGTGCCGTCACCGCGCGTGGCTCCGCGAACGAACCTGCCATCCTCGTAGGTGAGGGACACCGCAAGGCCGTCGATCTTGAGCTCCGCCACGTACTCGACACGCTCTCCCCCGAGAGCCTTCCTTACCCTGGCATCGAACGCCCGGATTTCCTCGAAAGAGTATACGTTGCCCAAGCTCATCATGGGAGCTCTGTGAACGACCGGCGAGAAAGCCGCGGCCGGCGCTGCGCCCACTCGCTGAGTGGGCGAGTCGGGCGTGACCAAATCAGGATACGCCGCTTCGAGCTCGGCCAGCTCACGCATGAGGCGGTCGTATTCAGCGTCTGAGATGACCGGATCGTCCAGGACGTAATACCGGTAGTTGTGGAACTCTATTTCATCGCGCAGCTTGCGAAGCCTGCCCTCTATGTCCAGCAACCCACCCGCCTCGTTCACGCCAGTCCGCCTCCTTGTTCCTTCCCCTTTCCGCCTTCCGCCCTTCCCTCTTTCATTCTCTTCCTGCACTTCGTCGCATGGGTTCCAAAGCCGGGCTCCGCCCACCCGCCACCTTCTCGTCGTCAGTCAGCTCTCCAAAGAGGTCGCCCGCCGGCCCTCGCCAAGGTCCCGACGCCGAGGTTCCGCCGGTCTGCAGAGAAGCCCATACCGAAAAGACCCACGAAAGCACGCCTCATCGCTCAGGCTCAATGGGCGCGTAGGCCACCGCCAGCCTCTTGACCCCGAGTGACTCGAATTCTACGGTGATTATGGCGGACCTGCCTTCGCCTTCCGCAGTCAAGACGGTGCCAACCCCCCACTCCCGGTGCTTCACCCTGTCTCCAGGGTTATATGAGTGCGCGGGCACAGGTTCGCCCGGCGAGGGTCGTCCCATCGCAGCTGCGTCAACGCCCTCGTTTGACTGGTGGCCAAGGTCCCTCGAGCGCCGCGGATCGCAACCGTCGCTCTTCTCGTTCCAGGTAGATAGAGTGATAGTCCTCCTCACCAGTCCCCAGCCCACGCCCGGCCTCGTTAGCACCTCGCGGCACAGGTGTTCGGGAACGTCTTCGAGGAAGCGGGATGGGTCGTTCACCACGATCTCCCCGTAAAGCAGGCGTTGTCTTGCCCTGGTGAAGTACAGACCCTCCTTTGCCCGCGTTATCCCCACGTAGCAGAGTCGACGCTCTTCCTCCAGTTCGTCCTCGTCGTCAAGGGTTCGGGCGTGAGGAAACAACCCTTCCTCCATGCCTACGAGGAACACCACGGGGAACTCCAAACCCTTTGCCGAGTGGAGCGTCATTAGAGTGACGCCCTCTTGCTCCTCGCTCAGCAGATCGACGTCTGTCGCGAGCGTGATCTCTTCAATGAACCCTGCAAGCCCCCTGTGCTCGCTGTCCCTCGAGTCGAACTCGCGCGTCACCGAGAGGAGCTCCTTGATGTTCTCAGCTCTCGTGTCGGCTTCGACCGTGCGCTCTTGCCGGAGAGCCTCGATATACCCAGACCCGTCGATGATCCTCTTAGCGATCTCAAAGACCGGTAGGGTATCCGCGACCTCAGCCAGGCCCCGGATGAGGGACGCGAGTTCCGAAAGGGCTGTCCGCGCCTTCGACGTGACACCCGAGACCGCCCCTTGCGCGTCGTCCAGCGCGAAGGCGAGCGGCACTCCCGCCTCTCTGGCATATGTTACGTACTTCGCGAGGGTTGCTTCACCCACTCCCCTTCTGGGCACGTTCACCACCCTTGACAAGCTCACGAGGTCGTCGGGGTTCAGGACTAGCTTGAGGTAGGCGAGGATGTCCTTGATCTCCTTCCTTTCGTAGAACCTGAGCCCTCCTACCACCTTGTAAGGCAGGCCCATCCCCAAAAGTGTCTCCTCAAACACCCTGGACTGCGCGTTGGTGCGATACAGGATCGCGAAATCCTTCGAGCGCCGCCCCCTCCGCAGAGCTTGTTCTATCTCGGAAGCCACGAAAGAGGCTTCGTCTCGCTCGTCCCAGGCCTCGTAGTAGACGGCCTCATGTCCGCGGCCGTTGGCGGTCCAGAGGTTCTTCTCTTTGCGGGACCGGTTCCTCGAGATCACCTTGTTTGCTATGTCCAGTATCACCTGAGTCGACCGGTAGTTCTGCTCGAGCTTGATGACGGTTGCGTCTGGGTAATCCTTCTCGAACTCGAGTATGTTACGGATGTCGGCCCCTCGCCATCCGTAAATCGACTGGTCGGGATCGCCGCACACGCATATGTTGCGGTGTTCGGCAGATAGCAAGTTCACCAGTTCGTACTGGGCATGGTTCGTATCTTGGTACTCGTCAACGAGGATGTACTTGAGCTGCCTCTGGTACCACTGGAGAACGGTTGGATGCTCCTTGAACAATCTAACCGTCTCGACAAGCAGATCGTCGAAGTCGAGACCTGAACTCTCCCGCAAGACACGCTGGTACACACGGTAGGCGCGCGCCACCGTCTCCTCCCAGAACCCGTGCGCCCGTTTCTCGTATTCCTCTGGGTCAATAAGCTCGTTCTTGGCGCTGCTCACCGCAGCGAGCACGCTCTCCGGCTGAAATCTGGTCTCGTCGATGCCGAGCTCCTTCAACGCTCGCTTCATGGCCGACTTCTGATCGGCCTCGTCGAAGATGGTGAACCCCGTCGAAATGCCCAGCTTATCGATGTCGCGTCTGAGCACTCTTGCACAAAATGCATGGAAAGTGCTCACCCAGATGCTGCGGCTCCACGGCCCTACGAGGCGCGCGACCCGGTCGCGCATCTCGTTGGCGGCCTTGTTGGTGAACGTCACTGCGAGGATGTTGTCGGGGAAGACCGCCCGCTCACCGATGAGGTAAGCGATGCGGTGCGTGAGCACGCGGGTCTTGCCTGACCCCGCGCCCGCCAATATGAGCAGCGGCCCTTCGGTGTGGCAGGCCGCTTGCCGCTGAACGGGGTTGAGATCCGCCAGAATATCGCAAGGTGCTTCCATGGATTGCCCTCCTGCAAGCATTGTAGCGCAGGCTGGAAGGCAAGACAAGCCGCAAAGGAGGGCGTCATTCTTCACGAGAGGCTGCCCAGGAGATCGAGATTGTGGGGGCAGCGGTCCTCAGGACCCGACAATCGTCCGCAAGCCCGCATGGAATACCTGAAAACTCTTGGAGCAGTTCCGCGCTGGGTCCATGAATCGTGCTATGTCGTAAGCCACCTGAGCCTTGGGCATCCCGCCAGGGTAGTAGCGCGCCCGTTGGAGCTCGCGTTCAAGCGCTTCCCATGCCCCCCGCGAATCGCATCAGGATTCCTGTATTTCGCTCTTCGATCCAAGGTGCACGACACTCTGGGGTATGCCTGGTGAATCGCTTGTGCGTCGCCAAAGAACCACGATTCGAGCTCCTTGACGGCGATGCGAACCAGCGCCCGGACCCCGGCTCGCGAGGCAATTCTCGTAATCGTGCCCTTCAAATCCAGGCAGTCGTCCTCATCTTGATCGACAAGGATGCAGATACACCAGTCCGGGGGCATCCATCTCGCATAGCCAGCGAGCTTCCCGGGCAGCTTCGAGAGCAAATCAGGCTTGCCTTGATGGGGGTGGATCTCGAAGGTGACCTGCTCCGGGAGCATCCTGGGGAGCAGGCATCGCAGCACTCTCTCGACGGAATACTCCTCCACGAGGAACTCAATATGCATGCTTGCGCTCGCCTGCCCCCGCGTGCGCGCTGTGGTCTCGGTTCTGCCGCTTGAGTGGGTCGCCGACCCTGAAGTGGCCCTCCATCCACAAAGCTCCGAGCATCGCACCGTGCTGGACGAACTCCTTGATGCCCTGCATCTCCGACACGCGGTATGCCCGTGCATAACCGCTGTCGTCTCTCTCAAGAACCCAGAGTTCTTCCGGCTTCAACGCATCCACGAAGAAAGGTGAGTGAGTGGAGATCAAGACCTGAGACCTCCCTGAGACGTTTCTACATTCCTCTGCAAGAGTTCGGAGCAAGCGAGGATGAAGGAAGTTCTCAGGCTCCTCTATACCGAGAAGCGGCACAGGATCCGGGTCATACAGGAGGATCAGATAAGCCAGCATCTTGAGCGTCCCGTCGGACGCGTACCGCGCGAGAAATGGCTCCGCGAACGGAGCGTCCTTGATACGGAGCAGGAGCCGACCGTCTGGCATGGATTCCGCCGTCACTCTTTCCAGGCGGGGAACCCGCTCGGCGAGGATGCTGAGTATCTGCGACAGCCGTTCCGGGTGTTGTTCACTCAGATATTGAATGACGTTAGGCAAATTGTCCCCCGTCCGACTCAGCCGCTCATTGGGACCCGCCTCCGGAATGCCGCGTATCTCATTGGCGTTGAGATAGGATAGGTACCACCCCTGTATGAAACTTCTCAACGCCATGACCCGAGGGTTCTCCGCAAGCTGCCCTATCGCGTTGACCGCTAGCAAGTCCTCCGAGGCAAGCTTGAACGGAACTCGGGTGTCACTCGTTTCCGGCTGTTCCCCTGTAATGACCTGACCCTCGCCTCTGGCACAATCGAGGAAACGGAAGGGCCTGCCCCGGCTCCCTCGCGTCCATTGCAGCCACTCCTGAGCGACGAACGGTCCTCTTCGAGACTCATCGATCGAAAGGTGATACGTGATGAGCTGGCTTCTTGGCGCCTCACGGTACTTCAGCTCCAGCTCTATGGGACCAGATGCGTCTCTGCTTCGAAGCTCCTTAAAGCGACCGCGCCTATCCCACGCCTTACGGAGACCTTCACCAAGACATTCAGAAAGGAACCCGAACACGTCAAACACTGTGGACTTGCCGCTACCATTCGGGCCGAGGAGCACGGTCAAGGGCGTCAAGTCTTTGAACTGCACGTCCTTGAAGACACGATAGTTCTTGATCCGGACGCTGACTATCCGGGGAGGTCCCGGAGCGTCATCAAAGCAGTCTGAGCTACGCCCGACGGTCATGACGATACCTCCACAAGGGCCCCGCATACTCTGACACGATTGTACCAAACGCTGCGCTCGACATCAATGCTCCCGCAGAGAACGTCGCGCCGCGGCCGAGCACCGTGCCATCACCTGCTGACCGACTCTCAGGCTGCCTGAAGCTCTCCTCGAGGCCGAAGGCTGGCATGGTCCCAAGACAGCTCACAACCAGCCCGGCGCTCCGAGACAGCGGACAAGGTGCCATGGTCTAATACCCCGTTACACCGGTGAACGTGAACTTGCCCACCTTCACCGCCGGGGCCCTCACGCCTCCCAGCGAGTAAAGCGGCAGGAGCTTCGTCTCCTTGGAGATGAGCTCGGCCGACGACAGCGCACCGAGTATGCTCTCTGTGAACCGAAGGTTCTTCACGGGTCGCACGATCTCGCCGTTTTCCACGAGGAACGTGCCGTCCCGCGTCATGCCCGTCAAGAGGGACTTCACCGGATGGACCGGGTTCGTGTAATGAAGCCGTTTCACGTAGATGCCGCGTCTCGTCTCGGCTATCATCTCATCAAGGCAGGAGTCGCCTCCCGCCATGAACAGGTTGACGGCAAACGGCCCCACCGATGGCAACGGCGACACCGCATGACCTGTGGAGCGTTTCCCCTCGCGTGCAGCCGTGAACGAATCGTACACGACGCCGCGCGCGACTCCATCCTCTATTAGCATGACCTTCTTCTTGGGCACGCCCTCGGCGTCGAAAGGCAACGGCGCCCCGCCGGGATCGAGCCCGTCGTCCCATATGGTGATGTTCGCGCCCGTTATCTTCCTCCCGATATTGCCCGACATGAAACTGCGGCCCTCCTGGAACGCGCGTGCCCCGAACCCCATGTACGCCAGCATCTGGATCATGTCGGCCACGGCGTAGTCCTCGAAGATGGCCTCGTACTCTCCTGGTTCGACGCTCCCCGGCTCGGAGTCGGCAAGACACCCTTTCACCGCCTCCTCCGCTACCTGGCGCGAGTCAATGTCCGCGACGTCCACGGAGAACCGCTCGGCGTATCCCGAGCCCGTCGAGGACATCACGACTGTGAGGAGGTTGGCTCGCGTGAACCTTACCTCCGCCAGGAGGCCTCGGGAATTCACGACCATTACCTCCCGCGCGGTCGTGGAGAACGAGCCTGAGGCAACGAGGCCCTCTTTCACCGCTAGCCTGCAAATCTCACCGACCCCCGCTGCCCTTTGCTCTGGTGTGCACATCGCCGTCTCTTCGGAATACGCCTCAACAGCCCCGTACTGGGCGGGGTCCGGCAGACCCGGGAATCCAGGGTTCTCGGGCTGGAGCAGCGCTATCTGCTCCGCCCGCCTCACCGTGGCCTCGATCGCTTCACGGTCTAAGCTGGTAGTCGAGGCCACGCCCACCCTCTGACCAAAGACCGACCTCACCACGACCTCGGTGGTGTGTTCGCCCGTGTTTTGGTGGATCTCTGAATTCGCGAATCGAGTGAGGTAGGTGTCAGCCGTCTCGACCGCCGCTTCCACCTGATCCGCCTTGGACGTGTTCATCACGATGTCGGCCACACGGGCGTGCTCCCTGCTCCTCAAGATGCCTTTCATGCCTACCATCTTCCAACACCTACCCGCACGTTACGGAATCTCGCGGGCGCCGAGCCATGGCCGACGTGCGCCAGCTGCTGTGGCTCGCCCTTGCCGCAATTCGGGAGGCCCCAAAGGTGCCACTCCTCCCTGCCGGCCACAGCGTCACAACTCCCCCAGAACTCTGGAGTCAATCCGGTGTACGTCGGGTTCTTCACCATGTCCGCGATGGCGCCGTCCTTGATCAGGTACCCTACCTCCGTTCCGAACTGGAAATTCAGGCGTTTGTCGTCTATGCTCCAGCTCTTGTTTGTATCGAGGAAGATGCCCTCCTTCGTGTCTCGAATCATCTCCTCCAGCGTCCAATCGCCAGGCTCCAGATTGATGTTGGTCATCCTTATGATAGGCATCCTATGAGGTCCGTCGGCGCGCATGGTGCCCCCGCTCGTCTCGCCGAATCTCGCCGCCGTCTCCCTGGACGTAAGATAGTTCGCGAATATCCCGCCATCCACGAGAGACGTTCTCTGGGCGGGCACGCCCTCGTCGTCGTAACCGAAGCTGCCCAAGCCCCCCGGGATCGTCGCATCCGCGGTGATGTTCACGACCTCGGACCCGTACCTGAACTTCCTACGCTTCTCGGGAGTAAGGAAACTCGTCCCTGCGTAGCTCGCCTCAGTCCCGAACACTCTATCCAACTCCGATGGGTGCCCGCACGACTCATGGATCTGCAGTGCCATCTGATTGGTCCCCAGGATGACTGTGGTGGTCATGGAAGGGCACTGCACGGCCCCGAGGAGGTCCCCTGCCTCCCGTCCCACTCGCTCCGCGTGTCCGGGCAGATCGAGTGCTTCCACGAACTCGTACCCGGCGCAGGCGAAATCCCCTCCGAACGCCCCCGGGTATGATCTCGTCTGCACCTCGCCTTGGCCCACCGCAAGAGCGGAGATCCCGGCGCCGCTCTCGATCCTCTTCTGATCTATCATCGCACCCTCCGTCGACAGGAAGGTCTTCTCCTCCTCGAAGAAGGTCATCGAAGCGGTGGACACCCTGACCCTCTGGTCCTCGCGGATGAGCCTGTCAGCGTCCAACAGGGTCTGGATTTTCTCGTCCACAGGTACTTCGAACGGATCGATCCGGCATGGCGTGGCGTGGGAATCGACGACGGGCTTCACGGGCGCAAGCGTCACGTCGTGCCCTTTCACCCTCGCACTCGCCCGGGCTATCCTGACCGCGTCGCCCGCGACTCTCAGCGCTTCGTCCAAGTCCAGCTTGCAGCTGGACGCAAAGCCCCAGGCGCCGTCCACGAGAACCCGCACGCCGAACCCTTGGCTCTCGCTCATGGACACACCCTCGACCGCCCCGTTCTTGACCGAGATGGATTCGTGCCGCCTTCTGACAGCTCGCACATCCGCATAGCTCGCCCCTTTCGCCACGGCGAGGTCGAGCGCGTCTCTGAGCTCAGGTATGTTCCGCAAGACCCATCCCTCCCACGGCCGCCATCCGACCGGCTAACAGTCTCTTCGCTTTCCCGGCAGGCCGACACAAGCTCCGCCCGGCGGCTCCCGCGCCAAAGAGGTATTCTACACGATGTCGCCACATCCCTTCACCGATGAGCGCGGCCTTCCGGGCGGCGCAGGACGGTTGCCGAGCGGCTTCCCAGGCAACGGCTCCCTAGGAAGGAAATCAGCGCACCGCGCAGAATAGAGAGTGACATACGATGGCGGTCCACAAGACCGCCGGTCACGCTGGCATGAGCCATGATACGAGGAGAGATGAGATGGAGCTCGAATCGAGATGTACAGCGGGTCTCGAGTTCCGACGGGTTTCCATGGCGAGGCCTTATCACGGCCCCGAGGTCGAAGAAGCCGTGGTGGCGGTGTTGCGGTCGGGAATGCTGATCCAGGGGAGGTTGGTTGAGGAGTTCGAGACGCGCCTTGCCGAGTATCTCGGCGCGAAACACGTGATCGCCGTATCCAGCGGCACAGCCGCGCTGCACCTGGCGTTTCTCGCCCTGGGCGTGGGGCCGGGCGACGAAGTCATCACGACTCCGTTCAGCTTCGCTTCCTCCGCCTACGCCATAATGCACTGCGGCGCCACACCGGTGTTCGCGGACATAGATCCCAAGACGTTCAACATAGATCCGGCCTCGATCGAGGCGCGAATAACTGCACGAACGGTCGGCATCGAGCCTGTGCACCTGTATGGGCAGCCGGCGGAGATGGACGCCATCCGCGGTATCGCGGCTCGCCACGGCTTGTTTGTCGTGGAAGACGCCGCTCAAGCCATTGGAGCCGACTACCGGGGAAGGAAGATAGGAACTATCGGCGACGTGACGTGCTTCAGCACTTATGCCACGAAAAACCTCCACACCATGGAAGGAGGGTTCGTCACTACGTCAAGCGACGACGTGGCGGCGAGAATTCGACGCCTGCGGAACATCGGCCAGGAAAGGAAGTACCATCACTCCATGGTCGGGTTCAACTACCGCATGACCGAAGTCGCCGCCGCCATCGGAAGCGCGCAGGTGGGCCTCATTGACGAGTTCTCGCGGTTACGTCGCGAAAACGCGGAGTACCTCACCGCCGCACTGTCGTCGGTTCCCGGAATCACCCCTCCCCATGTCATGCCGCACGTCACCTGCGTCTTCCACCAGTACACCACTAGCATAGATGAGGAGACGACGGGACGCACGCGTGACGAGGTCGCAGCGGCGATGAGGTCCGTCGGCGTAGAGACGGGCGTGCACTACCCAGAGCCGATATACGCTCAGCCCGCGTTGCGGGAGCGCTTTGGCGGGCAAGCCGAGGTTTGCCCGGTGACAGAGCGGGCGTGCCGGAGCGTGCTCTCGCTTCCCGTCCACCAGTCGCTTGCGAAGGACGATCTGGATCACGTCGTTTCGGCCCTCGCCATGTCCGTGGGTCTCAGGCGATGAGCATGTGAGGCGTGATCCGTGCCGGGGAGGAAGGCGCGGACGCGTGAATGCAGGCCACTCCAGGAGGAGGGCTTTCTGTAGATATGGCGAACTACTCGGGGACAGGGATCAGGTGGACGAGGCTTCGGTCAAAGTTTCATGAGGAGGGAGGGATAGCCTCGGAGCGAGCGGTCGAACGGAAGGCTCCAACGGTTACCTGATGCGGTGAGGCATGGTCGGGTGGGCGAATGGCGGGCAGTGCAGCCCCGCGTCGTCAAGCCGCGCGATGGAGTTCCCCTCTGGTGAGATGATCGCCGAGTGCCTCGCAAAGAATCGAGAGAAGATCCCGTGTCTTGGTACACGGGGAAGAAGATGAATACCATGTGATGCACCTAAGGAGGTTCGGGTATGGCGCAGGCGAAGCTGAAGAGTGATGGTAACGGGTTCCTAGAAAGCGTTTTCCATCTGCGAGAGAACGGGACCAACGTGAGGACCGAGATACTGGCGGGAATCACGACATTCATGACCATGGCGTACATCATCATCGTCAACCCCTCAATCTTGGGCAACACCGGCATGGACGTCGGGGCCGTGATGGTTGCGACCATCCTGGGCGCGGCTCTCGGCACGCTCATCATGGCGTTCCATGCGAACTACCCGTTCGCCATGGCACCAGGCATGGGACTGAACGCTTTCTTCGCGTTCACTGTGGTCCTCGGAATGGGCGTTAGTTGGCAGACGGCGCTGGCCGCCGTGTTCGTCGACGGTGTGATCTTCCTCATACTCACCATCCTCCCGGTCCGGAGAGCGATCATCAACGGCGTCCCCATGACACTGAAGCTGGCGGTTAGCGTCGGAATAGGCCTGTTCATAGCGTTCATAGGACTGCAGGAAGCCGGCATCATCGTGAGGAACGACGCCACGCTCGTGGGCCTGGGGAACGTGGCGTCTCCCAACGTCCTGTTGTCCCTGTTCGGGCTGGTCGTGATGGGGCTGCTGGTCTCGCGGCGTGTCAAAGGATCGCTTCTCCTAGGCATCCTCATTACCACCGTCGTAGGGATGATATTCAAGCTGAATCCGGCGCCAAGTGGTTTGGCGGGAATCGTGAGCGCCCCGCCCAGCCTGGCTCCGACCTTCCTCAAGATGGATTTCAGAGGGCTACTCGACGTCGGGCTCATCACCGTTATCTTCACCTTTACGTTCGTGGACATGTTCGATACTGCCGGAACCCTGATCGGCGTTTCGACGAAAGCTGGCTTCTTGAACAAGAAAGGAGAGCTGCCAAAGGCCGACCAGGCACTCCTTGCTGACGCTGTCGGCACCGTCGCCGGAGCGGTCTTCGGAACCAGCACCGTGACCACCTACATAGAAAGCGCCTCCGGCGTCGCCGAGGGCGGCCGCACCGGCCTGACTGCGGTCACAGTAGCCGTGCTCTTCTTGTTGTCCCTGTTCTTCGCGCCGCTCGTGAAGCTGATCCCCGCAGCGGCGACGGCCCCAGCCCTCATCATCGTGGGCATATTCATGATGGAGCCGGTCATGAAGATCGATTTCACCGACTTCACCGAGGCCATTCCCGCGTTCCTCGCCATCGCCATGATGCCCTTCGCGTACAGCATCGCTGAAGGCCTCGTGTTCGGGGTCCTTGGGTACGTCGTCATCAAGCTGCTGGCGGCGAGGGCGAAGGAGATCAGCGTAACCATGTGGGTGCTTGCCTTGCTCTTCGTCATCAGGTTCGTCCTCCCGTTCATAACCTGATGGTCCGTCGGCGGCTCCCGACCGGAGTCTGAAGCCGGAAGGCGGGAGTCAATGGCACCCTGCAGCGAACGCAGAGAACCGGCAGAGCCGCCATGGAGACCACGAGGCCCTTGCTGAAGCTCTAGAAGCTCAGCAAGGGCCTCGTCACTCCACTGACAACCTTGGATCCACGCTCGGCGCGTCACCCGTCACCAGTCAGATGAGCGCTCCGCCCAAGAGGTACACTACTCCCACTCAATCGTCGCAGGCGGTTTCGTGCTTATGTCGTACGCGACTCGGTTCACTCCCTTGACCTCGTTGACGATGCGCGCCGAGATCCTCTCCAGCACGCCACTGGGCAGTCTTGCCCAATCGCACGTCATGCCGTCCTCGCTCGTCACGGCGCGCACCACTATGGGCCGTTCGTACGTGCGCATGTCCCCCATCACGCCGACGCTCCGGACGTCAAGGAGCACCGCGAACGCCTGCCAAACCTTCTCATACAACCCCGCGGCCTTCATCTCTTCCTCGACGATGGCGTCGGCTTCACGCACCGTCTGGAGATTCTCGCAAGTCACCTCTCCCACTATCCTCACAGCCAGCCCCGGCCCTGGGAAGGGATGACGGTCGATTATCGAGGCGGGAAGCCCCAGGTCTCTTCCGATTGCACGGACCTCGTCTTTGAACAGGTAGCGCAGGGGTTCGATGAGCCGGAGTCGCATGTTCTCAGGAAGCCCCCCCACGTTGTGGTGGGACTTGATCTTGGCAGCAGGACCTAGACGAGAGCCCGCGCTCTCGATGACGTCCGGATACAACGTGCCCTGGACAAGGAAATCTACGTCGCCGCACCTCCGGGACTCCTCCTCGAAGACCCTTATGAACTCCCGGCCTATCCTCTTCCTCTTCTCCTCGGGATCGACGACCCCCCTGAGCACGGCCAGGAACCTCTCTCTCGCGTCCACGGCACGCAGGTTCATGCTGAAGGTCTCACCGAAGGTCGCCTTCACCTGCTCCGCCTCATCCTTCCGGAGCAAGCCGGTGTCGACGAAAACGCACGTGAGCCTGTCCCCTATCGCCCGGTGAACTAGCAGGGCGGCCACGGATGAGTCAACTCCGCCTGACAGCGCGGCGATGGCGCGCCCATCGCCCACCTCCTCCCTGATGCGGCCCACTTGATCATCGACGAACCTCCCGGGAGTCCACGATCTCTCGCACCCGCACACCCCGAACAGGAAATTCGCGAGGATCTCCTTACCGCGCTCCGTGTGGACTACCTCGGGGTGGAACTGGAGGGCGTACAGTTTCCGCGCGCGGTCGCGCATGGCTGCGACGGGGGTACTGCCTGTGTGAGCTATCACCTCGAACCCGCGCGGCAGAGCGTTCACTCTGTCTTGATGACTCATCCACGATGCAAAGCTTGACCCGACGCCGGCGAAGAGGTCGGCTCCATCGTCTACGAAGACAGTCGCCTTACCGTACTCCCTTACTCCGGAGTGGGCCACTTCCCCTCCGAGGACGTGCGCCATGAGCTGCATCCCGTAGCAGATCCCGAGCACCGGGACGCCCATTTCGAAGACGCGAACGTCGCAACGAGGCGCGTCCTCTTCGTACACGCTGGACGGGCCGCCCGACAGGATCACGCCTTCGGGCCTCAACGCCGCCAATCTGGACACAGGTGTGTCGTGGGGCAGGATCTCGCAGTACACGGAGAGCTCGCGCACTTTGCGCGCGATGAGCATGTTGTATTGCGAACCAAAATCAAGGATAGCTATCATTTCTTGTATACTTCCGGTTTCAACACGCCAACCTGGGGCAGGTTGCGGTAGTATTCTGCATAGTCCAGCCCGTACCCCACCACGAAGTGGTCGGGAATGGCAAAGCCGCAATAGTCAGGCGCTATGTCCACTTCCCTGCGGCTGGGCTTGTCGAGGAGAGTGCACACCTTCACGGAGAGAGGCTTCCTCGCCTTGAGATTGTTCACGAGATAGTGCATGGTGAGACCGGTGTCTATGATGTCCTCCACAATGAGCACGTGCTTTCCCTCGATGGGCTGATCCAGGTCTTTGAGGATCCGAACGACCCCTGAGGTTGTCGTGGCCGCGCCGTAGCTCGACACAACCGCGAAATCCATTATCACCGGGATGGACAGGTGCCTGATGAGGTCCGCCATGAACACCAGGGCGCCCTTCAGTATCCCCACTACCACGAGATCGCAACCGCGATAATCTCGGGAGATCTGCTCGCCCAGCTCCTTTACCCTTCTCGCAATGACTTCCTCAGTCAAGAGGACTTGCTCAAGGTCATTTACCACTGCCTCCGCCTCCCGCAGTACGCTTGTGCGCTAGCGACCGAGCGAGTGTCCGGCAGGCTTCCAAAGGTTCCTCGCGCTATTCCCGCCCGCCGGCCGAAACAACGAATACATTATACAACCTCCGCCCCCGGGGAACAAGCGTCGTGCGCCGCACCCGACGGAGGCGCCACCGCGCGAGACGAACGCGGCGTCATTCCAGGCGAAGGGCGGGTCCATCAACAGGCAGGGCGGATCCATGTTCAGCGTTCAGCCGGCACTCGGGCGCGCGCAATCGCCAGCGATCCCTCGCAGCGTTTCCACCGCATGGGGAATGGCAGGAAGGACGACCGCGAGGCTCTCCTCCACGCCTTTCGGGCTCCCAGGCAGGTTCACGATGAGCGTCTTCCGGCGGATCCCTGCTGCGGCCCTGCTCAACATGGCATGGGGCGTCTTTGCGAGACCAGCGGCACGCATGGCTTCCGGAATGCCGGGAACGAGCCTGTCGATGACTGAGCGCGTAGCCTCTGGCGTCACGTCTCGCGGGCTGAATCCGGTGCCTCCAGTTGTCAGCACCACATCCACCCTGAGCTTGTCGGACATGCGGCGCAGTTCCTCCACGATCATGTCGTACTCGTCGGGAACGATTCGCCTCTCTACGACTCTGCCGAGGGAGGATACCATTCGCTCTATTACGTCGCCGCTCTCATCGTATCTTTCGCCTCGCGAGCCCTTGTCGCTCACCGTCAGCACAGCGAAGTCGATGGCCGTCTTCACGCGTATCTCATCCCCCCGCGCGACCCATCCCCCGCGCACGACTCTCGCAAAGACCCCTTCCCTCGGCATCACGCATTCCCCCACCTGCCGGAAGACGGCGCACCCCGTGTGACATTCCTTGCCTATCTGCGTGATCTCGAGCACGACCTCTGAACCCACGTCGAGACGCGTGCCCAAGGGAAGGTGGCAAAGGTCGACACCCCGCGTGGTTATGTTCTCCGCGAACGACCCGGGCGCTACTTCCACCCCTTTCGCCCTCATCCTTTCTATGCTTTCCTCTCCAAGGAGGCTAACCTGGCGATGCCACGGCCCCGCATGGGCGTCCCCCTCCAGGCCGTGTCCCTCAACCAGTCTTGCCCGACCCACGTCACGCTTGCTCACGCCCTTCGTCTCGCTCACACACACGGCAACGACTACTCCTCCCAAGGTTCCTCTCCCTCCCGTACGAACTCTCCGCTCTTGCCCCCGGACTTCCGTACAAGCCTCAAGTCTCCGATCACCATGGACCGGTCCACCGCCTTGCACATGTCGTAGATGGTAAGCGCAGCCACGCACGCCCCTGTGAGCGCCTCCATCTCTGCCCCGGTCTTCCCAAGAGTGCGCACAGTCACCTGTATGTCAACCGCCCCTGACCGGCCATCGGTCCGGAAGGCAACGTCCACCCCGGTTACGGAGATGGGATGGCACATCGGGATGAGACCGGAAGCGTTCTTCGCGGCCATGATCGCGGCCACTCTTGCCACGCCGAAAACGTCGCCCTTCGGTCCCTCGCCCCTCTCTGCCATGGCGAGCGTCCGTGGGGCCATCAGGATCCTGCACCTGGCTCGAGCCTCGCGGGGCGTATCGGGCTTCGAGGTGACGTCAACCATGCGGGCCTTACCAGAGCCGTCCAGGTGAGTCAAGGTCTCATCAGACATGTCCTGTCTCATCTCCAATTCACCAACTTCCGTTCCGTTTCAGCTCCGTTTCAGCGGCCTCAGCCCCCGATGTCTGACAGGGGGGGCCTGCAAGCCCCGATCTCGCCTCCTGCGCGTCCCGCGCCAGCTGCCGGTTTCAGGCTCACGGCCTTGCGGATGAGCGAGGCGATGGCGTCGTCGTCCGCCCCGGCGCGAAGCGGAGCCCGTAGGTCAACGGCGAGGTCCGAGAGAAGGCACGGCATGAGTTTGCCTTCGGCGGTGAGGCGCAACCTGTTGCACCTCACGCAGAATCCATCGCCTTCCCTGGATATGAACCCCACTCGCCCTGCCGCGCCGGGCAGCCGCATGTATGAGGCTGGGCCCGCGCAGTCGTCCGCGGCAGGAGCCGCTTCACTGCTAAGCGCGCCCGCAGCCCTCGACCACTCCGGCGCGGGGAGCGCGGAAGAAGCCTCCGGCAGAGCTCCCAGGGCTCTCACCCTCTCCCTGATCTCCTCGACCGGGACCACATGCGCGCGCTCGAACCGACCACCGTTTCCCCAGAAAGGCATGAGCTCTATGAATCTCACGTCCCAAGCGTGTTCCAACGTGAGCCTGGCGAGGTCCTCGATCTCCCCGTCATTCATCCCGCGAACAACCACCGCGTTCAGCCTTATCGGGAGGAGGCCCGCCGTCTCTGCCGCCGCGATCCCCGCGAATACTCCCTGGATATCACCGCATCGCGTCATCTTCGAGTACACATCGGGCTTCAGCGTGTCAAGGCTGATGTTCACCCGCTTCAGGCCTGAGGCGACGAGGTCGCGAGCGAACCCGGCGAGGAGCGTGCCGTTGGTGGTCATGGACAGATCGCGGATCTCTGTGATCGAGGCTATCATCCTCACCAGATCAGGCAACCCCTTCCGCACGAGCGGCTCCCCGCCGGTGATACGGACCTTCTCGATGCCGAGGCGGGCCGCCACCCGGATCACGCGGGAGATCTCCTCGAGCCGCAGCAAGTCGTGGTGGCGGCGGGGTTCCACGCCCTCCTCGGGCATGCAGTACACGCACCGGAGGTTGCACTTGTCCGTCACGGACACGCGCAGGTACGTGATTCTTCTCCCGTAGCCGTCGTACAGCGCTCGGCCTTCGCTAAGCCCGGTCATCCCTGCCACACGACCTTTCCCGTTTGCGAGACATCGTAGCCGCCAAGGGCCACAACGTCTCTCCGGAAGTCATCGGACCTCATAACCGCGATGAGCCTCTCAATCTTCGGAGACTTGAGAAACTCGATTCGAGTAAGAAGGTCGTACCTCTCATTCGCCATGGGAACGAAGTCGAGCCCTAGCGCCACGGCGGCGCTCCGAATCCCGAGCCCCACGTCGGCCGCCCCGCTCGCCACGCAGGACGCCACGCCCATGTGGGTGTACTCTTCATGTTCATACCCGGCCACGCTCGCCGGGTCCACACCGATTCTGGAAAGCTCCAGGTCCAACAGGATCCTCGTCCCGGCGCCCCTCTGCCTGTTGACGAACACTACCCCTGGCCTTGCGATGTCCGCGAACCCCGAAATGCCTTTGGGGTTCCCCTTGGCGACAATGAACCCCTGCTCGCGGTGGACCAGGTTCACCAGGGCAAAACCCTCCGATCCAAGGAGTCGTTTGACATAGGGGACGTTGTACTCTCCGGTCTCTTCGTCTATGAGATGAACGCCCGCGAGATGCGCATCTCCTCGCCGAATGGCCATGATCCCTCCCATGCTTCCGACGTGGGCAGAGGACAGCCGCATCCCAGGGTACGCGCGCGCCAGGTGGCTCGCGAGAACATCTAGAGCGAGATCGTGGCTCCCTATCACGACTATCGTGTCGGTTATCTCCTCGGGATCTCGCAGGAGCTCCACCTCGACCACGGACGACTCCTCCACGCCTTGGGCTGAGGCGGGGATGCGGATTTGGCCATCAGCTCTCACGAGCGACATTATCGCCCCCGCCCCCCGTGCAAGGGGGGTCGCTATGCGCTTGTCTCCCACTTCACCCAGCTTTACCCTCACAAACTCGTCCACTCCCGGGGTCGAGAGTATGCGCCGCGTTACCAAGGCGCCCACCCTCGCCGGTCTCCGGACGGGTCGCCCGAGCATCTTCGCCACCACGGGCTTCAGGAAGAGCTCGCAAGCGAGAGACGCGGATACGGGATACCCCGGGATACCGAGAAAGGGCCGGCCATAGACTATGCCGAGGATCGTAGGTTTGCCGGGCTTGATGGCGACCCCGTGCACGAGGAGCTCGCCGAGAGCCCTCACAACGTGACATGTGTAGTCCTCGCTCCCTGCCGACGACCCGGCGTTCACCACCACGACGTCGGCCTCGGAGCTAGCGGCGCGGACTGCCCGAACGAGGTCGTCGTAATCGTCCCTCACGACATCGTGGAAAACAGGCTCCCCTCCCCATTCGTGCACGAGGCCGCCTATGATCCTCGAGTTGAATTCCCCGATGTCGCCAGGCGAAAGCCGAGCCCCCGGCGGAACCAGCTCGCTCCCGGTCGGAATCACCGCTACCTTGGGTTTCTTGCGGACGGCCACCTCGGTCACACCAGCCGCCAGCATGGGACCGAGGTCGACCGGTCGAATGACGTGGTTCTCAGGCACGACGAGCTCGGAGAGCACGATGTCCTCGCCCACGGTGCGCACATGCTGCCAGGGCTTCGCCGGGGCTATGATTGTAACGGAATCGTCCCTCACGTCCACGAGGTCTTCCACCATGATCACTGCGTCGCACCCGGCAGGCAGGGGATCGCCAGTGTCCACCCATCGGGCCTCCGTCCCCAGGCGCAGCGCAGTCGGGTTTCTCTCGCTCGCTCCGAACGTGAGCCGGGCTTGCGTGGCAATGCCGTCCATGGCGCACGCGTGGTAGTGAGGAGACGAGGCGCGCGCGAACACGGGCGAGGCTGTGACGCGACCGAGCGCTGGGATGTCCACTGGGACCGCCTCACCCTCTCGCGGGACGGAGAGCCCCTCTCTATCAAGGGCAGCGAGAAACTTCGACGTCGCCTCGTCGAGAGGCGTCTCTTGCAGGTAAACGTTGCGTCTCGTGATAGCCGCCTCCTCCCGTCAACTTGACAGCAGACAGCCGGTTAGAACAGAATGATCGTCACGAGGGCTCCCCTCTCGAGGCCAGTGACCTCCGGGGGGATCCTCACGAAGCCGTCTGACTCTACCAGGCCGGATATGAGAGCTGACTTGGTGAAGACCGGGTCTGCCCACGTCACCCCGCCACGCACGGATATCCTCACCCCCACGTAATCCTCCCGGCCGGCCACCGACGCCACGTTCGCCCCAAGGCGCCCCGTTACCTCCCGCCTCTCGGGTATCGCTCCCATCCACCGCGCTATGGCCGGCTCCACGAACACCCTGAACATCGTGAGACACGACACAGGGTGGCCCGGCAGTCCGAACACCGGTTTTCCGTCGGCCACGGCTATAATCGTGGGCTTGCCCGGTCGAACGGCCACCCCATGCACCAGCACGCCAGGCGCTCCGAGAGAGTCCACCGCGTCATGCGCCAGGTCCTGCGTTCCAATGGAACTGCCACCCGAGACAACGAGCATGTCGGCCTGGGCGAGCTTCTCGCGCATGGTCGAGATGACCTCATGGTAGTCATCCCTTACCACACCTGCGGACACGGGCCTTGCGCCGGCAGCGAGCGCCGCCGCATACAGGGAGTACGAGTTGGCGTCGCGTACCTTGCCCGGTGCAGGTACCTCGTCGACTTCCACGAGCTCGTCTCCTGTTGACACTATCGCCACCCGTGGGCCTGTCGCCACCTTCACTCTGGACACTCCCGCGGCGGCGAGCATCCCGATGTCTTGGGGACGTAGTCTGCAGCCCCGCCTCATGAGCACGCCGCCCCGCGCCACGTCCTCCGTCGCGCCGACGACGTTCTCGCCGGGGACCACGGGTCTCGACACCGCGATGAGCGTGCTCCCTACGTCTTCGGTGGTCTCCACCATCACCACGGCATCAGAGCCACTGGGCAGCATAGCGCCGGTCGCGAGGCGAGCGCATTCCCCCGGGCCCAGCGCGAAGCAGGCAGCCTCCCCCATTCGCACCTCCCCCGAGACTGTGAGCAACGCGGGCATGGAATCGCTTGCGCCGAACGTGTCGGCGGCGCGGACCGCGAAGCCGTCAACGGTTGACCTGGCAAAACCCGGCAGATCGCAAGGGGACGCAACGTCCTCCGCAAGCACGCGGCCGCAGGCTTCGAGAAGCTCGCACGTTTCGACCTCGCGCGGCCCCGGCTGAATGTGTTCTTCGAGCCTTCGCCGAGCCTCATCGGGGGTCACGAGCGACAGGAAAACCGGCACCGCCATCACCATCCCCACACAGAATCCAGCTGGCCGATGCGGCGACACCCGCGACGGCTTGCCTAACGTCCGCACCCAGCACGCTTCTAAGCGGCCCGTCAGCGATTATCCGACCGCCTTTCATGACCAAGGTCCTGTCCGCTACGAAGGGGATCTCGACGACATCGTGGGTTACGAATACCGTCGTCACCCTCGTCATCCTCACGACCTCGCCGAGTTCTCGGAGGAGCTCCATCCTGGTCGGCATGTCCAACGAGCTCGTGGGCTCGTCCAGGAACAACAGCTCGGGATCGAGCGCGAAAGCCCTCGCCAGGCTCACCCTCTGGCTTTCGCCTCCGGAGAGCGTCCTCGCGCGCCGCCCGGCGAGGTGCTCGATCCCGAAAGTGTCGAGCGCCCGCTCCACTCTCGCGCGGACCTCGTCTTTCGGGACACCTCGCAGCCGAAGGCCGACCGCCAAGTTGTCGAACACCGTGCCGTCCAGAAGGTACGGACGCTGAAGCACCAATGCCATTCTGCGTCGCAGCCTCACGAGGTCAGTGCGCCGTTCCAGCCTCTCGCCGAACACGGACACCTTGCCCTCCCGCGGCCTGAGAAGACACGCCATGACCTGCAGGAGAGTGGTCTTCCCCGCCCCGTTCGGGCCAACCACGGCGACCGTCTCGCCGCGCGCGACCGCAAGACGCCCAACATCCACAACTAGGTGCGCGCCGCGGCACACCTTCACATCCTCTAGTTCGAGAATCGCTTCCCTCAACCCGGCATTCCTCTCTTCGGCGCCTCTTCGCCGGAGCCTTCGCATCGTTCGTTCGCCCCGGCCCCGCCCGTGCCGTCCCGTCCACCGTCTCGCGAGAGCCCCGCCGCATCCCGCAAGTATCAGGACACTCTTCCTTCGATCCTTCGATCCGAGCCTTCCAATCAGGACCCCTCGCCAGCGCCGAACGGCTGCCACTCAGGTGTGCCTGCCCTTCTGTTGAATGTGGGTAAGGCCGAACGTGACCCCAAAGGCGAGTGCCAGCAGGATCACGCTGAGCGCTATGGCGGTATCGAAGTGGCCGCGCGCCGCTTCCATAGCTGTCGCGGTAGTAAGGACGCGCGTCTGGCCCATCACGTTCCCGCCGACCATCATGGACGCGCCCACCTCTGATATCGCCCCGCCGAATCCAGCCATCACCGCAGCTAGGACCGAAAGCCTCGCCTCGCGGAGAAGCGCCCACACGAGCTGCAACCGCGACGCTCCGAGCGAGAGTATCTGGAGCCGCACCCCCGGATCGAGCTGTCCGATTCCGGCCATGGTGAAGCCGGTCACTATCGGAAGGGCTATCATCCACTGGGCTATCACCATTGCGGTGGGAGTGTACATGAGATGCAGGAAGCCCAGCGGACCGTACCGCCACAGCAGGATGCTGACCCACAGCCCCACGACTACGGGAGGAAGGCCCATGCCGGTGTTCACGATAGTCGCGGAGATCTTGCGCCCTCGGAAGGTGGAAAGCGCGAGCGCCGTCCCGAGGGGCACTCCCGTCACCACCGCCAGGAGGGTCGCGAGCCCCGACACCCGCAGGGTGAGGAGGGAAATCCTTACGACCTCACGGTCAGCCGTGACGAGAAGCCGCAATGCTTTCGCGATGCCTTCGACCACAAGGTCCATCCTCGCCTCACCGCCCGAGATCCTCTTCTCTCTTGCCGGCATCCGCGAAGAACAGCGGCTCGCCGTAATCCTCGATACCGAAAGAGGCTATGACTTCCTGAGTCTTCGGGGCCACCATGAAGTCCACGAACGCAAGGGCGCCCGGTTCGTTCACCTTCTTGAACTTCTCGGGGTTCACCGCCATTACGTGGTACACGTTCAGCAGTTCCGGGTCTCCCTCCACGAGGATCTCAAGGCCGAGATACTTCCTCAGCGCGAGGTACGTGGCGCGGTCCGTAAGCGTGTAGCCTCTCTTCTCCGATGTTATATTGAGAGTCTGCCCCATGCCCGCGCCTGCTTCCTGGTACCACCGTCCGCCCGGCGTTATCCCGGCTTTCGACCAGATCTGCATCTCTTTCTTGTGTGTGCCCGAGTCGTCCCCCCTCGACACGAAAACCGCCTGCGCCGTTCCGATCCTCGCGAAAGCCTCCGCGGCCGACTTGCTGCCGCGCACGCGTGCGGGGTCGTCCGCCCAACCGACGACGACAAAGTCGTTGTGCATCACGAGCCTGCGGTGTGTGACGGCGCCGCTTGCGACGAGCTCCATCTCGGCTTCAGGTGCATGGCACAGCAGCACGTCTGCCTCGCCTCGCGCCCCCAGCGCAAGGGCTTGTCCGGTGCCGACCGCAATGGTCTTCACTACGTACCCGGTCTGGCTTTCGAACATCGGAACGAGCACGTCGAGGAGGCCGCTGTCCTGGGTGCTCGTAGTGGTGGCCAGGATGACCACTCGGTTTGCTGGCGCGGCCATGGCCGCAACCCCGTAAACCGTGACAAGGAGGCTCGTGAGGAGGGCGAGTGAGAGGCGTCGAAATCTTGTGCGGCACGAAACAGAGGCCTTTGTACGAAGCATGGTCTTTACATCTCCTTTCCAATGATGGGAGGCCTGCCGGTTTCCCAGCATGCCCTCGAGCCGCGAGCACGCGCTGTCATGAACTGGCCGCTCCCGGCTGCCGGTCAGCTGCCATCCGTGGGAGGTACAGGCACGCTGACTCGGAGCGTAAACTACCAACTTGACCTCAGTATACCACAACGCATGGGGCGCACGCGTACCGGAGACATCACTCCTTTCATGCTTCGCCCGTTCTGCTTCTCCTCTTCCCCTGGCTTGATCCGGCTGCCTTCAGGGCAATTCTATTCGCAAGTCAGGCAGGGGTTCGAGCAGCCTCGTGCTTATCGTGTACTCATATGCCCCGGACCCTGGTTCCTGATGAATCCACATGTCCTCGATCTTGGAGATGAGCGCCTCTCCTCTCAAGGTCACCCACGCCCTGATTTCGTACTTCACCGGCTTGCCTCCTACGCCCGCCTCCGCCAAGCTCGTTTCAAATCGCCGCAGCAATGCGGGACTCTCAAAGCGGAGCACCGCGCAGCGCACCCGATCTACGTCCTCTTCACCGATTTTCGTGACATTCTCGACGTCGCGTAGCCCTCCGTCGAGGATGCTCTCCATCCCCGTCACGCAAGAAAGCCACTCAAGCTCTGCGCGCACGGCCTCGTCGCTCACGTCAGCAACGCTTCCCACCCTAATCCATCTTCCGTCCCCTTCCTGGTTCCGGTCGCCATCAGGAGCCTCGAGCTCCATGAGGCGATATGCGATGGACGAGCCCACACGGTACGCCTCCAATCCGCCATCCTCCGAAGACGATGAGTAATGCACACGGTCGGGCGCAACGAACTCCACGATGCGAGTCCATATCCCCGTGCCGAGACGCTTCGCCTCCTCGGCAGAAAGCAACTCTTCTGAGGAAGGAAAAGCGGTCTCTTCCGTCACCCGCACGCTCTTCAGCGCGAGAGTGTTGTCCACGGCGGCCCTGAGGAGTTCCGCCGGGTCCCGTGCGGCCTCACGCGCGTTCGGAAAACAGCCGGCGTTCAACGCTGAACACCATAGCACAACGACAGCGCAGACAGCGAACCGACCTACCGCCCTGTCCAAGGAGCACCCACCCCCCAACACCCCGCGTTCCTTCCCCCATAGTACGTCCTCGGTTCGATAGTGAGCCCGCTCTGTGCGGTCCAGCCCGTGATCGAATATTCGACAGACCATACCGAAATCCTAGTATGAGGGGTGAATTCATTGGCCTCTCACGGCACAGACAGACTTCGCCGTGGCCTTGCCTCGCGTCACCTATCCATGATATCCATCGGCGGCGTGATCGGCGTAGGCATGTTCTTGGGCAGCGCGGCCACGGTGAGGCTGGCCGGCCCAGCTGTGATCCTGTCCTTCGCACTCGGGGGCGTCATCATGATGATGGTGATGCTGGCCCTCGCGGAGATGTCCGTGGTTGAGCCTGTGGAGGGCTCGTTTCGAACCCACGCGGCGGAGTCGCTCCATCCGTATGCCGGCTACGTGGTCGGGTGGACTTACTGGATCGCATGGGTAGTCATCATGGCGGCAGAGATCGTCGCGGCCTCCACGTACATGCGGTTTTGGGTCTCTCCACGGCTAGCGCTCGCCTTCGGCCTCTTGTTTGCCGTCGCCATGACCCTCGTGAACCTGACCAGCGTACGGTCTTTTGGAGAGTTCGAATTCTGGTTCGCCATGATCAAGGTCGTCGCCATAGTGGCCTTCATCCTCATAGGCGGGAGCGCAATACTCGGAATCGGTCCCTTCACCCCAATAGGTCTCAGGAACTACGTAGGACATGGGGGATTCGCGCCAAAGGGCATAACGGGCGTGCTCCTCGCCATGGTAATGGTGATGGTGGCGTACGGCGGGACGGAAGCCATTGGAATAGCTGCGGCGGAGACGCGAGACCCGGCCGTCGACGTGCCGCGGGCTGTAGCCGGCGTGGCGTTCAGGACCGTGTTCCTGTACATCGGGTCGATGATAGTGCTTGTGGGAACCATACCTTGGTTTGAGGTGGGGCTCGGCCAGAGCCCCTTCGTGCGGGTATACCAGCTCCTCAAGATCCCTGCGGCTGCCGACGTCATGAACTTCGTAGTCATAACGGCCGCTCTGTCCAGTATGAACTCTGGTCTGTACACAAGCTCACGCATGCTGTACTCGCTGGCGGAAGCGGGTGCCGCCCCAAAGTTCCTCACGCGGCTCGGCAAGAAGTCTGGAGTCCCCTACCTGGCTGTGCTCGGCAGCACGTTTTTCCTCTACGTGGGCGTGATCCTGTACTATCTAGTGCCCAAGACGGCCTTCCTCTTCATCACCGGGATCGGAGGCTTCGGGTTCCTGTTCTCATGGCTTATCATAAGCCTGTCCCAAATATACATGCGTCGGCGGGTTCTGGCCCGTGATCCGTCCGCGCTCAAGTTCAAGATGCCAGGCTATCCCTACACATCGTGGATGACGGTGGCTCTCATCAGCGTAGTCATCTTCACGCTCCCGTTCGTGCCAGAACAGCGGATCGGCTTCGTTTCAGGACTCGTCTGGCTGGGCGTCGTGTCCCTTTACTGGTTCATTTCATGCGAGAAACGCTTCTCCCCAAGGCTAGTCGCAGGTAAGCGGTTGCGAGGGCTCGAGTTCGCCAGCTTGCTCGGGCCCGCTGGCCCGGGGCGCGATCTCCAGCCCGGAAGCAGCGTCGAACCCGACGACGGCGCCGGCCGAGCGTAGACCGTAGCCGTCCGCGACGTCCACGCCGGTGTAGTAGTGCTTCAGAATCGCCACGTAATCATACGCGGGTTCTCCCGCCTCGTTCCGCATCGTGGCCATTCCCTGAGCGCCCCATTGGCTGAGGCCGACTCCGTGGCCATATCCCCTGCCGTCCACTATCACCAGTGTCTCGGGAGATAGCTGTCTCGCGCTCGCGGCCTCTACCGCGTTCCCCTTCACCGTCACGCCCTTCTCGAGCGTGACCCTGTAACCTGTGGTGAGCCCCCCCGACCTCAACGGCACACATTGCCGAACGTCGGGCAAGGCTGGTCGTGCTCCTGCGTCACGCACGCCCGTCACCTCGTCACGAGGCGAGCCGGACATTGCGGCGAGCGATACGCCCGTCTCCTCCGAGCCCACGAGCCTCAGGGTGAAACGCGGGCTCTTCAGACCGAGCTTGTGCCTCACTTGTTCCCGCGTCAGGGTAAGACTGTCCGAGGGCGTCCTGAAACGATAGCTGAGGATCTTGCCGTCCAGCGCCAATGCAGGCTCTATCCAGGCAGGAAAACCTGGTTGGAGTCCGAGCTTCGCGAGGAAATCCGCGGCCCACAGCGCCGGGAGGTTCTGCCAGACGTAGTGAGGGCACGACTGATCGAAGTCGGCCACTGGCTCGAGATATGGTTCGTCTCCCCCGCCCAGCCAGATCTCTTCGTCACCTTCAGTCATGCCACCGCTGGAAGCGAAGTAGTGTGCCTTGGCGAGACGCCCCCCGTACGTGATGACCTCTCCGCGCGTTTGAGCCACCGCCTTGCTGAACGACTCCACGTAGTGTCCTCCGGAGTATCGCTGGTACGCCACGGTGTCGTCCACGTCATACTCACGACCGCAGCTGCCGGCCTTTCGATACAGCGCGTACGTCCTTGCAGCCACCGCTTGCGCCTTGAGCGCCTCTAGCTCCCAATTCGGGTATACTTCGCCCGCCAGGACTCCCTCAACGTAGCACTCGATGTCTATCCTGTTCGTCGCCACGAGTTCGACGCGGCCGTCCCATGAGTCCTTCCGCGTTATCTGAAGCTCGCCTTTGTACCAGACTCCTCCCAGATTGAACGCCATGTCGAGCGGGTCTCGCGGCACGACTCGCACACCCTCGCCCAAGAACGATACGAGCTCGCCGGATGGAGCTGCGAGCACGAGCTCGCCGGGGCGATCCCCCGCTCGCACCTCGTAGGGCTCATGTGAGGCCTTGAGGTGAACTCTCTCGATGACCTTCGGCCTGAGGATGACCGTCGTGGGGATGACGCTATGCTCCATGCCCGCACCAGCCCGCGCGAGTTCCTCCCTCAGCTTGTGCACGGCTTCCGGGTCGCCTGTCGCGCCGACTCGAAGGATCCACCGGCCATCATCGCGGCATATGCTCGGCGAATAGCGCAGTCTGTCGCTCTGCGAAAGCCGCGCCGCCAGAGCGGATCTCAAGAGAAGGACGTCATCGGCGCTGTCGAGCCCCGCAACCTCAACCGCGTAGGCCTCCTCATCCGAGCACGACCCCTCAAGAACCTTGGTGAACGGCCGCGCGGAAGCCGTCTCCCGCTCCACCACCTCGTGAGAGACCGCCATCGCCTCGGAATCCTGCCTCAATTCGAACCTGAGCGGGAGCTTGACCGACAGACGCACTCGCATCACTATCCTCTGCCCTTCGACCGCGTCACCCGCGCCGCCCACGGCCGCGTCGTCGCCGCCGACCCAGCCGCCCGCCATGCCGGTCCCCGAAGCGAAGGCGCCGCACGCCCACATGGCTGCGGCCCCCAGAATCATCGCGCACACCGCAGTTGCCCTGCGCAACTCGCCCACCCCGCCACTCACTCTGCCCTACGCACGATATGCCCGCCGTGCAGCACCGGCACCACGCTGATCTTGTCCACCTGCGCGGCTATCGCCACGTCGTCGCCGAAGCCTATGCGCGCAAGATGACGGGCGTGTTCCGAGCCGGCGATCGCCGCCGCGACGTTGTCACGAAAAGCAGCGTAGAGGCGCCGTGCTGCGACGCACCCGTCGGACTCGTCCACTTCGATCATGGAAGCGATGCGCTCGCACATCATGCCGGCGCATACCGCGTCTTCCAGGGTGAATCTCTTGCCCTCGCCTGCACACACGATTAGGATGTCCCTGCCGGTGGACACGGCACGCTCACAAGCTGCCGACAGGTTCCAACACGATCCGACGATGACTTCGTCCGCAGCCTTCGCCGCCCTGATTGCGCACGTGCCGTTGGTGGTGGTTATGATTATCTTCTTTCCCGCCACGCGATCCTCCGTGTATTCCAGCGGTGAGTTGCCCAGGTCGAAGCCCTCTATCTTCTCCCCTTTCCTCTCCCCGCAAAGAAGATAGTCACCCCTCGCGTAGGCGCGCGAGATCTCCACCGCCTCCTCCACTGAGACGGTGGGAATGACCTCGTCGCAGCCATTCGAGATTGCGCATGAGATAGTAGTGCTGGCTCTCAACACATCGATGACTACCGCCGTGATCCCGCTCAAGCTCCTGGCCTCGATCTCCTGTGGAACAAGCGCCACGTCGATGTGCACCATCCCCCGATACCTCCCTCACTCTGCCCACGCCTATCGACCGCCTCAGTCAACCGCGCCTCATCGGTTGAAGCCCTCGTTCATCGCCTCCACTAGGTCGCCTATGCGTTCATGATCGGGGACCCAATACAACGGGGAAAACTCCCCGGGCAACGTCTCCGACACGACCTCTGCCCTGGTCCTCACCAAGAACCACCCGATGGACGCTATATCCCGCCGGGACATGTCGGTCCGGACGTGCTCCATCAAGATGGCCAGGATCTTGGTGGCCTTGCCCAGGTCCCGGATTCGTGTGGCCTTGCGGGCGACGGCCTTCAGGAGGTTCTGCTGGCGCTTCACCCGGTTGATGTCACCGAGCGCGTCGGCTCGATACCTCACGTACCCGAGCGCTTCCGCGCCGTTGAGCACCTGCCTGCCCTTCTTCAAGTCGACCTTTAAGCCCCCCGCCCTGTCCACGTAGTACAGGTCCTTGTCCACCTCGACCTCCACGCCTCCCAAAGCGTCGATGACGCGCACGAATCCTTGGAAGTCGATCTCCACATACCGGTCTATCGGGACGCCAACGAGATCCTCGACAGTCCTCCTCGTGAGGTCCTGGCCGCCGTAGGTATGCGACGCGTTCACCTTGCCCGTTCCGTGGCCTTCGATCCGCGCCTTGGTGTCCCTCGGAATCGAAACCAGGTACATTCTGTTCGCCTTCGGGTTCACCGACACGAGCATGATGGCGTCTGCCCTTGCTGGGCCTTCCATGGGTTTCCCGCGGTCGTCGTACGTTCTGTCCGTTCCGAGGACAAGGACGTTCACAGGCCGGTCCTCCACGCCGAAGGTTGCTCCGGGCGCGAGCCAGGAGGACACCAGCACGTACACAGAGATCGCAAGCGCGGCGAGGGCAACGAGTAACACGAAGAGAACCCGCCGCACCGTCACGTGGCGCGGCCCCTCCGCTGGCTCAAACGGGCTAGGGCCTATGGGGCCTGGCTGCAGCCCCGCAAGCCCGGCGCCGATGCCGTCGCCCCCCATACGTTCCATGTTCCAACTCCCCCTTTATCCCGCGCCTCAGCAGTGCCACGCCAGACATCCCGCCCTGGCCGCTTACCCCGACCTGGAGCCCGCAAAGCCGATTGCGCGGGGGAAAGCCCCCTCAGGACGCCGTCATGATCCCGAGGGGTGTCGCATATACATTAATGGGTGGTGTATCCGTATCTCCCAGATATTCCCTCTAATCCACATTATCCACAGCCTTATCCACAGCCGCGAAGTCCCGTGGCGGGATGGTCCGCAGCGCGCGGCGGCACGGCGCGCCAAGCCGGTCCCGCAACTTTACCTCGTCCCCAACCCCTCACTACTCGAGCCCCAGGTCAGGGACGGCCGGAAGCTCCAAGGGGCTTCTTTCACCTCTACAGAGCCGGAAGTAACCCGCGCATGCCACCATCGCAGCGTTGTCGGTGCACAGACCGGGCGAGGGAATCACCAGCCTCAATCCAACTTCTGATGACCGGGCCCCCATTCTCTCTCTCAGCCTCGAGTTGGCCGCCACGCCTCCCGCGAGCGCTACAATCTCCACGCCCTTGTCCCGAGCCGCCCTCACGGTCTTCTCGACGAGCACGTCCACCACCGCCTCCTGAAAGCCGGCGGCGATATCAGGCACGTTTGCCGAGCGGGCTTTCTTCACGTAGTTAACTACAGCCGTCTTTAGCCCGCTGAAGCTGAAATCGTACGAGCCTTCCTCAAGGAATGCCCTGGGAAACCGGATCGCACTGGGGTCTCCGACGCGCGCCGCATCGTCGATGGCGGGCCCACCTGGATAGCCCAGCCCAAGAACCCGCGCGACCTTGTCGAACGCTTCGCCAGCTGCGTCGTCGCGAGTCCGACCCATTACCTCGCGGCTGCCGTGGCTCTCAAGGTACACGAGGTCCGTATGCCCACCTGACACCACGAGGCACACAAATGGAGGGCGGAGGTCCGGATGCTCGATGAAATTCGCGTACAAGTGCGCCTCGACGTGATTCACCCCGATGAACGGCACCCGCCGGGCCATCGCGATCGCCTTGGCTGCGGATAGACCCACTAGTATGGCGCCCACGAGGCCCGGACCATGCGTGGCCGCCACCGCCGCGACGTCCGACGCGCGGAGCCCGGCGTTCCTCAGTGCCTGGTCTATCACGGGAATGATGACCTCGACGTGCCTCCGCGAGGCCACCTCGGGAACGACGCCGCCGAATCTCCGGTGAAGATTCACCTGGGAGGCGACTACGTTTGACCGCAAGCGCAATCCCGGTGCTTCACACGAACCGTTCCCTTCCAACACTGCACATGAAGTCTCATCGCAGCTTGTCTCCAGCCCAAGCACGTGGAACGCGCCGTAACTAGTCTCACCCATTGTCGTCCCTCGCAGGCCGACCGCGCGGACGTTGTTCGTTCCTCCACATGATCATGGCGTCCTCACCGTTGTCGTGGTAGTAACCAGGACGTATGCCGGCGCTCACGAACCCAAGTTTCTCGTAGAGCTTCTGCGCCCCCACGTTCGAGACTCTCACCTCGAGGGTGAACCTCTTTGCCCCTTTCGACCGCGCGTAATCCATGATGGCCTTCATGAGCCTCTCCCCTATGCCGCGGCGTCGAAAGTCAGGGTGCACGGCGATGTTGGTGATGTGGCCTTCCTCGAGGATTATCCATATGCCCACATAGCCTATCACCTTGCCGCTCTGGCGCGCAACAAGGTAACACGCCCTGCTGTTTTCGTAGATCTCCGAGAGGAACGCGTTACGTGACCACGGAGTCGGGAATGAAGCCTTCTCTATCCTCATGACGTCATCGAGATCCGACTGCCGCATGGGGCTGATCTCAACATCCACCTCGCGCACGCCCCCCGCATGACGCCGTCCCACCGTGCGCCGTTTCGGCGCTGGACTTCCCCAGATAGAACGGCTCAACTTCAAACGCGTTCCTGGATTGACCGGAGCCGACAGCGATCCTTCCGAGAGCAGCCACAACAGCCGGACGAGGGGCGACGCACCATTCCGGTCCGGTCGCAAGCCCTTCGCCCGCGCTCTCCAGGATGAGCCGTCTGTGCGCCCTCGCGCCATCGCCCACGAAGACAACCCTTTCTTTCCTCACGCCCCGCCCGTCTCCCAAAGCGACACCTGCGGCGCCAAGGGCATGCACGCCGTCGCAAACACCCGCACCCGCGCGGTCGAGCACGCGTCTTACGACCTCACGTACGCTCCCCACCTCGTAGTCGCTCACCCTCTCGGGATAGAGCCCTCGCACGCGGTACACAGCCGAGTAGACGATGTCGCGCCTGGCCGAAATGAGCGGGCAGATGAGTGCGTCCGAAAACGGAAGGTTCGCCGCTATGGCGTCCAGGGTCACTACCGCGCCGATAGGCACGTCGAGCACGTAGGCGAGGGCTTTGGCGGTAGCCACCCCTATGCGGACGCCGGTGAACGACCCGGGGCCTACTGCCACCGCCACGGCGTCGAGGTCACAGACACTCCATCCAGCCTCCGCCAGGAGCCTCTCACATGCGGCTGCGACACTTTCAGAGTTCCTCCTCGTTACAATGGCGCTGTATTCGGCGACCACTTCGTCGTCGGATACTAGCGCCACGCCTCCGGTGAACGTCGAAGTGTCAATACCCAGGACCCGCAAGCGCCCTCAACTCCTCGATCATGCAACGAAACCTCTCCCCGCGAGGGAGGAACACTATCTCCCTGGCGCTGCTGCCCTCGTCGCAGTCACATCCGTCGAGCCCGGTCCCTCCCGCATTCGGTCCCTCTCCATCGCCGCATCTTCCGCCGCGCGTGTTGCCCTCTATCCGGTCACCATCCCG
Organism: Bacillota bacterium; assembly: GCA_024653485.1. Taxonomy (NCBI): domain Bacteria; kingdom Bacillati; phylum Bacillota; species Bacillota bacterium. Next base: position 258,870 of record JANLFY010000001.1, on the reverse strand, counting down.
GTCACCATCGTCGGCACCCGAGTCGCCATCCGGAGGAATCCTGATCTCCACGTCCAGTCTTTCTTCGGGCAGGAGATGACGGATCCTCTCCGGCCATTCGACGGCCGCGGCCCCTCCCCCGTACAGGCATTCGTCTATTCCTGCAGTCTCGGCGTCCGAGACCCCCTCCAACCTGTAGGCGTCGATGTGGTACAGGGGGACCTTCCCCGGATGCTCGTGAACTATGGTGAAAGTCGGGCTCGTCACCCGCCCCTTGACTTCCATGCCCGCCGCCAGGCCCTGCACGAACACGGTCTTACCCGCGCCTAGATGGCCTTCGAGACAGACCACGTCTCCCGGTCCAAGGAGCCTCCCGAGGGCTTCACCCAGCTTTCTCGTGTCACGCGGGCTGCAAGCCCGGTACACAAGCAACGGCCGAACCTCCTGCCCGTAGCAGAAATCCAAGCAGATTATACCACATGCATGAGCCTGGAATCCACAATGAGGATGCCGACTGCCGACCCCAGCTGACCCCGTGTACAAATAGTCCCGACCTCGCCTGGCCGAAAGTCGAGCGATCCCATCCCCCGTCGCACATCCCACGGGCGCAAAGCCCCTCTGAACAATGCTGCGGCCAGGCGGACCCAGCCTCGTTCAAATGCGCTCGGTGTCTGCATATGTCGTTGACAGCCTTTCCCGCGCGTGTATATAATGCCGGTGTAGACTGCAGTATATACTGTGGCGCCTGGGGGAGCGGAGGGGTTGCGGTGGCCCAGCATGTCAGGAGGATCATGATCACCCTGCCGGATAGTCTCTTGCAGGAAGTCGACGGGGCCGCGAGGCAGGAGCATCGGAACCGTAGCGAGTTCATTAGAGAGGCCATGCGGCTCTACATCGAGGAGAAGCGCAGGCTGGAGCTGCGTGAGAAGCTGAAAGAGGGCTACCGCGAGATGGCTGGCCTGAACCTCCAACTCGCCGGCGAGGCTTTGGCTGCGGAGAACGAAGCCCTTGCCCTATATGAGGAGGTCCTGGCGCGGGGTAATGGAACCGAGGGAGCTTAGGCGCGGCGACGTCTTTTACGCTGACCTTAATCCTGTAATAGGCTCGGAGCAAGGGGGCACCCGGCCGGTGCTCGTCCTCCAGAACGACATCGGGAACCGCTACAGCCCAACCACGATCGTGGCCGCCATCACGTCGCGCATCGACAAGGCGCGACTTCCCACCCACGTGGAACTGCCCGCGACCAAGAGCCGACTGCCGGCGGATTCGGTGATCCTCCTCGAGCAGGTGCGAACCATAGACCGCCGCCGGCTCATCGAGAAAGTCTCCCATCTGGACCCCGTCACCATGGATCGGGTCGACAAGGCGCTCGAGATCAGCCTAGGCCTGGTGGAAATCTGAACGGGAGCCTAGCATCGCTCGGCACGGCTCACAAGGAGCGAGCCGCGGAGTCACTAGCCCCTCGGCTCGCGGCTTTTCATGGGCCGGCCCGAAGGATTTCGCGCCGTGCAGGCGAATACTAGCTGGGGCGACGCGCTATCTCGCGCCCGAGCGCGCGCCGCGGGAGAGGGATTGAGCTTGCGGCCACTCGTTGGAGTGACGTGTACGAGTTCCGCTGCTGGTGAGACGGGAGAGTCAAGGAAGTACTCGCTGCCCCAGGACTACGTATGTGCCGTCACCAAAGCCGGGGGTCAGGTCGTGATTCTGCCTGCGAGCGACGGTGAATCCGCGGCGCGCCTGGCGGGCGTCCTTGACGGCATCCTCCTTTCGGGCGGAGCGGACCTCGATCCCAGCTACTTCGGAGAGGAGCCCCACCCGCATCTCGGACACATCGATCCCGAGCGCGACGAATTCGAGCTAGCCCTGGTTCGGGCGGCCATCGAGGCGGGCACCCCTCTCCTCGCGATCTGCCGCGGGATTCAGGTCTTGAACGTTGCCATGGGCGGAACCCTGTACCAAGACATCCAGTCCCAGGTCAAAGGGGCCATCAAACATAGGCAAGACGCGCCTCGGTACCACGCCAGCCACAAAGTCGTCGTGGAGCGCCACTCCAAACTGGCCGGGATGGTGGGCGCGGGCGACGTGGCCGTGAACTCCTTCCACCACCAAGCCATCCGGAATGTCGCCCCAGGCTTCTTCGTGTCAGCGCGCTCCACTGATGGAGTGATTGAGGCAATCGAGTCAGCCCATGATCTCTTCGTAGTAGGTGTGCAATGGCATCCAGAGTGCATGACAGACTCATACCCCGCGATGCTCGAGATATTCGCGGCGTTCGTGGCCGAAGCCGCAGCCAGACGCTGAATCGAGAGTACGGCGTAGTTCCTGGCAGTGTGTCTCCGTCTTGAGGAAGGTGGTTTGATTGTCAGAGCCGGCCGTCAAGGTGACGCGTGGTTCGATCGTCGAAAGCGTCCACAGGGTCGACGTTGCGGTCGCCGATGGCTCGGGCGACGTTTTGTACTGGGTCGGGGATCCAAACAAGGTAACGTACTGGCGTTCTTGCGCGAAGCCAATCCAGGCGATCCCTGTCATCGAGACGGGAGCCGCGGAGCGATTCGGGTTCGACGATCGGGAGATCGCAGTGATGTGCGCGTCCCATAGCGGAGAGTGCGCGCACGTTACGACGGTGGCAGGTATCCTGCGCAAGATCGGTCTCCCCGACGCCGCGCTCGCCTGCGGGGTCCACCCACCGCTCGACAGGGACTCATCCAGGCGGCTCACGGCGTGCGGAGTGGCGCCGTGGCAGCTCCACTCCAACTGCTCGGGAAAGCACTCGGCGATGCTCGCCGTGGCGGTTCACTTGGGCTATTCGGTCCAAGGGTATTATCGCGTGGACCATCCCGTCCAGCGCATCATGTTGCGGGAAGTGTCGCTCTTCACAGGCGTGCCTCAAAGAGACATTGCCATCGGAGTGGACGGATGCGGCGTGCCGGTCTTCGGGCTGTCCCTCGCGTCCATGGCAAGGGCGTTCGCCACGCTCGCAAGTCCGGACCACCTGATGACCGACGTCGCTTGCGCGAAGGCGGCACGGCGAGTGTGCCGCGCCATGCGAACCCACCCCCATATGGTGGCGGGACGAGGCAGACTTACGACTGATCTCATGCGGGTGGCCGGGGACCGAGTCGTGGCCAAGAGCGGCGCGGAAGGCGTGTACTGCGTGGGCCTCCTCGAGAGGGGACTCGGTGTGGCAATCAAGATCGAGGACGGAAGCACGAGGGCCGTAGGCCCGCTGGTGCTGGAGGTTCTGGCGCGAATGGGCGCCCTCGAAGCGGGCCACCTAAGAGCGCTCGCACCTCATCACCGTCCTCAAGTTCTGAACCATCGTGGCGAGGCGGTGGGAGAGATCGTCGTGGACTTCGAACTCAAGTCGAGGCGTTAGCCGAGGCGTTGACCGAGGCGCGGCTCACGAGAGACAGAGCTGCGGTTCTCAGGCATCGAGCAGGACATGGAGCCGGATCGAACGCCCAATGAGCGGCCGAGCGAGGGGACGGGATCGAGACAAGAGGCAGAAGCAGAAGCAGAGGCAGAGGCAGAAATGGCCCGGCGCGGGATGGGTCGTCCAAGGGCAAGGAAGGGCGTCTTGGCGACCTCGTTGACACTTGAGAATGGCCGGGCAGGAGGTGCATGTCGATGAAAGTGTACATTTCCGCCGACCTAGAGGGCGTGGCGGGGGTAACGCACTCAGAGCATACGGCGAGAGACGGCAAGGAACACGAGCGAGCGCGGGCGCTCATGACGGATGAGATCAACGCGGCCGTCACCGGGGCCATTGAGGCGGGGGCGACCGAGGTCGTGGTCAACGACTCTCACGGCACGATGCGCAACATCATCCCCGAGAAGCTTCACAAGGACGCTTATCTCATATCAGGAGCGCCCAAGCCCTTGAGCATGATGGAGGGCATCGACTCAACGTTCGACGCCGCCATGTTCCTCGGGTACCACGCGGCATGTGGCACTCCGGACGCCGTGTTGGACCACACTTACGCGGGACGCACCGTGGCACGAGTGGTGATAAACGGGATGGAGCTCGGAGAAACAGGCATAAATGCGGCTGTAGCTGGCCACTTTGGCGTTCCCCTAGTGTTGGTCACCGGCGACACCGCCGTTGCACGCCAGGCCAGGGAGCTCGTCCCCAGGGTCGTGACGGTTGCGGTGAAGGAAGCCATAGGGCGTTACGCGGCGAGATCGCTCCATCCCGAGAGAGCGCAGGCGCTCATCAGAGAGGCGGCAAGGAAAGCCCTCGCGGACTTGAGGTCCATAGGTTGTTTCGAGATACGCCCTCCCATCCGCCTCGAGCTGCACTTGAACCAAACAGGCATGGCTGACATGGCGGAGCTCGTCCCTGGAATGGAAAGGACGGGTCCAAGGTCGGTCGGCTTCACAGCAGATAATTACCTCTCCGTGTTCAAGGCGATGAGGGTGGCCATCGCTCTTGCGGGCGAGACCGCGCAGTGAATAGAGGTGGTGGCCGAGCATGACGGACGGCGGAAGGAAGTCCAGGAGACGCGCGCTCCTCACCAAGGCGCGCGAACTGCTCCCACAGATGATCGCAGTGCGCCGCGACCTTCACATGAACCCGGAGCTGGGCGGGGAAGAAAGACGGACTGCGGGAATGGTCGCCTCGAAGCTGTGCGAACTTGGGGTGAGCGTGCGGGAAGGCATCGGCGGGACGGGCGTCGTCGGCGTAATCAGGGGGCTCGCATCCGAACCGCGCCGATCCGGATCCCAAGCCAGCCCCGACTCGCCGTCCGGTCCCTGCGTAGCCCTCCGGGCGGACATGGACGCCCTGCCCATACAGGATTGCAAAGACGTGGACTACAGGTCGCGCATCCCGGGAGTCATGCACGCCTGCGGCCATGACGGCCACGTGGCCATGCTGCTTGGAGCCGCCAAGCTCCTCTCATCGCTTGCGAAGGAGTTTTGCGGAAGCGTAAAGCTGATATTCCAGCCGGCTGAAGAAGGGCCGGGCGGGGCGCTGCCGATGATAAGGGAGGGCGTGCTGTCAGAGCCCGATGTGAATGTAATAGTGGCAGGACACATCTGGCCGGATCTTCCGACGGGCGTCGTGGCGATCAGGGGCGGCCCGGTCATGGCGGCGGCGGACAGCGTGACCATCACGATCAGAGGCGAGGGAGGCCACGGCGCCGCGCCTCACAGATCGGTGGACGCCGTGGTCGTGGCGGCGCAGGCCGTAATGGCGCTCCAGACGATCGCAAGCCGCCGAGTGAACCCGGTGGATCCCCTTGTCCTGACGATCGGGACGATCTCCGGCGGATACCGTCAGAACGTCATCGCGGACCAGGTCACCATGAGCGGCACGGTCCGCACCCTGAATCCGGCGTTGCGTGGAGCCGTTCCTGACATGATCAGGCAAACGCTCGAGGGAATAACGCGTAGTGCCGGAGCCAAATTCGAGTTCACGTTTTCGCCGGGCTACCCGCCCCTTGCCAACGACGAAAGGGTGGCAGCGCTCGTAGCCGCGAGCGCGAGGAGGATTTTCGGCAGGCGCCAGGTCATTGAGGATATAGAGCCCTCCATGGGAGGAGAGGATTTCGCCTACTTCCTCCAGGAGGTTCCGGGCGCCATGTTCATGCTAGGCGCGGGAAACCCCGACAGAGGCGCCAAGTACCCGGCGCACCATCCGAGATTCGATTTCGACGAGGAAGCCATGGCCCTGGGCGCCGCGCTGATGGTCGATGTCGTGCTCGAGCTGCTTGAGAGGAGGTAGTGCTCGTGCGGGAGCAGAGGTTCGTGATCCGCGCGGCGAGGGTAGTTGACGGAACCGGCGCTCCTTGGTTCGTAGGAGACGTGGAAGTCGCAGGCGACAGGATAGCCCGTGTGGGGAGATGCCTCGATGTGCCGCGAGGCACCAGAGAGATACGCGCCGATGGGCGGGTCGTCGCGCCGGGGTTCATCGACATCCACTCCCACTCCGACGACACGATCCTCTTGAACCCCCGCGCCGAGAGCAAGGTCCGGCAGGGCGTGACTTGTGAGGTGGTCGGCAACTGCGGCTACTCGCTCGCGCCGCTGGAAGGAGAGGCGCTCGCCGACGTAAGGCGGGACCTTGGGGAAGCGGGGCTTGACTTGAGCTGGAGGTCCTTCGGCGAGTACCTTCGTGCCATCGAGAAGTGTGGCACAGCTGTGAACGTCGCATCGCTCGTCGGCCACGGAACGATCAGGCGTGCGGTCATGGGATGTGTGGACCGCGCGCCGTCGCGGGAAGAAATGGAGCGCATGAAGTCGCTCTTGTCCGGCGCTTTGGCGGAGGGCGCGTGGGGCCTGTCCACCGGCCTCATCTATCCCCCGTCGTGCTACGCGTCCATGGATGAGTTGGTCGAGCTCGCGCAGGTCTCCGCCAGCGCGGGGGGCATGTACGCAAGTCACATACGCTACGAGGAAGACAGGGTCGTGGAAGCCGTGGAGGAAGCCATCGCCATAGGCGAGAGAGCGCGGGTACCGGTGCAGGTATCCCATCACAAGGCAGGCGGAGTCCAGAACTGGGGCAAGGTCCGGATGACCATAGAACTCATGAGCAAGGCGAGAGCGCGCGGAGTGGATGTCGCTTGTGATGTCTACCCGTATACAGCGTCGTCCACGGGCCTTGCCGTCATCCTGCCCCAGTGGATATTCGATGGGGGGCTGGAGGCGGCCATGGCGCGGCTCAAGGACACAGCCGTGCGTGAGGGCATCCGCCGACAGGTGGAGGAAGAGGAGGGCGCGAAGCGCGGTTGGGACAAGACAGTCATCGCGTCTTGCACGAGGGACCGCAACAAGCGGTTCGAGGGGAAGAACCTCGTGGAGATCGCGGAGATGACAGGGAAGGACCCATTCACCGCAGCTCTTGACCTAATCGTGGACGAGTCGGCCGCAGTGCAGACCGTGAGGTTTGGCATGTGCGAGGAAGACGTGGAATACGTGCTGGCCTGGCCTGCCTCCTCGATCGGCAGCGACGCGTCGGTGCGGGCACCGTATGGTCCTTTGGGCAAGGGAAAGCCCCATCCGAGGAGCTACGGAACGTTCCCCAGGGTACTGGCTCGATACGTGAGGGAACGAGGCGTCCTCACGCTGGAAGAAGCCGTCCGAAAGATGACCTCCCTCCCTGCACAGCGCCTCGGAATCCTCGACCGAGGGATCATCCGTCCGGGCATGGTCGCGGATCTCGTGGTATTCGATCCTGACAAGGTGGCCGACACGGCCACGTACGACGATCCTCACCGCTATCCCACGGGAATTGACTGGGTCTTCGTGGCGGGAACACCCGTAATAGAGCGCGGCGAACACACCGGCGCGACTCCGGGAAGAGTCCTCCGGCACCGGCACGAGCACGGGCACGCCGCGTGAGGGCGTTGCTCGACACACACCCTCTTCTGAAGACCGGCTCCTCCTCGGGGCAGCGCAACACCAGAAGCGTCGTGACGCTGAACGTTTGCGCGAGACCCAACGGCCCTCCCCGCTCTGGGGCCGGAGACGCTCTGGGGCCGGAGGCATCCTGAAGATCCAGCTCACGTCAGCTCAAGATACAATTGACACAGTATCCACGCCTCAGTATAGTAGTAGGAAAACAGAGCGTGGATGGGTGTGTGCCGCTCCGGACGGCTTGGTGAGTAGGGGAGATGAGCAAGACGAGCCTGACTCGGAGCAGGAGGTACACCGGGTGCCGGGCAGAGGAGCGCTCAGGAAAGGAGAAGACAAGGAGATGAGTAGGTTGAGTAGCAGATCTCGCGCACTATGGGCACTTGTCGGGGTCCTGGTTCTCGTAACGACGGCGGTGGGCGCCGCGCTCGCCGCAAGTCCGCTTGACGATGCGTTCGCGTACGTTGACTCCCAAAAGGAAGCGATCCTCCAGGACTGGCTTGCTCTGATAAGGATCCCCGCTCCGTCAAGGCAGGAGGACGAACGGGCGGCCTGGGTAAAGGCCAGAATGCAGGAGATCGGCCTTGTCGACATAGGCTCGGACGATGCCGGGAACGTGTGGGGCGCGTATCCCGTTCCCTCGAGTGGACCGATCCTCGTCTTCGCTGCCCACATGGACACGGTGTTCTCCAAGGACACCCCGATAAACCCCGAGGTGAAAGAGGGTAAGATCTTCGCCCCGGGCTCGGGTGACAATACTTCGTCCGTCGTGGGGCTCCTATACACCGCGAAGGCGATCAAGGCCGCGGGAATCGTCCCGAAGTGCCGGGTGATCTTCCTCGCCACGGTTGAGGAAGAGATAGGGCTGAACGGCATGAGATACTTCCTCGAGAACAGCGGGATGACACCGGACTACGTGGTCGCCGTGGACGGTGGATTCGGAGGAGTCACGTATGGGGCGCTCGGCATCGAGTGGTACAAGGCCACGCTGAAGGTGCCCGGCGGTCACACGCTTTCGAGCACGGGCAAGCCGAGCGGTGCGAGATCGCTCGCCGCGGCCATCTCGAAGCTGTATGAGATCCCCCTCAACGCCGATCCCAGATGCTACATGAACGTCGGCACCCTCGGGGGCGGAACCGTGCCCAACGCCATAGCCGCCGAGACCTGGTTCACCGTGGACATGAGGTCTCAATCAGCGACGGAGCTCGCGAAACTCAGGGACCAAGTTCACGCCGCGATAAAGGACCAGGCGAAGGCGACAGGCGCTGAGGTATCCCTCGAACCGCTCACCATAATCCCGGCGGGTTTGCTCCCTGGCGCAAAGGACCACAAGCTCACTAGAGTCGCCGCCGAAGCACTCAAAGCGGTGGGCGTGGCGGAGCCCGGGTTCAGCGACGCGGGGGCTTGCGACTCTAACGCGTCGATAGCCAAAGGCATCTACTCGGTGGCGGTCGGCGTCACGAAAAGCCAGAACGGGCACTCGGTGAATGAATGCTCCGAGATAGAACCCATCTACGCGGGCATAAAGCAGCTAGTGTACATCGCGTCCACGATGGACTGAGAGACGGACCGAGACTCGAGCCGCAAGCTACCAATAACAAAGCCGCATCCGCGAACGCCATGGGACGGGTTGGCCTGCGACGGCCGTGCGACAGACACCGGGCGCGCGACCCGTTGCGAAGAAGGCTGGTCACAAGGTTGACGCGCAGCGCCGCGAGCGCCACACCACCGCGAAGGCCCACACCCGGCGCCCGGCACCCGGCGCCCGGCACCCGGCGCTGCTTTGCACCTCACGTCGCCCAGGCGTGCGTGGAACGCGGCTTTGCGCTGTACATGGCGTCGTCTGCGCTCTTGAACAGCTGGGCCATGCTCACGTCCATGGTTTCCCTCGTGGCCACGCCGAGAGAGAAGCTGCTCAAGAGGTCAGCTGCCATCGCCGCGTGTTGCCTTATTCGCTCGCGGATAGCCTTGGCAGCGTTCGCGCTGGTATTGGGAAGGAGCACGGCAAACTCATCCCCGCCGATCCTCGCGACGATGTCTGAAGAGCGCACGGCCCCTCTCACGATCTCCGCCGCGCGTTTGAGGAGGGCGTCGCCGGCCGAGTGACCATGTGCGTCGTTCACTCCCTTGAGATCATCCACGTCGCAGACTATCATCGAAACAGGCAGGTAACGCTCGGCGTCGAGCCGTCTCATCTCGCGCTCGAAGTGCGAGCGGTTGTACACGCCCGTGAGCCCGTCGTGCATGCTCAAGTACTTGAGTTGTTCTTCTTCCCTCTTGCGGTCGGTGATGTCCCAGAAGACCCCGATAGTGCCCTTCACCGTACCGTCCGACGCCACAAAGGGTGTCGCCGAGACCAGCACGTCCACTATTTCGCCGTTCTTTCTGAACATCTTGGACTCATACCTGTCCGAGCGACCCTTCTTGCGCCACTTCGTCTTCTCACGGTACACCCTGAACTGCTCGGGAGAGGTCAGCTCCGACAGACTCCTCCCAACCAGATCGCCGCTGTCGTACCCCAACATCTGAGCGAAGGCGTTGTTTGCGAATAGGATGTTCTCCTTGAGGTCTACCAGGACCATCCCTTCCTGCATGAGGTTGACGAGGGCTTCATACGCGTGGCGTTCGTCAGCATCACCGACGCGCTGCGTAGTCCGTCCGCCTGCAACGTCAACCAGGCTCCCGAACGCCGTGGCGACCAGCCCCAACAAAGCCGCTTCCACCAGAAACGTCGCAGGAAGCTCATGAAGCCGGATTATTCCGAATGCACCCGCTCGTGCGGCCGCTACCCCCGCAAACGCGAGACCGCCTCTCACGCCCCCGTGGACGCACCCCACCAGCACCGCAAGCACGCTGAGTCCGAACGCAAGCTCATGCGGGAGCAAGCATGCGGTCGCGAGCATCAGCGCCAACGCTAGGGCCGCCTCACGGCGCCCGCGAAGCAGCCCCTCCACCTTCATCCAGACAATTGCGCGTACATCTCCAGAAGGTTCAACCGTTGACTCACGTGCCGAACCTCGGGCCTGACTCACTTCTATTCCCCACCCCCTGCTGTCCCGAGGATGCGCCTATCCCTGCGTCGGCCTTGCGGAACGCATTCGCCTGAACCCCCGCCCTCGACGCAACGCCCTTGCGTCTCGCACCGTTTTTCCAAACTATGAGCGCGGTTCCATCAGAATTCTATTGCTAACATGATATCACAAATCTGAGACTTTTCACAGATCCATAACAAAAAACCACGAAACGCCGTTGACACGGTCCCTGTTCGGCTTAGGAACGATCCCGGGACCATTCCACGACTCGCATGACTTGAGGAAAGGTTTCAGAACATCCTCCTCCTTGCGAGCATGATCACTGCTGACAGGCTCGCAAGCGCCGAAACGGCCATTGTGCCGAGAAACGCGTATGGAGACCTCTGGAACGGAAGAGATACGTTCATCCCGTAGAAACTCGCCACTATGGTCGGAATGGAGAGGACTATCGTCACGGACGTCAGGAACTTCATCACTATGTTGAGGTTGTTGGATATCATCGACGCGAACGCGTCCATCATGCCCGTCAAAATGCTCGTGTATATGTCCCCCATCTCGATGGCCTGCTTGTTCTCGGTTATGACGTCCTCCAGCAGGTCCTCGTCTTCAGGATACGCCCTGAGCACCCGGGTCGGCGCATGGGAAGCGGGGTCTGTCTTCACGAGATATAGCCTGAGGAGCTTCTCCATTACGATCTCGTTGGACTTGAGGGAGGTCGTGAAGTACACGAGGCTCTTCTCCAAGTTGAGCAGCTTTATCAGCTCTTCGTTCTTCATCGAGCGGTGAAGCCGCTCTTCGATCTCGGCGGTTTGCTTGTCGATCTGACGCAGGTACTTCAAGTAGAGCCCTGCTGTCTTGAAGAGAACCTGCAGCAGGAACCGGGTCTTCTTGAAAGTGTATAGCGTCTTCGGCCTCCCGCCAGCCAGTTCGGCAAGGATGGGGTTATCCTGAAGGCATACGGTGACCACGTTGTCCTCGGCGATGATCACTCCCACTGGGATGGTGTCATACAAGACCGGGTCGCCGTTTCCATGGACTATGGGGACGTTGATGAGAACCATCACTTGCCCTTCGTCTGACTCTATACGCGGCCTCTCTTCCTCATCGAGTGGCGCCCTCAGGAAATCCAGGACGATGCTCAGCTCGCGGTGGACTCTGAGGATCTCCTCTTCTGTAGGGTTCAGTAGGTTTACCCAGGTCCCTTTTTCGCCTATGGCATCTGTCTTGACGAGGTCGTCTCCGACCGTTTTGTATGCCGTTATCACGGAAACCCCTCCCCGCTAGCACGGTGCGGCCTGCAGTTTGGTGCCGGGAAGGGTGCGGCCTAGTTGAAGCGCAGTGCTTGCCGCAAGTCCCGTCCGCAGCCTGCCGCGTGTCCCACGCGTGCTCTCAGTGGTGCGCAAGTCGCGTCGTCAATCGAACCCGTAGGGCTCTTGAGGGCGTACACACGAAAGGAACGACCGGTTTCGTCCCGTCGGGCCATGGCCTCTCCGATACCCCGTCGCGGACAAGGCCTCAAAGACCCCGCACAGGCCCCGGCGTTCCCACGCAACAGCCCTCGCACGCGAGTGAGAACACACCTTGAGCACGCAAGGCCGCACACCGGCAGCTCAAAGCGCCATTACGTCTCCCTAGCGAGGCATGGGTAAAGGCTGCACGCCGAGAACCGCCGTGGTCCGCCGACTCGAGCACCGGAGGCAGCGTAGCCCGGTACTACCTGGGTCGCCGTCCACGCTCGTCTCCCCCCTTTCACCAATACTATACGCTGCCCGAAGTGGGCAGTCAATGAAAATGGCGAAGGGCGGCGGCAGGTGCAGCCTTGTGACCGGAAGCGTAGCAATACAGACAACCATGTCGGCACGTGCCGTACACGCCGATATCCCTGCTCACGACGCACCTGCATTCAGCACGCTGTCCAGGATCCTTCCTCGACGGCACGCGCACGCCAAAGACGCGAGCGATGTACTCGTCGTCGATGCATTTCCCGCGCCTGATCCCGAGGGCTTCGAGATCCCACGCCTCGGCGCACGCCGAGATCTCCATGCCCGAGCCTGCAGCAAGCTGCGCGATGGTCGCGAGGAGGTCCGCCGTGACCGGGTCGCCCGCGCTGCGCGGCCGCTCGACACGTATTCCGTGGTCGACCAGATGCTCGAGGCGGGCTCTCGATGACGGATAGTCGTCGAGTAGGCTTATGACCACGCGCTTCGTCCAGCCATCCAGAGCCCTCGCGAGCTCTGCGAACCGGCGCTTGTGATATGAGACATCTGTCACGCTGGTGAGGACTATCGGGTCGTAACGCCATATCACTCTATCCGGGGAGACCGCGTCTGAGAGTCGTCGGAACGTCGCAACAACCTGCTCGATAGGCGGGACACCGGGTTCGAGGAACGCCGGGTACCCGTTCAAAGTGAAGTGGAAGTAGTATCGAAATCCCATACGTTCGAGTTCGCGCAAGTGCCCGATCATAGGCTCTGGGTCCTTGCTCCAAAACACGATCACGTCGACATCCTCGGGGCGCAGGGACACCTCGAGAACTTGGCTAGGGTTGAACGGATTGGAATACCTGCACGATCCCGACCGGATACGGTCCATGAACCACTCAGCAAAGAACTTCGGCATGTCCGTCCTGCGGCTCGCGCTGATTATCACTCTACCCACCCCATCGCGCAAGCTTCTCGTTCCCGCTCCGCACCGATCTGTCTAATGCACACTCTAGCACAGCTCCCGTCCCACTATGATTTTACCGCCAAAGCGGTGGCAGGCAAAGCCTCACGCTACTGGGAGACGAGACAAGCCCCCTCGCGCCGGCGGTCGACTCTGATCATTCGTCAGGCCGCACGCTGAACGTGACTGACTTTCAGGCTCTCAGGGCGTTTGTGGAGGCCGGCGGGACGTTGTACTGTTCGTACGATGGCCTCGCCGTGGATGGGTTTGAGGAGTTGTTCGGGGTCGACATCGTCTGCTCGAGCGTTCCTCAGGGCGACGCCTGGTCCCTGCACGTCCCGGGCCGGGAGAGCCCGCTGTCGGGACCACTCCCGAGTCCGATCTCTCCCCTCCACGTCAAGAGACACCTGAGCGTATCAGCACGCTCCGCGAAAGGTATGAGCTCCAGCTTGCTCGTGAACGAGTACGGACAAGGCCACGCCGTCCTCGTGACCATCCCGTTCGAGTTTTGTCTGGCGATGACTCCCTACGCGTTCGAACATGGCTGCCAGCCGTACCACGAAGTTTACTCGTTCGTTGGGAAGCTCGCGGGCATTAAGGGCATGCAAGCGGAGGCGAATCCGGCCGTCGAGACGAGGGAGTTCTCGTCGGGCGCACGGCGGGTGATAGTGTTAGCCAATCACGAGCCACACGTGCACACGGTCTCCGTCATCGTCCCTGGAGGCGCCGCACAACGGGCCTGGTCCTGGCGCCGAAACGCCCCCGTTCGACTTGAGGAGGGTGTCCTCAGGCTCAAGCTGGGCCCATCCGAGGGGGATATAGTGGAGATCACTTGATGGTCATCACGCATCGTCCCCTGTCAACGCCAGAGAACCCGTGGGCCGATGTCCCGCACCGTGCGGCTCCCGGTAAGGATCATGGCCACGCGAAGCTCGTCTCTGATGGTCGCGAGCACGCGGGCTACTCCGTCGCGGCCGCCGCCGAACGCGCCGATGGCGAGCGGCCGCCCCACCAGGACCGCGTCCGCTCCCAGGGCAAGATACTTGAGGACGTCTGTGCCTGTTCGCACGGCGCCGTCAGCCAAGACGACGACCCTACCTTTGACTCGCTGCGCGATCTCGGGAAGGACCTCCGCCACTCCAGGAGTGTGGTCAAGCGCACGCCCACCGTGGTTTGACACGACGATCGCCGCGGCTTGACACTCAGCGGCGATCTCAGCTTCGTCCGGCGTCATGATCCCCTTCAAGATCACCGGCAGCGAAGTGGATCGCACCAGCTCGCGAACGTCCTCCGGGGACTTGGGTCCCACGGGAGCGCCCAGAAGCCTCATGTTCACAAGGCCGGCCGCATCCACGTCCACTCCAACCGCGGGCGCCCCTGCTTCCTCGGCCGCTCTGAACTTGCGAATGATGTCGGCGTTCGGTCCCGGCTTGATTATGGGAATCCCGCGTCCGCCCGCCTCGCGAACCGCCTCGACCCCCGACGCGAACACCTCGGGGTGGCCGCCATCTCCGGTCATGGAAATGACGCCCGCGTCGAGACAGCCAAACACCATCGCATGGGCAAGATCGGCCTCGCTTAGAAGCTCCCGGAAGTTTACCTTGACGCCCGCCACGGCCGCCCCGAGAACCGGCATCTCGAGATCCAGCCCGAACAAGGTAGTCCTCAGATCCGGCTCACCGGCTTCATGCAAGACCCGCATGTTCAGCTTGACTTCGGCAAGGGCGTCGGCGTTGCGAATGAAGCCCGCGCCCGTTCCTATCCCACCCATGCCCGGGACCTCACCCGCGCAGACCCTCCCATCGCACACCCGGCACACCCGGCAGATCCCGCCCATTCTCTCCTTCGCGCGCCTTCGTACATCTGAAAGATCAAGGACCTGGTGGGTCTGGTTCATACCGCATCCCCCTTGCTGTGCCGTCTGCCTTCCAAGCGAGCGCAAGCCGTCCGCTCCGCAAGGTCGCGTCACCATGACGTTGGGCGACTTTTGGAGTCACCGATGCGCAGGCGCGTCGGTGGATCGGTGGATCGTCCGTCTCTCTATCACTCCCGGTTCCATCCCCGCCCGTGACGCCCCCAGGGCATGTTGCCGAATCCGTGGCCGTTCTGGTCGGTTCGATGCACCTCGGCGGCGCCGCACTTGGGGCAAGTCATGTCCACGCCCCTCTCGCCCGTCCCGAACGGCGCTTCGAACTCGTGTCCGCACGCTCGGCACTGGAACTTGCGCACCGCGAGGCGGTAGTTGCCGCCTTCGACACGAATGGCCTCTCCCACAACGAGTGCCCTCGCGATCTTCTGTCTGGCTGAAACGAGCACCCTCTGGAACGTGGGACGCGAGACTTGCATCCTCTCCGCGCATTCCTCCTGCTCAAGGCCTTCCAGATCCTTCAGGCGAACGGCCTCCAGCTCTTCCACGGAGAGGACTTCCTCCGGGATCCCACGCATGGGCACGCCCGCTGGCTTGAACACGGTCACCTGCGGCAAGAACTCCACTCTCCTGCACTTGGGAGGCCGCGGCATCCTATCAACCCCAATCCGTCATCGATGTAGCGGGAACCGGACCCGTCGACCGGATCCTATGGAAAAGCGCGACAGTCCATGCCTATTATACACTGTTTCCTTCTCTGGCTGCATCCCCGTGAAAACCTTGGCCAGACTCCCCACACTTCGCGCAACTCGCAGGCCTCGATAGCGCCCACACGGCGAACGCCACGGGAAGTAGCCAACAGAAGAAGGCGTACGGGATATAGGCTCCGGGCGTCACTCCAAGGATGGCGGCTGGTCCCAGGGCGGCGACGCTCCACGGCACCAGGGGCGCGGCTATTACACCGGAGTCTGACACCGCGTGCGCAAGCGCGAGCCCTGACATCCTCCTCTCCTGGTACACACGTTTGAGAAGCGTGCACGGAAGGACCACAGAGAGCGCTTGGTTGGCGGCAACCATTCCCGTGGCGACGCTGAAACCCATCGTGGCAAGGAGTACCTTGCGCGGACAGGCGAGCCGCGACAGCCATCGTCCAAGGGCGGCGTCGAAGATCCTGGTGCCTAAGAGTACTCCCGACAAAGCGGTCGAGGAAATGAGCACGAGCAACACACCGATCATTGACACGAACCCTCCTCCGGCGGCCACGGGGGCGGCTGACGGACCGCCCATTGCTCGACAGCCGAACAGGGCTGCGCGAACGATCTCGTCCGGCGGAGCGTGCCGCGCGACCTGGGCGACCACTACGGCCAGAACGACATTCAGCGCAAGATTTGCGAGGATGTGCACCCCGAACACAGCCATGACAAGCATGAAGCCGGGCACCAGCAGGAGAGCCGGGGACAAGGAACCGTCCCCGCGATGGAGGTCCGGGACGAGAGGTGGGTCCGGGGCCGGTGCGGACTCGGGGGCGGTCATCTCAGCGATACCTCCGGCGACGCCGGCGAGATCAAGTTCTCCCTCAATGCTCCCCTTTTCCGCACGGGAGGCGACTCGAGACGCGACGTGGAACGCGGCGTCAGGCGTGACGGGGGGAGTCGTGACCGAGTACAAGAAGGCCGACGCAACCAGTGCGGGAGCAAGGGTCACGAGAAGTCGCCGAAAGAGAGTCGATGCGCTCGTCCCGGTGAGGCGAGACGCCATGTGCAAGACGCTTGAGACCAGCGATGACCGATCACCAAGGTAGACCCCTGAAATGATGGCACCCGCCAGGAGCCCTTGCGGGAAGTGACGAGCATGCCCCGCCATCATGAGGGGAAGCCCGATGATGCTCGCGGCGCCGTTTGCCGTCCCGACGGCCATGGACACCACTGCGCACAGAACGAAAGCACTCAGAGCGAGATGACGAGGACTGATGAGGGCGCTGCCGTACGCCGCGACCGTCGCGGCCGTCCCATTGAGGCGCCACAGGCCCATGAGAACACCGATGAGCGACAGCATCTCGATGGGCACGACCGCCTTCCCGATCCCGTCCCAAGCCATGTGAGCCACGGCCCTGAGTGAGAACCCGCGCTGCAGCGCAAGACACACGCACGCAAGCAACGCGGCGAAGAGAGGGAGGTACGCGGCCGCATGAAGCGCGACGATGCACGTAAAGAGCACGAACACGATCCCGACGAGGATCATGGAAGACTCCTCCTCGGAAAAGCCCCTTTGCAAGGCCGGCACCTCCCTGGAAGCCACCATTATCCTTGAGTCCGCTGAGTCCCGCACCGGGCACCGTGCGTCCGAAACGCCCGCCGCTCCGCTCACGGCTCATCCGCTCTCGCGCTCTCGCCCATGTGAAAACCGCGACCCCGGGCAAGCCCGGGGTCGCAGATCGCCCGTCTCTAAGCGAACGACATCAAAAAACGATGGCGCGCCTGGCAGGAATCGAACCTGCGGCCCACTGCTTAGAAGGCAGTTGCTCTATCCCCTGAGCTACAGGCGCATTAAGACCTCACACGAACCTAACATCAAGCGGGCACTCGGAGCGCTTCGCGTGTCGATTCTTATGTTACCATAACCCACGCACGCTTGCAAGTCCGGCGAGCCCCCGGCGAAGCCTAGCCATCACCGGCTCCCTGCTCTTGCCCCTTTCACCCCTTTCGGCGATCCGCTTTTCCCAAGACCCGAACACAATGGTAAATGCGGTCGTCATGACGAGATAGAACACCCCTGCTGCGAAGAAGATCTCCAGCGGCCGGAAAGTCGTGGCTATCATCTGCTGTGCCGCGCGCATGAGATCCACCATGGCTATCGTCGACACGAGCGATGAGTCTTTGAGGCGAGCGATGACCTCATTGCCCATGGGCGGGATGAGCCTTGGAACGGCCTGGGGCAGGATCACCCATCTCATCGCTTGGAGGTAGCTCATCCCCAGAGATCTCGCCGCTTCCATCTGGCCTCTATCGATTGACAGTATGCCCCCGCGCAGGATCTCGGCGATGTATGCCGCGGCGTTCAGCGTCATTCCGGCCGCCGCTGCGGGAAACGGGTCCAGTGTGATCCCCACCTGCGGCAGACCGTAGTAGATGAGGAAAAGCTGCATGAGCAACGGCGTTCCTCTCATCCACCATGTATACATCGACGCCGGTGCGCGCAGGAGTGGATGCCTTGATAGCCGCGCCAAGGCTATCGGAAGGCCGAGCGCCGTCCCTAACACCACCGCTAGACAGGTGAGCTCCATCGTCATCGCGGCGCCTCTCACCAGGATCGGCACAAGCTGCACCATGAGCACAACATCCATGTCAGGCTCGCTCCTTGCCGGCTTTCGCTCTACCGGCGTTGCCTATTCGCGTTTCCTCACCTGAGGCCGCTGCTCGGCTCTTTGGCCGGTCGTTGTCTCAATCCAGCCTCAGTCGCATTGAACGGTCGGTCACGCGCCAGGGCGATTTGAGGTCCTCGTTCGCCGCCGAGACGCTCGCTGCGCTCGCGCGCGTCTATCAGCCTCGAGCTCCAGGGGAGAACAGCGAGTACGGCGCACGCGGCACGCCGGGCCGCCGGCGGGAAGCTGCCTCAACGAGCACGCCGCCGGCGACCGTCGCGCTGGTCAAAGATCAGGGACCCGCTGATACGCTCAACGCTTGGAGACGTCGACGCCGAACCATTTCTTCGAGATGGCGGCGTACGTTCCGTCCGCCTTGATGGCTTCGAGCGCCGCGCATACAGCGTCACGAAGGGACTGATCTCCCTTGCGGAAGGCGATGCCCAGCTCTTCCTCCGACAGTCGCTCGCCAAGCACCCGGTAGACTCCAGGCCTCCTGGTCACGTAGTAGCGCCCGACGAACTCGTCCAGCACCACCGCCTGAACCCTGCCTATGGCGAGGTCGGTAAGCGCCTCGGTGAACTGACCGTATAGTTTGAGCTCCTTTATGCCTGAGATCTTCCTCGCGGCAACCTCTCCCGTGCTTCCGAGCTGGCTGCCCACGACCTTGCCGGCGAGGTCAGGCAGGCTCTTTATCGAGTCATCTTTCTCCCTGACGACGACGATCTGCGCTCCCTGAATGTACGGCGGGCTGAAGTCGATCATCTTCGCCCGTTCCTCGGTGATGGTCATTGAGGAGAGGATGATGTCAAACTTGCCGGACTGGAGGGCGAGAATCACTCCGTCCCATGCCGTAGGCACCCATTCGATGGCAACTCCGATCCGGCGCCCGATCTCGTCTGCCAGATCAACGTCGAACCCGATCAGTTTGCCTTTCTCGTCGCGGTATTCCATTGGCGGAAACGCGTCGTCCACACCGATCCTGAGCACGCCCGCGGCCTTGACCTTGGCAAGAGAGTCATCTGTCGCGGCAGCCGCGACTCCTCCGACGATCATCATGGCAGTGATCAGCGCGAGCAACACTATTTCGCCGAGTCTCTTTGCGTTCATCCTGGTTACCTCCTCGATTTTCTTTCGTCTGTCTTCTCAGCACAGCTTCTTCTCGATTCCTGTTAGGGGTTCTCTCCTCATCTCCTCCGGCTTTCGCGCAAAAAAACACCTCCCGTCCCGCAAGGGACGAGAGGTGATCTCCCGTGGTCCCACCCTCATTGGTCGCGGCGTAGCGCCGCGACCCGCTCATTCTCCGGTACGGCCCGGCTCTGCACGGCCCCAGCGTCGCGCGTCGCGCTCCCACCACGCCCCGAGTCTGTCGCCTTCTGTCCGTCTGTCGCCGAACGTCTTACGCGCTCACGACTCGAATCTTGAGTCTTGAGGCGACTCACGGCTCGACCGCGGTTGGTGAAGGCACAGCAAGCGTGCCGCAAGCCATGGGCTTATACCTCCTCGCACTAACGGGCGAGACCCGTCGGAGCCTACTCCCGAACTGCCGTGGTGAGAGGGGTAACTGGACCCCGGCCCACCTTCGTTGCCGCAGCGGTTTCGGTCCGCGCTCAAGGGTGTGGTTCAGCCGGCTTGCCCCACCGGGATTCCACCGCCCCCAGCTCTCTAGGGAGGCGCGTCCGGCCTACTCTTCCCCGTCATCGCTTTTAGAGAGCTCTTCCGCTGTCGCCTGCAGCATCCTGTGCTTTCTTCGCCTGCGCAGGCCATTCTCGCCAGGATGTGTATGTTAATTCATAATCTAGCATGTGGAGTACGCCTTGTCAAGAGGCAACGCCTCTTGCCATTAAAAGGCAACAGAGAACTGTGTGGGCATCGCGCCTTCCGAAGCAACTACGTCCTCGCAGTCCTGCCGCCCTGGGGTCGATATGACCCGCCCCCGCCCCCCCAACACAGCGCTACCTCCCTCCCGACGCTCAACCCGCCTCTACCCCGCATGGTCCCGAAGTCAGGACGACAGCCTGGTGCCGGCCGACGCATTCCAGCCTCACCCTGCCGTCTACCACCGGGTACACGCGCCCCGTCAGCGCGTCAGAGAGCGCGCGGACGCCGTACTCCCTCGCCATGCCGGCGCATTCCGGATGCCTCCACTCGCGCCAGCCGTGCACCGCCCCGAGATTCAGATCGAGCGTGACTTGTCTTTCGTCCGCGCACACGACTATCACCGCGACCTCGTCCTCGGATCTCCGCATGAAAGCTAGAGTCCTCGAAGGATCGTCCACGAGAAGCCATCGCATGTCCCCTCGTCTCAAGGCTGCGCTCCGGCGCCGAAGGTGGATGAGTCTGCGATAGATCCCGAACAACTCGCGATCTTGGAGGTGCTCGTCCCAGATCATGGTCCCTCGGCATCCGGGGTCTTTCTCGCCGGCCATCCCTACCTCGTCTCCGTAATATACCATAGGCGCCCCTGGGAAGGTCATCTGGAACACGACCGCAGGGATCATCCGCTGTCTGTCGCCCTCGAACGCCGTGAGGACGCGCTCCGTGTCGTGGCTCCCGAGGAGGTTGAGCAAGGCCGCGCTGGCCTGCTCGGGGTACTCCGCTTTCAGCTTCTCCAGGCTATCCGCGAGTTCAGACGCGGATGTCCTGCCCCTTGCGAAGAAGTCGAGCACAGCATCACGGAACACGTAGTTCATCACCGCGTCGAACTCGTCTCCCTTGAGCCATGGCGAGCCATCACGCCAGATCTCACCCACTATGTACGCATCGGGATTCACTCTCTTCACATGATCGCGGAAGACCTTCCAAAACGAGTGATCCACCTCGTTTGGAACGTCCAGGCGCCACCCGTCGATGCCGACCTCCTCCATCCAAAAGGTGGCCACGTTGAGTATGTACCTGCGAACCTCCGGATTATCCATATTGAGCTTGGGAAGGTCCGCGAATCCCCACCACGCCTCGTAATTAGGTCTTGGATGGCGTCTTACCGGCAGATCGTGAACGTAGTACCAGTTGAGGTAGGGCGATGCAGAACCTCTCGCCACTATGTCCTGGAAAGCCCAGAACTCGTCGCCGGTATGGTTGAACACGCCATCCAGTATCACCCTGATCCCGGACGCGTGAAGCTTCGCAACAAGCTCTCGAAACTTGGCGAGGTCTCCGAAGGCTCTATCCACCCGCAGGTAGTCCGCGGTGTCGTACTTGTGGTTCGACACGGACTCGAACACCGGGTTCAGCCACACGGCCGTGATCCCTAGAGCCCTAAGGTAAGGGATCTTGTCGATGATCCCCTGGAAGTCGCCGCCGAAGAAGTTGTCGCGAGTGGGAGCCTCCCCCCAAGGCCGAGTGCCGACGGGATCGTTGGCCGGGTCCCCGTTCGCGAATCTATCCGGGAAAATCTGATAGAACACGGCGTCGCGCACCCACCCAGGCGTCTTGAACACACGAAGACGCGAGACATCCAGCGTGTGCCATCCTGTTGAGTCTGTCGACCCGCTCTCGCGCTCCCCTGTCAGCACGTGCCACGCCGTTCGGGCCGCGCCGAAAGTGGAGGCCGCTGCGCCGTCCAGCTGCAGGAGGAACCTGTAGGAAAGCAGGCCTCCCGAGGCGGCGACCTCGGCGCGATACTGAGTGAATCCGCCCTGGACAGCATACGGATCCATAGCCACGACTTGGCGGCGTCCCGAGCAAGACCCCCCTCGCACTTCCAAGAAGACGCCGCTTACATCGTCCGACTTCACCCTGAACCTGATGGCGACCGTGTTCTCGTCGGGACGTTCCACATACGGGGTCTCCTGCCCGTGCCATGCTCCCACCAGCGCAAGTCCCTCTCCGTCTCCCTCTCCCGCTCCCGCTATGGTCAAGACTCGGGCGTCCTCCCCAACGCCATTCCTAGACCCTCGCAACCCCACGCGCGCACAAGCCTCGTTCTCGCGAAACGCTTCCATGGTCGCCTCCTCAGAACCCGTGACGTTGACCTGTGATGTATCCCGCGCCGGACATCACCGCTCGACACCACCGATGATATCCCAACGGACACGCTCCGCGCAAGGCTGGGGCCGCCACCGACCGCCTGCTGGGTCGGGGATGGCCGGCCCCGCCTTCGCGCAGCTACCAGAGAACACGCCTCTTCACTCGCCTGCGATGGTCACCTGCCTCCATACACCATCGGGACTTCCGCGAGCCTGCCCGCGCCCACGTCGTAAGCTCCGAGGATCTCCTCCTGGGTCTTTCCGGGAGGAGCCAGTAGATCGATGACGTTCGGGTCTATCTCGGAATCGTCTCCTCCGCCCAAGCGCCACTCTTGAGCCGTGGACAGGACTTCCCTCACCCGCAGGTTCCCGGGCGCCGGATAACCCTCCTGGCTCAGGATGAAGACCTGGTAGCCCCAGGTTGGCTGCGGTTCGCCCAGAGCAGCACCAGGGATCCGGATGGAGATGATCTTATTGACCGGGTCCTGGCTCACTCTCACGCCCGCCTGGACCTCTTTGCCGTCTGCCGCAAATATCCTCTGGTTCCAGCCTTCGACCCAGATGGCGTACTCCCACGCCGACTCTGGCGCGAAGGTCACGTGCCTTCCACCAAGCCCCTCGATCTTTCCCGACCCAGCTTTGCGGTCGGTGTCGATATACACGTCGATGGTCTGGAGGGACACGCCCACAGGCGAGTTCCAAGGGTTCGTGATGTCTCCGGCGAGCCTCACCTGGAACACGACCTCGTCTCCCGTCTTGAGGACCTCAAAGGACAGCATGTCGAAGACTCCGGGCTTGAAGGCAGCGTTCAGAGGGTACGTGTAGCTGCCCGGGCCGTGGTCGTCGCCGGCGGGGTCGTCCCATTTGAAAAGAGTCTCGCCGGCGATGATTTCGGGCATCCTCGCCTCGGCGGGTCCCCCGAGCGGTAGCATGTCCACGTTCCTGCCGTTCTTGGAAGCCACCACCGCGAGGCTCACAGCATCCCCAGGCCGGAGCCCCACATCAGCGAACGGGACCTTTAGCTCAATGGTGCGGTCGGCGGCTGCGCCGGGGAGCTCTTTCACGTCAACCCACGTCTCGTCGCCGCCAGCGAACGCGAGGCGTGCCTTCGCGGGGCCCGGGCTTGCGAGGTCCTTGAAACTCACGAGCACCTCGGCACCGGGCGCGAACCCGAGAGCGGTCGCGGCGCTTCCCTGGCCGCTTAACCTCGGAACGCTGTTCGCCTCCGCACGCCTGGGGTTCGAAAGGTAAGCGGCCAGCGTGGCGTCGGTGCCCAGGAAATCCTTGAAGCTGCTCCTCATATCGAAGCGCAGGTAGAGGCTTTCCGCATCCACCCCTACCCAGAGGGCTCTGAGGATCATCTCCCCTCCGCCGCCTGGCATGGGAGCCGCCTCAGTCTTGAAGTACATGGCCGCAGGCGCCCACTCGCCCGGATCTATCTTGCCGTCAGGAGTTACCTTCGCAAAGCCGGTCATCTGGACGTCGGGCTTGGCCGCCTCTTTCGGGATTATGGGCATGTACAGGTAAGCCGGAATCGCCTGCCCGATAGCTGAGTACACGTTCTGGAGGTGGGTCCTGAAGAGCTCGTCGAACGCGGCGTCGTTGCCGGAGTCCTGGTCGTCACCGTACCACCAGAACCAGTCGCTCCCCTCCGCGGCGTAGAGCTCGTCCCACGCGAGGGCGACGGCCCCCTGCGCCGCCTCGTTCCCGGCGTTCTCCGACGTGTACGCCGCGAGGACATCGCGCGCTCTCGCCAGGTAATCCCATGCCTTGTTCTCTTCGGCCTCACCCACCCAGGTCTCCAGATTGTCGGAAATCCAGGAGCCCGTGTGCAGGACCGGGATTCTGTCCTTGGCGGGGTGAACTTTCAGGTACTCTTCAACCGTCACGGCCTTGAAACCGGGATCCGCGCTCAGCATCTTGTACAGGGAATGTAGGAATTCCTTCCCATCATTATCGTAGTACTCCCAGCAGTTCTCGCCATCGAGCGCCACCGTCACCACGTGCGGCCCTGGCGTCCCTGCAAGGTCTCGCTTCACTTTACGCAGGTAATTCATGAAGTCGAGGGCTGCGGCGGCACCGTTCATGCCGGAGTAGCTGAACCCTATCTTGTCCGAGAGCACGATGTCGCGGAAGAGCACGACAACGGACCTGCCCTCATCTTTGACTATGTACGGCTTGTACAAGAGGTCAGGCCTGACGACGTTTCCCGAGCCGTCACGGAGGCTCACCCCGAGAGACCTCGCGAGCACTCCCTCGCTAGACACCATCCACTGAAAGCCCGCGTCGCTGACGAGCCCCACGATGTCTTGTCCCACGGCCTGCTCGGAAGGCCACAGTCCGCGCGGTTTGCGTCCGAAATGGTCCTCGTAGAACCGCACAGCCATATCTAGCTGAGACTCGACATCCTCTACATGCGCGAACGCCCGGCTGGGCAGGTTCAGCTTCGGACTGGCCACGCGGGCAAGCTCCACGTTGTACAAGAGCGGCATGATGGGATGGTAGAACGGGGTGGTAGTGACCTCGATGTGGCCGGAGTCCTGCATGGACCGGTACAGCGGGATTACCTGTCTCATGATCTGAACGTGCTTCTCGAGCACCCGGCGCTTATCTTCCTCCGTGAAACCCTGGCCCTTGTCAATCAACGCCTTCATCAGAGGATCGCCCTCTTTGAAGTCGGGATCGAGCCAAGCGAGGTTGAACCAGACCTGAAGATCCCTGTAGTCTTGATCCGTGAACGTCTGGAGGGCCCGGGAGATGCTCGCGTCGGTCACCGCCTCTCCGCGCTCTTGTAAGAGCTGCCAGTATCGCGGATGCCTCTTGATGATCCTCTCCCAGTTTGCGTCGAAGAATCTCCGTAGGATGAACTCTCTCTCCTCACGGGTAAGTTCTGAAGCCGGCTTCTCGGAGATGGCCTGCCACACGTCTTTCGCGCCTTGAGAGCACTCATCGAGCTGGAGAATGAGGGACGGCACCAGATTGAACGTGCAATGGACACCTGGGTACTCTTTGAGGATTGAGACCATGTCGTAGTAGTCTTTGACAGCGTGCATCCTCACCCACGGCAGCATGTACTCGCCGGTCGCGGGGTTCTTGTAGAAAGGTTGGTGGTTGTGCCAGATGAGGGCCACGTAGAGCGGCTCCTCAGCGCTCAGCACGCGTCCGGGACAGCCCCAGATGACTCCCAAGAGAAGCGTAGCGACAATCGCCGCTGACAGGTTTCGGTATTGTCTCACGCAGGTTCGCCCTCCCTTGCTCCTTGATCTCCTTTCCGGACCATGCGCGCCGCCGTTGGAGCATTCGGGCGCGCACGCAGCGCACTCGACGCGCCTCAATTCGGACCGAAACCGAAAGGCCGTGGGGCACCTAACGCGCCCGCCGAAGGACTCCTCGACCTCCTCGGGACCGAGAGGCACTGCGAAACAGAGCTACTACAACGTTGTAGCACGCGACAATGAGTAATAGACCCGCGCCGCGGACTCCGCGGATCACGAGCGGGAGATGTCACGGCAGCTTCCCTTCGCGAATTACCTCGGAGTAGAGTCTCGCACTCGGGCGAATCGTTCTCTTCTGAGTCTTGTAATCCACCCCCACAAGGCCAAACCTGGGCGTAAACCCCTCTTTCCATTCGAAGTTGTCCATTAGCGACCAGTGGAAATAGCCGCACACGTCAACTCCGTCGGCTATCGCGCGAGCCGCCTCGCGGAGGTGCAGAAGGATGAAACGCTCCCTCTGTCGGTCATCATCGGTGCATATGCCGTTCTCCGTTATGTACACGGGCAGGCCGTATCCCTTCACACGCATGAGGATCCGATAGAGCCCCTCAGGGTAGATCTCCCATCCGAGGCTATTCTTCTCGGCATCCTCCTTCACCGACATGTCCATGAACAGGGTCCTGGGCTTGCAGAAGCTGAACGAAGCGAGAGTGCGCGAATAGTAGTTCACGCCGATGAAGTCCTGAGTGCCCGCGATCCCCCGGTCGGACTCCCGCGTCACCAGAGGGAAATCCATGACCCCAGTTGTCAGTGCGTCGAGAAATGACGTATTGAAAATGCGGTCCAGCTTCCTTGCCACCACTCCATCTAGTTTGTTTCCTGGGTTCTTTGGATCGAAGATCATCATGTTCTTGGCGATTCCCACGGCGGGAGTGCGGCCCCGCGCCCCAAGCACGTCATGGATGGCGTGGTACGCCCGGCCGTGCGCTCTCGCGAGATTCTTGGCTACGCGAAACGCGAGCACGATGGATCTCTTCTCCGGCGGCCACCAGCCGAGCAAATACCCATGTGTTGCATACACCATCGGCTCGTTTACGGTGATCCAGAAGTCAACGAGCTCTCCCAGCTGCTCCGCCACGTGACGTGAATACCTCTCAAAGAGGTCCACGACCTCGGCAAGCGCCCAGCCGCCTTTGGCCGCAAGCCATCGCGGATTCGTGAAGTGGTGCAGCGTCACCATGGTCGCCATGCCGAATGACCTCAACGTGCCTAGAACCTCGCGGTAATGCTCGATGGCCCCTCGGTCGAAACGGCCCTCGTCAGGCTCTATCCTGCTCCACTCCAGAGACAACCTGTGGGCGTTGTGCCCGAGGTCGCGCGCTATCTCGAAGTCACGCTTGTACCGGTTGTAGTGGTCGCAAGCGTCGCCCGATTTGTCGCCGCGGGCTACCTTGCCCGGCAGCTGCTCCCAGTCCCACCAGTCATTGTTTACGTTGTTTCCCTCGACTTGATGCGACGAAGTCGCAGCACCCCACAAGAAACCCTTGGGGAAGAGCTTCCCTGTCCCGTCGGCTTCACCATCCATGACGTCTCCCCTCCCGGCCCGCTCTTCCGCTCTCCTCATCCTCAACTCGTCCTCAACCCGCGGCTCGGCCCAGGCGGAACCCGGGCCGAGCCAGAGCCACTACCGGAGCAGGGGTCGATGCCCCGTTCCTGCGCGTTTCCTGTCACGCCCGTGTCCTGTCACGCCACTGCCACCCGCACGGCGCGCAGGAAGGGCGACTATTTGACCACTATCCTTGCCTCAACTTGGGGCGAGACCGCGCCCGCCTCCGCTATGTACCGCGCCATGACGTCGCGGAGCATCTCTCCCGAAGAGAACAGAACCTTCGCGCCTTTGAACATGTCGTAACCGTCGCCGCCGGCAGCCATGAAGTCGTTGGTAGCTACCTTATAGAGCTTCTTCGGATCGAGAGGAGCGCCTGCGATCTCCACTGACATCACACGCCCTCCAGCCGGTTTGGCGGGATCGAACTCGAACCGCACCCCCGAGACCTGCAGGAACGCGCCGAGCTCCTTCGGGTAATCGCTCACCGCTCGCTCCAACGCCTTCTTGACGTTCTCACCGCTCACCTCGAGCACGACAAGGGTGTTGTCGAAGGGAAGGACTGTGAAGATCTCTCCAACCGTGATGGGCCCCTTGTCCATGGATGCCCTGATACCGCCTCCGTTCGTGAGGGCGATGTCAGCTTGGCCTGCAGCGCGCATCACGTCTGCGACGAGATTCCCCAGGTTGGTCTCACGTGTGCGCACGTGCGCGCGCTCGCCGTCGAGCGTCACCATGGACTCACCCACAACAGCGGACAGCCTCTCCTCGAGCTGCTTTTGGTAGCCGGCGACGATCGCCTTGACCTCATTGTCCTCGGCCACGCCCGCGGCCACGGGAACAAGCCCACCTGAGAACGCCGTGACAATGCCATTCTCAACGGTGATCTCGAGCTTTCCCAGGTCCCTAGCATGCTCGCCAGCGGAGACTATGATCGTGCCCCCGACTTTCTCCGGTTTCTCGAGTCGAGTGTGGCTGTGCCCACCCACTATCACGTCTATGCCCGGAACAGCCGAGGCGAGCTTCTTGTCTTCTTCGTAGCCGATATGACTGAGGGCGATTACGATATCCACACCCTCCTGTTCGCGCAGGAACGGCACCATCCACCCCGCCACCCTGATGGGGTCGACGAACTCAAGTCCAACGACGTTCTTCGGATGGGTGGACGTGTACGTGTCCAGCGGAGACAACCCCAAAATGCCGACGCGGATCCCGTCCACGGTGACTATGAGAACGCCGGGGAGGATCGCACGCCCGTCAATCACTCTGATGGTGTTGGCCGACAGGAACGGGAAGTCAGCTTCGTTTGCCCTCTCGAGCAGCACCGGCTGGCCATAGTTGAACTCGTGGTTGCCGACGGCCATAGCCTGGACGCCGACTGCCTCCATCACCTCTATCATCGACTTCCCCTCGAAAAGGTTGACGATGTTGGTACCGTGAATGGAGTCGCCCGCGTTGAGTATGAGGACGTTCTCGCCCTCCTTGGCAACGATGTCTTCCACGAGAGTCGCCAGCTTGATCATGCCTCCGATTGCCTCGTTCGAACCCGATGGTTTGAAGGCCTCAAGTCTCCCGTGGACGTCGTTAGTGTACAGGATGACGATATGGCCGCTGGCGGGCGCCGCCGCCGCCGGCAGGACACAAACCACAGAAAGCAGGAACACTAGTACCCCGACGCCCGCGATCCTCTTGGAACGCAGTGACAACGAAGCCATCAGCACCCCTCCTACGTAAGTAATGGAAACCTTCCTCTCAATTTGATTCTGCGCCACGATGTTTTCCCCTGCCGACGGGAGGGCGAACTTTGCGTCAGGGCGCGCGGTGACGTGAACTCCACAGCCTTGATCCGGACGGCTCAACGCGCCCGGTCACAGCCAAAGGCTGACCACGCTCTCAAGATTCGAGGATTCGGGAAAGACGAGGATCAGGCTTGTCGAGCACACGGAATACGAGGCGGGATGGATGACAGGCGAGACGGATGAGCGGAGAGATAAAGATGGTCGGGGCGAGAGGATTTGAACCTCCGACCTCCTGCGCCCAAGGCAGGCGCGCTGACCAAGCTGCGCTACGCCCCGAACTCCAGCGATGCTCGATGTTTTCTCAAGGTAAGATTCTACAGCAATTGCCGCGGAAAGTCAAAGGCTGACCGGGTCTTCCCACGTCCCGGTCCACTAGGTCTCACGCCTAATCTTGCACGTCCCGTGGACGGACGCCAGCCCCACGCACGCAGTTCTGGCATCACTTGGCTTCTTCCGGAGCTTGCCTGGAGCGTTTCAGCGCGTTCAACCCAACGAGGTCGCGCACTGCGGGGACGGCAGCCCTGAGAGCCCTAGCTCGGTGGCTGATTTGGTTCTTCGCCTCGAACCCGAGTTCGCCGAAGGTCGCTTCATAACCTTCGGGCACGAAGATCGGATCGTACCCGAACCCGCTAGACCCGCGGGGCTCGAAGGCTATTGTGCCCGCGCATTCACCCTCCGCTGTCCGCATCTGTCCTAAGGGGGACGCCACAGCCACGACGCACCGGAAGCGTGCGGTCCTCTCACGAACTGGCACGCCTTCGAGGAGTGAGAGCAGCTTGTCGCAATTGGCCTTGTCGCGGGACGCTCCCGCAGGGAGGTACTCCCCGGCGAACCTCGCGGACCTTACCCCCGGGGCGCCTCCGAGGGCGTCGACCTCGAGCCCCGAGTCATCTGCGAGCGCAACCTCTCCTGTAGCCTTCGACACGGCGAGGGCTTTCTTCATCGCGTTCTCAACGAAAGTTTCGCCGTCCTCCTCCACATCGCTGACCCAGGGGAAGTCAGCGCACGAGAGTATCTGGAGGTCTCCAAGCCCACTCGCCTCGAGGATTTCGCGCATCTCCTCGACTTTCCCGGGATTCTTGGTGGCAAGCACGAGTCGAGACATGTCAACGGCCCACCTTGCCCGCCAAGTCCTCGAGGACGTCCCGCTGGATCGCTATGAGGGTGTCGATGCCGCTCTTGGCAAGCCTCAGCATGCGATCGAGATCCGCCCTCGAAAACGGGCTACCCTCTGCGGTTCCTTGGATCTCCACCAGCTTGCCGCCCCCCGTCATGACCACGTTCATGTCCACGCTCGCGCGGGAGTCTTCGTCGAAGGAAAGGTCCACGACAAGCTCGCCATCGACGATGCCGACGCTTGTGGCCGCGATGAAGTCTCTTACTGGGAAATGTCCGGGCATCGCTTCCCCGGCGCCTTCTCTCGAGTCCCCGCGCGCACCGTCGCCCGTGCCGCACGTCAGGCGGGAGAGAGCCTCCACGAGAGCCACGAAAGACCCGGTGACGGCGGCAGTGCGGGTGCCTCCGTCTGCCTGTATCACGTCGCAATCTATCCACACGGTGCGCTCGCCGATGCTCTCGA
The DNA here is from genome assembly GCA_024653485.1 of Bacillota bacterium. Taxonomy (NCBI): domain Bacteria; kingdom Bacillati; phylum Bacillota; species Bacillota bacterium. Next base: position 228,447 of record JANLFY010000001.1, on the reverse strand, counting down.
GATCCACAACTGCCCGCAGCGCCCGCCCTATCAACCTCTGAATCTCGTAGGTCCTTCCCGACCTTCCCTTCGTGGCCTCCCGCGGATTTCGCTCGCTCGTAGCCCTGGGTAGCATTCCGTACTCAGCGGTCACCCACCCTTTGCCCTGCCCTTTCAGGAATTGGGGCACGCGATCCTCGATGGTGGCCGTGCACACGACCCGGGTGTCCCCCACCTCAATGAGCACCGAGCCTTCAGCGTATTTCATGTATCCCCTCGTGATCTTGACCGGACGGATCTCACTGCTAGCTCTATCGTCTCGCCTTGGCACGTCGCGACCGCCTCCCCATGTCTCCCTTCAGAAAGACCGGCCTATGCCGCGCTCCAGCCAGACCTGCCCCTGAGTGAACCTCGAGCACGTCAGCCCCGGTTGATCGAGCTTTCTCGTAGGTCCACCTTGGCGGCCCGCGGCAACCGCTTCCCCAGTAGTTTCTCCGCGACACGGGTGAATCCTTCAGGATCTCCGCTCACCGCGAACTGGTCGGGTCCGGTCCTCTCATGACTCGAGAGGCCTAGGTCGCGTAGTAGGACTGACGCAACCTCAACTGTCTCTCCCGCGGGGTCAACTATGGTGACGTCCGGCCCCACGATCCGCCTGATCGCGTCCTCCAGGAAGGGATAGTGAGTGCATCCGAGCACGAGAGTGTCGATGTCGGACTCCAGGAGGGGGGCAAGGTAGTCGCGGAGCGCCTCCTCGGCTTCGCGCGAGCAAGTCCGCCCGGCTTCTATGAGAGGGACCAACATCGGGCATGCTTTGGAGAAGACGGCCGCCTCGGGCATCAGCTCCCTTATTGCTCGCTCGTACGCGCCGCTCCTCGTAGTTCCCTCCGTGGCGATCACTCCTATCCTGCCGGCGCGCGTCGCGCTCACCGCGGAGCGAGCACCCGGCCTCAGCACCCCCACGAGCGGCACGTCGAATTCTCGCCCAACTTCGTCGAGCGCGAGGGCTGAAGTCGTGTTGCACGCAACTATGACCAACTTTGCTCCGAGCTTCCGTAGGTAAGAGATGATCTCTCTCGCGAATACCTCTATCTCCGCTGCGGGTCGTCCACCGTAGGGCACTCGCGCTGTGTCGCCGAAGTAGAGAACGCGTTCTTTCGGGAGCTTCCGCCACACCTCGCGTACCACAGTGAGGCCCCCCACGCCGGAATCGAACACGCCGATAGGCCTTGAATCCACCCGGGTCGCCTCCCACACGATGCTGCGATGCTTATTATATGCATGCTCAAACCGTCACCGCAACACCGGTGCAGCGAAAGGAGTGAAAGCAGGGAAACGGGGACGCGCAAAGCCAGTTACTTCGCGGGCTTGTCATCAGGGGTGTTTGCGGGAAGATCCGACGACCTTTCGTTCCTCGCGCGGGTCTCCAGCCTGTATCCCGAAGAGAGCACGGTTTCCGCTATCCTCGTGATGAGCTGGACCTGCTCTGGCGAAGCCCCCGCGACGAGGGTGAGGAGATCTTCCACCGGGGATTCGTCGTCTCCGAGAGACTTTACTAGAAGCGCCGGGTCGACCTGGAGGGCCTTGGCAATTGCGTCGAGGGTCTTGACAGACGGGGTTCTCTGGCCTCTTTCGAGCTGTCCCACGTAGCTGACGTGGAGGCCGGCGAGCTCAGCTAGGTCTTCTTGGGTCATGCGTCTCAAGCGGCGAAGTCTTCTGATGCGGCCGCCCGTGTGCTCGAAACCTCCGTCCAACCCGCTCACCTCAAGCATGATATTACCGGCACGTCTAGGGGAAGTGAAGACGCACACAGCGTAGAGCGGAGGCGCCTATGTGGTCGCCTTGCGCGTGTGGTTCCCGGCGCAACCGGGGGATACCCGAGTAGGCGGGTCTGGAGTCCCGTGCCGGGACATTCCGACCGGTCCAGCGGTCAGTCGCGGTGTCCCGCCTCCAGCCTGTCCATGCCCCCAGCCCGTCCATCCGGATCCCGGCAACGCATGCGTGCGCGATGCGGGCACCTGCGACCTCGTCTCCGCGGCGGCTCGCCGCCCGACGCGGCGAGGCTCTGCCTGCTATGTGCTCTTCCAGGGGAGGATTCACGCAGTGGAAGAGGAAATTGTTGAACGGAGTCGAAAGAGGTCCTGATAGCAGTCGAATGGTTGGAGGCCAAGAGTTGAGACTCCCACGCTGCCGCAACAACTGGCCGCTTCCGCTCGTCCTCGCCGCGTTCGTGTCCATAGTGGCGGGCTTCGTCACGCCTGCCTCGCGAGCACACGCCTCAGCGCCCGCTGTGACGCCTCAACTAAACCAGGAAAAGCCCACCGTACGCGTTCTCGCGGTGACCTACGCTGACGTGGAAGGGCACGGAACGGTGAGAGTGTCGCTGGAGGGCCCTGGAAAGCCAACATGGAAGTCGTTCCTCCTCAAGGACCCGGCGCGACTGGTCGTCGACATAGAAGGAGCAGTGCTGCCGTCGCGGCCCGAGCCACTCCAGGTGGGAGACGGCATAGTGGACAAGGTGCGAGTCGCCCAGTTCAGCTCGAACGTCGTGCGACTCGTGATAGACCTGTGCCAGGAATCCGCCCACTCGGTGACTTCGCCGGAGGAGAACCCCCACGAAATCGTCATCACGTTTCCCCAGCGTGTGACGGGGCTGGAATTCCGCGAGGTGGATGGCCGTGCCGAGGCCATCGTGAAAGGCACGGGCAAGCTCAAGTACAAGACCTCCATCCTCATCGATCCTCCGAGGATCGTCGTGGACCTGCCCGGTGCCGTTCTCGTAGGCAACCCCGGCCCCATGCCCGTGTCCCACGGAATAGCAAGGCAGATCCGAGCGAGCCAACACTCACCGGACACCGTGCGCGTAGTCGTTGACCTCGCCAAGGAGACGACATACTCCGTGTTCACTTCGTCAGACAGGCCGGGCGAGGTTGTGGTCGACTTCGGCCACCGCATCCTGGGCGCGGCCTTCGCCACTCACCTCAAGTCCACACGCGTGACAGTGAAGTCCACCGGCCTCCCGCCGGCGAAGATCACGCGCCTCGTAGAACCGCATAGGCTCGTCATGGATTTCGAGGACTCCGTGCTTGACGCGCCCGAAGGTTCCGTCGAAGTGGGAGACGGCACCATCGAAAGGATTCGCCTCGCCCAGTTTGGACCCATGACCGTGAGGGTCGTCGTGGACCTACCATATTACGTGGGCCACTATGAGCCTCCCAGGGAACTCGGGCCCGACGGATCGTGGGGCGAGACCGCCGTCGAGATTACGCGGTCGCCGCTCTACAAGAAGACGATAGTAGTAGACCCCGGGCACGGCGGCAGTGACCCCGGAGCGGTCGGAGCGACGGGACTGCAGGAGAAAGCCGTGACCCTGGACATCTCGAAGCGCGTCGCCGCCATGTTGAGCGAAGCGGGGGCCAAAGCCGTACTTACGCGCACCGACGACGTGAGCGTCTTTCTGCCCGAGCGCGTGAAGGTCGCTGCAGAGGAGCGCGCGGATATCTTCATCAGCGTACACGCGAACGCGGGAAGAACTGAGACGTCGTCAGGCACTGAAACGCTGTTCTGCTCCAGCGTTCCGATGAGCCGTCGGCTCGCGGAGCACGTCCAGACGAGCCTCGTGAGGGCAATAGGCCTTCCGGATAGGGGGGTACGCGAGAGGCCCGACCTGTACGTCATCCGAGAGGCGAAGATGCCTTCCTGCCTGGTCGAAGTGGTTTTCATGTCGAACCTCACCGAGGAGTTGCTCCTCATGGACCCCGGTTTCCGGGATAGGGCCGCCCGGGGAATCACGAAAGGCATCTGGAGCTACTTCGAATGGAGGATGGAGGCCGGGGCCGAGGAGGCGCGAGCGCAGCCCGGCGCAACAAGAGAGACCGCCGCGGAGACCGGGGCTGGGGCCGGAGCTGGCGCCGGGACTAGCGTCAGTCCCGCGAACGGGGAGAAAGACGCGGCCGGGCGCGAATCCGGATCGGGGAACGAATCCGGGAACGCCCCCCAGACGCGGGCCGGCGCTCCGGAGGAGCCCGCGCCCCACGCGGAGCCGAATCCATAGCCGGAAGCCGGAGACCGGAAGAAGCCCTCGGGGGCGGCGACAAAGACAGGCGCCGCGTCCCGACCTGCGGCAGCGGGCGACAGCGGGCGGCAGGTCAAGTGACCGGCGCGCTCTAGCTGTGCGACGGCTCCACCAGCTCAGCGTAGAGGTCTTTAGTCTTAAGGGCGACGGCGTCCCAGCTGAAACGGGCCTCCACGTGTTTTCGACCCGCCGCACCAAAGGACCGGGCTAGTTCACCGTCACGGAGCAGTGTGTTTATAGCCCGGGCAAGTGCCTGCGGATCGCCCGGCTCAACCAGGAACCCCGTTTCTCCGTCGACCACGACCTCAGGTATGCCGCCCACGGCCGACGCCACAACGGGAGTCTCGCACGCCATGGCCTCGAGGTTGATTATGCCGAACGGCTCATAAATGGAAGGGCAGCAGAACACGGCTGCGTTAGTATATAGCTCGATGATCTTGCGTTTTGGGACCATCTCCCGGATCAGCACGACATTGGGCCTGCCCGCCGTGCGCTCCACCACCTCACGCTCTATCTCCTCTGTGTCAGGCGCGCCCGCGCACAGCACGATCTGGACGTCCTCGGGCAAGTATGGGACGGCGTCGAGAAGGTGGATTATCCCTTTCTGTCTGCTCATCCGCCCCACGAAGAGCACGTACTTGTCGCCTACGCCGTACTCGCGGCGTGCGTCGTTCGTGCGGACTGGCTTATATTCGTCGAGGTCAATGCCATTGTGGATGACCCGGATGCGGTCCTCTGGAATAGTGTAGCACTTGAGGATGTCTTTCTTCATCCCCTCCGAGACCGCGATCACCCTGTCTGACGCCAGCACGCCGGTGCGCTCCATCCACCGGCTGAGCCTGTATGCCGGACCCAGCTGCTCCTCTTTCCACGGGCGGAGCGGCTCGAGGCTATGGATTGTGGTGACTAGCGGCTTCCCGTACAGCTCCTTCGCGTAGAACCCCGCCATGAACGTGTACCAGGTGTGACAATGGACCACGTCGGACTTGATCGGGTCTTTCACCATGGCGAGGTTGGTCGATAGCGGCAAGAGCGCCTTCGCGCAGCGCGGGTCGCCGTCTCTCGCCACGAGCTCCCACGGCTCATAAGCCCGCACCGTCATATCCTCCGGCCCCGTGCGTTCATCCCCGAAACACCTGACCTCCACGTCCACCGTCTTCGCCAGCGCCCGCGACAGGTAGTCCACGTGGACCCCGGCTCCGCCGTACACATTAGGCGGGTATTCGTTTGTCATCATCGTCACGGACAGCCGCCTCTCCATCGCAGCCATCGTCCTCCTCATCACTTGCACTCTGACCGTGCTAGGCAGAAGGCCCAGACTCCGCGTGGGCCTGCGTCACGGCCTCCCAACAAGGCCGCCGAGTTCCTCCATGCAATCCAGGACTCCCGCGATGGGGATCTCCACCCATGTGGGACGGTTCCAGAGCTCGTATCTCACCTCGTAGAGGGCTTTCTCCAGCTTGAAAGACGTGAGCAACAGCCTGAAGTCTTTGTCGTCCCCCGGCACGAGGTCCGGGGCGTCGCGCCGTATTCTCTGCAGGTAGCCCGCGAGGAACGCCGCTGCCGCTCGTCTGCCCCAAGCCCTCGCCCTCTGAAAGAGCGCATGCTCGATCTCCCCTCTTCCGGCGTGCGCCGGCGCGGCAGACGCACCTCCGCCATATTCCGACCGGTTCCCCTCAGGTGCTAGGACCGCCGAGTAGGCCACATAATCGAACGACCTCTGCATCCCCGCCACGTCCCGCAAGGGGCTCGCTCTCAGTCTCCTCTCCTCGGAAGGGCGCAAAGGCTCCCCTTCGAAGTCTATCACGACGAAGTCCTCGCCGCAGTTCCTAGCTTCCCCAGCAATCACCAGGAACTGGCCGAGGTGCAGGTCGCCGTGGATTCGGATCTTCTTGCCCAGGTCTCGACCGGATTCGAGGCCGCGGCACGCCCGCTTCACTAGCGCGATGAGGTCGTCTGCGCGTCGCGCCGCGTCGCGGATCATCCCGGTATACGGCTGTTCGTAGCGTCCCTCGGCCTGCCGGAGTGCTTTCATGGACTCACTCACCGACCCGCCCAGACTTTGCTCAAGGGCAAGGACGTCGCGGGAGTCCATGTCCACAGGACGAAACGCGTCATCACCCACGCGAGCGGAAGCGCAGTGAAGCTCGGCAGTTATCTCACCGAGGCGGGCCGCACTCCGATCCTTGCCACCTTCCCCCTCTGCCTCCCCGCCGCGAACGAAGGCGGCAGCGTCGGCGAGGAATCTTCGCCACGCTTCACCATGGTTTGGCACGAATTGCTGCACCAAGAAGATGGGGAAGGACGCCCCGTCGCGCGTCCTGTACACCGCGTAGCCAGCTGTCGCGGGCATGTGGCCGAAACCCGCTTTGGTCAACCCCACGCTCATCTCGAGGTCCGGGGACGCGCCCCGGACCATCCTGCGGTAGACCTTCATGATCCATGTGGAGTCCACGGCAACGAGCGTGTTCGTGGAAGTTCCCGGCAGCTTCGTCGCTGCGCGCACCGCACCCGGCGCGCCGGGACCGGCGCCGCGAAACTCGAACGCGCCTTCCGCAGTGGCCACTACGGTCCCTTGTCTGACACCTTCCAACGCCGCCCTCGCAAACATGGCGGTATCAGCGGCGTCGTACACGAGCGCCTCGTAGCCTGGACCCCTTATCTGGGCGAGCGGCTCGCTCCCCGTCTCCACGCCTCGCATCGCGACGACCAAAGGCACATTGTAGAGGTCCGAACGCTCCTTCTCCTCGCCTCGCGCGTGAAAGACGACTTCGATCACTGTGAGGACGCACAACGCTGACTCGTCTCCAGCGAGCGTCCCGAGATCGCGCACCTTTACCTGGCTGATGGGGATGTCTTTGCGCTGAAGCCACCTTGCGCCCGCAAGCCATTCGGGAGCGACGCTCTCTACAACGGTATAGAGGTCTATCGCGACATCCCCAAAGTTTCTTTCCGTCACGTAAACGCCTGGCACTCTCTCGTCCTCCATGAACGCCCCGCCGGGCCTTCGAGCACTCATCGCACACGTCGTGGCCTCATGCACCGCAAGACGCGGGGCATCCTTCCGACCACGCTTAGTATGTCCGGGGCGAGGGCGATCCGGGCGCGGGACACGCGCCGAGATCGCTGGAATCAGACCATCGCCACGTGCACAAGCGCGTAATCCCGCGTCCCGAGCCCAATCCGCTCGCCGTGCCTCAGCTGCACGGTCCAGTCCACATCCGGATACAGGGCTGCGAACTTGTCCGCGTGAGGACCGGCTTCATCGGAGCGATCAACGGCCGACCCTGGGAGAACCGTCGCCCGGTTGACCAAATCGACCGAGGCTGCATCCACGGCAACGGGGTCGCACGAAGCCAGGATGCCGACGCTCGGCACGATGGGGACATCGTTCCACGCGTAGCAGTCGCACTGGGGCGAGACGTTCATCACGAAGTTCATGAAGCCGCACTTGCCCGCCTTGGTTTTTACGACCCCGAGCGCATACTCGGCCATCTTTTCCTGGAGGCTTCCCTCCTCGCCTTCCTCCCACTGCACCTTGATGGCTCTGTTGTTGCACGTTATCGTACACTCAGCGCAGCCGATGCAGCGCTCCGGATCTATGTGTGCCCTTCTATCATCGCCCACCGAAAGAGCCCCGGCGGGACACCACCTGACGCACCTGCCGCACCCGGTGCACTTCTCGAGACGCACCGCTGGCTTGAGGTTCGAGTGTTGCTCCTGCTTGCCACCGCGGCTCGCGGAACCCATGCCGACGTTCTTGATGGCCCCCCCGAAGCCCGTGGCCTCGTGGCCTTTGAAATGCGAGAGGGCTATCATGGCGTCTGCCTGGGCGATAGCAGCCCCTATGCGGACTTCTTTGAGGCGCACGCCGTCGATGGGCACTTTCACGTGCTCATGGCCTGTCAAGCCGTCGGCTACGATGAAAGGTGCCCCCACGGTCGCGTACGTGAACCCGTTCTCCAACGCGGATATGGTGTGGTCCACGGCGTTCGATCGTCTGCCGACGTACAGGGTATTCGAGTCGGTAAGGAACGGGCGTGCGCCCGCGGCCTTTATCTTGTCGACGACCCTCCTGACGAGCGGCGGCGGGATGAACGCGATGTTGCCCGGCTCTCCTACGTGCAGCTTTATCGCGACGAGATCGTCCTTTCCGAAGAGTTGCGCAAACCCCGCAGCGTCGAACAACAGACCGACCTTGTCCACCAAAGAAAGGCCGCTCTTCGTCCTCATGTTCGTGACGTATACCCTGCTTGCCACCTTGCTCCTCCTTTGCTGCAAACTCAACGGGAGCGGCGCCCGTGTGCCACGGCCTTCGTCGCTCCCGAGTTTGGGCCTTCAGCGCCCCCGAGTCTGCCGTCGCGTGCGACCCGTTGGGAATGGGCACGTCCGGACGGGCGGCACGTGGGCATCAGCACGCCGCGATGCTCTCGGGCTTCTTACCGTATCTCAACCACGCGAGCACCTGCTTCGCACCGAGGAGAACGCCCATGCCAAACCCAAACCCGAAGTACGCCCAGGACTGCTCGTATACTCCCAGGAACACCGGCAGCGACATGCAACCGAACAGGGAGCTCGCGTACTTGTGTCTCGTGAGGACGTAGGAGGCGCCCCACAGGGCGAGCAGATAGAACACGGACGCCGCCGAGAGCACTAACAAGCTGCCAATGCACGTCGCCAGGCCTCCTCCTCCGTGGAACCCGAGCCAGATCGGCCAGTTGTGCCCGACGACAGCCAGAAGGCCGGCTGCGAATGTCATCCAGTACAACTCGGGAGCCGTGGCTCTCGCGATGAGCACGGCCAAGACTCCCTTGCCGCAGTCACCTACGGCGGCGATGAGGCCGGGAATGAGGCCTGCGGACTTAAGCACGTTTGTCGTGCCGACGTTCCTCGATCCCACCTTCCTCACATCGGTCCTCTTGAAAACCATCGCGGACAGGTAAGAGAAGGGGATCGACCCTATCAGATAGCTCAGGACAGCAATGGCGACCGCCTTCACGACCCGTTCACCTCCGGGACCGGCGTGTGCCCTCGACCGATCCCACGTCATGTTCTCGTTTTTCGTCACCTGACTTGGTTTTCCTGCTTTGCTAGCCGCTCCTCCGCGTCTCGCTGAGTTGTTCCGTGCCGATCCGATCCGCCTTGGTTCCTCAGCTCGGGCGCTCAATCGTTACGGCCAGCGCGTCCAAGACGTTCGTGATCCTGTTGTAAAGCGTCGCCTTGTCAGAGCCGGCGAAGAGGAGTCCCACCGCTCGCATGTCGGCGTCCACCAGGACCGAGCCGGAGTCTCCTCCTTCGCCCATCGGACCGGTCACTATCTGGTCTCGGAAAGTCGCGGTCACATTGCCCGTGTACACAACCCTCGTGGTAGTGTCGACCGAGGTTATCTCGCCCGCGGTCACACCGGTGGTCCGGCCGCTCTTCCTCACCGCCATGCCAAGTTCGGGATCGGCAGCTCCCCGCAGCTCGCCGAGCCCGAGGATGGCCGGTTCGACGGAGCTCCGGTGGAGCGGACGGGCCAATGCGGCATCCACGGTGTTCACGGCCATGGTAGAGTACCTGGTCACCATCTCCACCCTGGCCGCGACGCCCGTAACCCGCAGCCAGTTGTTGAGGAGCCTTTCGGCTGCCTTCGAGGCAAGGCATGCAGGCACCCTCCCTGACATGTGGATCGGAACAAACCTGTCGAGAACGGCGATCTGATCTCGGTCGACAGTCCCCCCGTCAGCCGCGCCGGGCTGGACGATGGGGTCGCCCAGCTTCGCTCTGCCGTCCCGACCAGAGGTGGCGTTGGCGAGCACGTGGTTGCAGGACAGGATGAAAGGCTCCCCAGTCTTCCTGTCCCACACTATCGCCCCCAGCGTGCCCGCGGTCACTTGATAGTGACCAATGCTGACGCCAGGCCGAGCAGGGCGAATCCGCGCCCCTCTGCGGGGCCTTTCAGTCCAGGTCGGTGTGTCGACCGGTTCATCGCCTGCGCCTTCAGCGCCTCCTTCAAGGAACCGTATCTCCCCGACCTCCACGACGTCGGTGGGAACCCCATGCACCTCGGCGGGAGCCATTGCCTGAGTCTCGAGAACTCCCCTCGGTAGTTTCTTCTTCACGAGCACGACAATACACTCAGTGGAGCCACGGATGCCGGCGGTAACCTTGTATCCGCGGCCCACGCCTACCACGTTCGGTAGACCCAAAAGCTGCCATGTTGCGTCCTCAAGGACGCGGGACACTTGGGCCACAGCGGATCACCTCGTCACACACAGGAGTACTCCGGGTGAGAATCCCCGGGTGGAACAGTCAGGGCGACAGACGAACACGAGCGACCGCCTCCAGGGCGTTCACTATGCCCGATCCTTGCTGGTCAGGGGCAAACCCTGGCAGCCGGGTGGCTGTCTTGCACAGAATGTCCCGGACAGCGTCCCTGTCGAGGCCTGGCGAGGCCGAGAGGATCAGCGCGGCGATTCCGGCGACATGAGGGCAAGCCATGGACGTGCCGGCCAAGGTCTTGTACCCGCCGTCCCTGTGCGTCGAGAAGATATCTTCACCGGGCGCGGCGACCGCCACCTGTTCGCCGGAGTTGCTGAACGAAGCCACGCGGTCGTCACGGGTTGATGCGGCCACGGCGATCACATTGGGATCACGGGCTGGGTACAGCACGTGATCACGCTTGCCGTCGTTGCCCGCGGCCGCGACCATCACGATGCCTGCACGAGCAGCCTGTTCGATGGCGATGGTCAGGGCCTTGCTGGAATCGGGGGTTCCGAAGCTCATGTTGATGACCTGCATACGGTTGGTAATACACCACTCCACGCCCTGCACTATGTCAGACACCTGACCCTGGCCCCGAGAATCGAAAGCCTTCACGGAGTAAAGCCGTGCCTCGGGCGCCACCCCCACGACCCCGATATCGTTGTCCAGTGCCGCGATGGTTCCGGCCACGTGCGTGCCGTGGCCGTTGTCGTCGGCTATGGTCGTCGTCTCGTTGATGCAGTCGAACCCGCCGTCGACATTCGGTTTGAGGTCAGGGTGGTCGGCGTCTATGCCCGTGTCGAGCACGGCCACGCGCACTCCCCTTCCGGTGGCGCGGCTCCAGGCCTCGGGAGCCCGCACCTTCGTGATCCCCCAGGGCACAACCTGTTGACGCGGCTTGGGACGCGGTCCCGGACCGAACAAGCAAGCACTCGTAACAGAGACGACGAAATCGTCCTCCACCCACGCCACCTCGCCTGAGCGTGAAAGGAGGCTCATGGCCGTCGCTTCCTCGGGAAAGACGCACGCTGCGCCGTTCACTATTGGCAGTCGCTTCTTGAGCCTTCCCCCGCACTCCTCGACCAGGGAGCGGACCTTTTCGGGTTCCACGCCCGGCCTAAACAAGACGATTTTCCGGACCACCCTTGATCTGGTCCTCCCCGCTCCGCGGCGCGATTTGCGCGCGAGGATAGCAAGTGCCATAAGGTAGGCGGCATAAGTCGGGAGCATGTGCCTGGTCCTCCTCTACGGCGGATTTCAGCGACGCTAAATGATATTCCTGAAGGCAAGGGTCGGTGAGTGGAGGGCCCCCCCCCGGGGGAAGAGCCGCCAAGAGGCCTCTCGTCAACGCAGAAGGGCCCCGGCCGTCGAGGCCGAAGGCCCTTCTGCGAGGAGGCTGTGAGTTGGCAAGCAGGTCATGGTTTCCTAGCACGGATCGAGACGAGCGCCGCGGATAGAGAGATGAGCTCCGGGAGTAACAGAACGAACAGGAGAATGACGATCCACCAGTGTTCGAGTTGTTGGACCACGGTCCGCTCCCCCCGTTTCCCAGACTTCACCCAGCCCGCAGCAAGCGTTACGCGCCCTTGCCCCAAGAAAAGAGCGGGAGGAAGACCAAGAAGAGCGGGATGAGCAGGACGAAGAGCAGTATGATTATCCACCAGAACTCGATCTCCTGGGTCATGGGGAGACCTCCTTTCCTCGTGTGTCACGAGGTCTCGCGCGGCCTTCCCATGGAGACCCCAAGTCGCTTCCCTGGTCAGGCCGCCCGACGATCACTTTGCCGTCCCTCACTTCATGCAGCCATGTGCGGGATCAGGCCTTCTTGCTCCACGGCCAGATTGGGAAGAAGATCAAGAATATCGGGATGAGCAAGACGAATAGCAGTATGATTATCCACCAGAATTGGACCTCTTGCGTCACCGGTCATACCCCCCTTTGCTTTCGTTCGCGTGCACTTTCACGAGACCCACCCTGCCTCACCGGACTCGTCATGCCACTTTGCCGCAGGCAACCTCGTTCGTCGGTGCCTACCTCGCTACTATCATATGGGGTGCCGTGTTGGTTGGTTCCCCGCGCGCTCTCGCTCGGTCTCCGTGTATCTAGCCGCTCCCTCGTTGGCTCGGATCGGGTGGGACATCCTTGCTTTCCTCGCTCGATTGGCGTGACAAGGCATCCGTGATTCCTGGAGGCACGCCTTTCCCACTCATTTCAGTCACCACTTGGAGAGCTACCCCGAGGAGCTGGCGCCGGGCCTCCTCTGGCATCGACGACAAGAAACCTTGCGCGATCTTGGCGAGCTCCGCAGGGTCTAGCAGCTGACCGTCTGAAAAGCCCATCCCGCCGAGCAGGCCCTTCACCTTTTCCTGCCTATCGGGGGAGATGCCCGCCTCGCGCAGCACCCCTGCCAGCGACGTTCCTCCGTTCTGCTGCAGAGTCTCGCGGATTTTCGATCTGAGTTCCTCCAACTCGTCCGCCATGGGCGTCGTGTCCCACCTTCCCGGCTTGCGGCTTCCCGCGCACCGCAGTATCCGCACAGGGCCACCGCCCGGTGCTGATAGATCGTATTCCGAAGGGCAGGGTTTGGTGAGGCGTGACAGGCGATAGCCGTCGGCGCGCTCCCTCTTCCGGATGGCGCGTGCCCCGCACAGTCTTCATGAAAGGTCATATAATGTAATGCCGACCGATAAGAAACCTGGTGGGCACAGATAGGGAGCGGGGTGGTTCTCCATGGAGGTACAAGATACCAAGGATTCCCGTCGAGAGATGCCGACGCTACAGGAGGTCGTCGCCCAGCAGAGCCTTGTCTTGCAGCGTCTCGAACGAACCCTGAGACGCCTCGAGGAGTCGCACGACAAGATATCGTCTAGGCTCGACGCCATAGAGAACGCCCGGCCCGGGAACGGCACGGCGGAAACGCCTGCCGCAGCCGAGAGAGGACGCTACGGGGCCATGGGCGGCTTCGTGGGGCCCGGCACCGGAAATCGGGAGGTCCTCCGCGAGCGGGTCTCCCGCCTCCACCGCAACCCGGCTGCCTCCCAGGCGTCGGGCGGGAACGCTCCATCCTCCGATTCGGATGGATCCGCGCACGGCGGCAACGGACCAGACAAGGCCTCGCAGATGTCAGATGCGCAGGCATCGCAGCCTAACCTGCTGTCCCGCGCGAAGGTGGCACTACGCGGGGTCATCGCGGACGGGACGGTGAACGCCACTCTCAACAGGGTTCAGTCTTCCCTCAAACTCGCTGACGAGGCCACGGGGGCTCTAGCGGAGATCAGCGCCCTAGTCAAGGCCTCGTTGACCGAAGAGCCCGGTCTCCAGGGTTCCGAAGTGCCGCCAGTGCCAGCCGGTTCCCTCAGTCTTCTGCTAGAGCTGGCAAAGACGCCGCAGTTCCAGAGGTTCGTCGCAAGTATGCTCGCCCAGTTCCTCAAGGATCCAGTACCGGATGTGCCTGCGTCTACTGTCTAGCCGGCCGGGCCCAAGAGGCGACGCATCCGATTCTTCTTCCCGCTTGGTTCGAAGGCGAGCCGTCTCAACCTGGCATCGCCACCGCCACGTCGCGATCGAGGGGCGGACGCCTCATCGGCGGCCCACCCCGCGATCGCGCCTTTGTCCGCGCAGCGAGTGCTTTTCGAGCCTCACCGGCCCAACGCCTTCGCCACCAGATCCGCGATGTCCGCGATGCTATCGGCGACAGGCACCCCTGCTTCACGGAACGCCCTCACCTTCGATTCGGCTGTTCCCATGCTGCCAGACACTATGGCGCCCGCGTGCCCCATGCGTTTCCCAGGCGGCGCAGTGCGCCCAGATACGAACGCCACCACGGGTTTGCTCACGTTGTCCTTGATGAACGCCGCCGCGTCCTCCTCGTCTTGGCCTCCGATCTCGCCGATGAGCACCACCACCCTGGTCTCGGGATCGCGCTCGAATTCGGCAAGGCAGTCAACGAAGTTCGTCCCGATTATGGGGTCACCTCCGACCCCGATGCACGTGGACTGGCCTATCCCCTTCGACGTGAGCAGGTTCACTACCTCATACGTGAGGGTTCCGCTCCTGGAGATGAGGCCAACGGGCCCAGGAGTGAAAATGTTGCCGGGCATGATGCCGACGAGCGCCTTGCCACACGTCACGAGGCCCGGGCAGTTCGGGCCTATGATCCTCCCCTTTAACGCCTGAGCCTTGGCAGCGTCGAGGACGCTCATTACGTCCAGGGTGGGAATGCCCTCGGTGATGCACACGACCGTCTCGATCCCTGCGGCAAGGGCCTCAGACGCGGCATCCGCGGCCGCTGAAGCCGGCACGAATATGCACGATGTGTTGGCGCCCGTCTCTTTCACGGCTTCGAGCACAGTATCGTACACGGGAACGCCGTCTACGTCAGTGCCTCCCCGCCCCGGAGTCATCCCCGCGACCACGTTCGTCCCGTACTCCTTCATTCGTCCCGCGTGAAACCGTCCTTCCCTGCCCGTGATCCCCTGCACCACGAGCCTCGTGTGTTCTCCCACGAAAATACCCATCAGCTCACCCCCCTCGCGGCAAGCGCCACCACATGTCTCGCGGCATCCGCCATGCCCTCGGCGGCCACTACAGAAGTCCCGCGCAAGAGCTCTCTTCCTTCTTCTGCCCTAGTGCCGGCGAGCCGCACGACGATCGGCACGCGCACGCCCACGGACTCCGCCGCCGCAAGGAGACCGGAAGCTACCTCATCGCACCGCGTGATGCCTCCGAACACGTTGATCAGAATGGCCCTCACTCGGCCATCCATCAGGATGAGTTCGAGTGCGTTCTTCACCACGTCGGCTCTCGCGCCACCGCCTATGTCGAGGAAGTCCGCAGCGCGGCCTCCTTCCGCATTGATGGCGTCAAGCGTCGCCATGACGAGCCCGGCTCCGTTTCCTATGACGCCGATGTTTCCGTCCAGCTTGACATAGGTCAGGCCGCGCCTGTACGCCTCTTGCTCCAGCGGGTCGTCGCTGTCTCCCCCAGTCAGCGCTTGGTACTCGGGGTGACGTGAAAGGGAGTTGTCGTCGACGGTGATCTTGGCGTCCGCGGCAATCACCCGCCCGTCATCAGCCAGCATGAGCGGGTTGATCTCCGCAAGCGAAGCATCCTCCCTTATGAAGAGCCGAAAGAGATTGGCTATCATCGCCCCCGCCTGGCCCAACGCCTTTCTCTCGAACCCCGCCGAGAGCGCGAGCGACCTCGCTTGCCACGGTTCGAATCCGTCCCGTGGGCTGACCCAGACCTTGGCGATCCTTTCGGGCGTTCGCGCGGCGACGTCCTCTATATCCACCCCGCCCTCGCTGCTCGCCATGACCACGATAGAACGCCGCGCACGATCCACGGTCATTCCCGCGTAGTATTCGCGGGTAGCGTTAACAGCTTCTTCCACGAGCACTCTCGTGACCGTAAGACCCTTGATGCTCATTCCGAGAATCCTCGACGCTTGGCGTCTGGTCTCGTCCGGTGTGGCGGCGACCGCGATGCCACCTGCCTTGCCCCTACCCCCCACATGGACCTGGGCTTTGACGGCCACCGCGCACCCCAGCCTCGCGGCGATCTCGCCCGCCTCGTCCGGCGTGCTGGCAACCTCGCCGCGGGGCGTCCGTATCCCGTAGCGCCTCATCATGTCCTTTGCCTGGAATTCATGGAGTTTCATGTCGAACCCGAAGCCTCCCTCGCCCACTTCATCCCGAGTCTGAACGCCTTCAGGTTCAGGTCCTCCGTCCCCTTGGGAACCCGCTCTCTCACGGCGTGCTCTGCCGCCTCTGGCGTCACAAGATCCGCTAGTCCCACGAGCGCGCCGAGAGCCACCATGTTCGCGGTCACCTGACGACCCGCGTCACGCCTCGCGATTTCCGTGATAGGTAGGCGCACGACGTTCGCCGCCTCGAGATCCGGCACGGTCCTCACGTTGGTCCCGTCCACCACGAGCATCCCGCCGGCCTTCACATGACGCGCGTACTTGTTGCACGCTTCCTGAGACATCACGAGGACGACGTCTGGAGCCACCACTTTGGGGTAGTCGATGGCCTCATCGGAGATGATGACCTCAGCGCGACTCGCCCCGCCACGAGCCTCCGGTCCGTACGACTGCGTCTGAACCACCTCGTGACCGTCGCGAATAGCGGCTTCCGCAAGGATTATGCCCGCGAGGATCAGCCCCTGCCCACCACTTCCCGAGAGCCTGACCTCCTTACGCATCCCGCTCAGCCTCCTCCTTCTGCGCCGTCTCCATGAGACCAGCGTACCTCCGGCAGTACTCCTGCCTGGTCCTCACGCCAAGCTCACCTATCCTGAACTTGCCTGCAAGTTCCTCCGCGGACATCTTGGATGCAGCGGCCACGGACACGGCGTGCTCCTTTTGCCATTTCAGCATGTCTACCGCCGACCTCAACTTGTTGCGCCGTCCATAGTACGTTGGGCACTGCGTGATGGCCTCCACGAACGAGAACCCCTCGGTCGCTATGGCCCTCGCAATCAGCTTCGACAGAAGGAGGGCATGGTAAGCGGTGCCTCGGGCGACGTAGCTCGCGCCCGCCGCGTACACGAGGTCGCACAGGTCGAAGGGCTCCTCTATGTTGCCGTATGGCGCCGTGCTAGCAAGACTCCCAGTTGGAGTCATGGGCGAGTATTGTCCGCTAGTCATCCCGTAAATGCTGTTGTTGAAGCACACCGTAGTTATGCCGATGTTGCGTCGCGCCGCGTGTATGAGGTGGTTCCCGCCTATGGCGGCGGCGTCACCATCACCTGTGAGCACGATCACCTTCAGCTCTGGCTTGGCCATTTTGATCCCGGTTGCGAAAGCGATGGCCCTTCCGTGCGTCGTGTGAAGCGTGTTGAAATCCAGATATCCCGGTGCACGTGAGGCACACCCTATCCCGGAAACCACACATACCTTGTCCTTGTCGAGGCCGTTCGAATCTATCGCCCTCAACACGGCGCCAAGCACTATCCCGTGCCCGCACCCCGGACACCATATGTGCGGCATCTTGCTCGTCCTCAGGTAGTGAGTCACAGGCGTAGCCATGGTAGATCTCACACCTCCCGCAGTTTCGCCAGGATCTCGTCGGGCGTGATGGGTTCAGCGTCCACGCGGGAAAGGCCCACGACTTCGGCACGGCCCGCCGATGACCTTTCGACCTCCAGCACCAGCTGGCCCATGTTCATCTCGGGGACGACTATTGCTCGCACCCGCTCAGCCACCTTACGCACGTGTTCCTCGGGGAACGGCCAGAGCGTTCTCGCCTTGACGAGTCCCGCCTTCAGACCTTGGGCTCGCGCGTCGCGGACAGCCTTGGCTGCGGCTCTAGCGGTCACACCGTACGCAAACACCGCTACCTCGGCGTCGTTCACGAGGAACTCGTCCACGAACGTGACGTGGGGGGCCGCCCTCCTCATCTTCGCGTCCAGGCGGCGCGCAAGGGCGTCCACCTCGGAAGCCTTGGTGGTAGGGAAGCCCGTCTCGTCGTGAGTCAGGCCAGTGACGTGGTATCTGTATCCCGAGCCGAAATCCGCGATGGCGGGAACCAGGTCTTCGCCCGCCGCGTAAGGGAGGTACTCGTCCGGGGCGACCTGAGGCCTGGGCCGTTCCACGATCCTGATCGCGCTTGCTTCGGGGACCACGACCTTCTCACGCATGTGAGCGATAACCTCGTCCATCAGGAAGACCACAGGTATCCGCCAGCGCTCCGATATGTTGAACGCCTCGATTATCAACGAGAAAGTCTCCGCGACGGAAGACGGACACAACACCACTATCGGATGATCCCCGTGGGTCCCCCAGCGCGCCTGCATCACGTCGCCCTGCGCCGGCGCTGTGGGCACCCCCGTGCTCGGTCCCACTCTTTGGACGTTCACTATGACGCACGGCACCTCGGTATACGATGCGAATCCTATCCCCTCTTGCTTCAGGGAGAACCCCGGTCCGCTCGTCGCGGTCATGGACTTCGCCCCCGCGAGCGACGCTCCTATGATCGCTGATATGCTCGCGATCTCATCCTCCATCTGAATGAACTTCCCGCCCACTTTCGGAAGGAGCAGCGCGAGCTCCTCAGCGATCTCAGTGGACGGCGTTATGGGGTAGCCCGCGAAGAACCGTAGACCCGCGGCGATGGCTCCTTCCGCGCAGGCCTCGTTACCCTGCATCAAACGCGCGCCGGCACTGCTAAGCATCAGCGTCACCTCCCTGCCCGCGTATCGACGCCCCTTTGCGGGGCGCCGGGATCACGACGATCGCTAGGTCAGGGCACATGATCTCGCACAGCCCGCAACGTGTACACTTTTCGGGGTGCGCAACCTGCGCCTTTCCCCCTTCAGGTCTAGTCAGTACCTCCTTGGGACAGAAGGCCACGCAGATGTCGCACCCCTTACACCACTTTGAGTTGATCTCCACCGGCACCTCGGACCGCCGTTCATCTAGGGCCGGCCCCGCCCCATTGCTTCCAGGCATCGTCACCCGCCCCTTCTTTGCGCGATGCGCAGGTTTAGTGCTTCAACGACAACTCGTGCGACCCTGAGACCCCACACCCCGCGGCCTCTCCCCTCGACTCAACAGTGCTACAAGTGCTACAGCACCGCGGGGTTGGCACCCGGCTTGGCTTCGTGACGGGCATAGGGCGGAAGGATCATGGGCGACACCCTGTCTCTTCCGATGCCCGCCTCATCGAGCTCTTTGTGATAGCGCCTCACGTGCTCGAGAGTGAGCTTTCCAGGCTTGACGCCTCGTGCCCGCTCTGATGCGGCAAGACCGGCCCGTCTCCCGAAAACCACCACATCGAGCAGGGAATTCCCCATGAGGCGATTTCGTCCATGGACGCCTCCCGAGGTCTCACCCGCCACAAACAAGTTCTCCACACATGTGCTCGTATCCTCCGATATCTCAACTCCGCCGTTCTGATAGTGAAGAGTCGGGTACACGAGAATGGGCTCCTTCCTCATGTCTATCCCGAAACGTTTGTACTGGCGGAACATGGCCGGAAGGGTCCTGAGTATCGTGCCCTCTCCATGGATGTGCTCTATCATGGGCGAGTCCAGCCACACTCCGTGCTGCCCCGTCTCCGTGACCACGCCCGCCCTCCGTTCGTGGCACTCGCGGAGAATGGCGCTCGAAACCGCGTCTCTCGTCTCTAGAGGGAACACGAACTGCTCCCCACGGGCGTTCACCAGCTGCGCGCCCACGCCCCGGACCTTCTCGGTGATGAGGAGGCCGACGATCTGCTCCGGGTACGCGGCCCCTGTTGGGTGAAACTGCGTCGCGTCGAGGAAGATGAGGTTCGCCCCAATTCGGTAGGCCATGACGAGACCGTCCGCGGTAGCTCCGTAGTGGTTCGTGGTAGGGAACCCCGCCACGTGAAGCCTTCCGAACCCGCCCGTCGCTAAGACGACCGTCTTGGCGCGCACGATGAAGAACTCCCTCGTCTCGAGGTTCATGAGAACGGCCCCCGTGCACCTCCCCTCGCCGTCTGACAGAAGCTCGATCGCGGGCGAAAACTCGATGACGGGGATCGGCTTGTTCCGCACCTCGTCTCTTAGAGTCCTCATGATCTCCGCCCCGGTGTAGTCGCGCGCGGCGTGCATGCGTTTGCGCGACGTGCCTCCACCGTGCTGGGTGATCATGGTTCCGTCTTGCTCCTTGTCGAACATGCACCCAAGATCCTCCAGCCACTTTATCACGAGCGGCGCGTCTTCAACGAGCGCCCTCACGAGGTTGGGTTTGTTCACGAAGCCGCCGCCGCCGATGACGTCGAGATAGTGGATCATCGGAGAGTCGTTGGGCTTGTCGGCTGCCTGGATGCCGCCTTGTGCCATCATTGTGTTGGCGTCACCCAGTCTGAGCTTGGTGACTTGAAGGACGTTCGCGCCCGCAGAGTGCGCCATCAAAGACGCAGAGGAGCCCGCCCCTCCCCCTCCCACCACCAGCACATCCACATCGTAGTCGATCCGGTCAATGGTGAAGGTATCAGGATCGAGCCTGCTCCTTGCCTCGAGCACGTTGACGAGCTCGTGGGGCATCATCGAACCGCGAGAGGGCCCCACCTTCACCGCGCGCATGGTGTCCGGCCGGAAGTCCGGGTGGAACCTCCGAAGAATGTCCTGCTTCTCAGCGGGGCTCAGGCGCGGGTGCCTCTCAGTATACCGCTTCTCGCGCGACGCTTCCACGAGACGCATGGACTCCATCATCTGCGGAGTGTAAGCCACCTTTTCCATCCCTCCTACTCCGGTTCGATGTCTCGTTCGTTGTAGAGCCTTTCGAGCTCGGCTCGGTCGAGCCTCGTCAACTCCGCGAGGGCCGCGTCGAACTTGCCGTCGAGGATCTCCTGAACCCTCACGGCGAGGTGTTCGGCTCTCTTGGCGACATGCCTTGCGTACAACCTCCGAGCGAGGATCGCTATGTTGTACTGCACGGTCTCCGCAGGACAGCGCGCAGCGCACAGGCCGCACATCAAGCAGTCGAAGGACATGTCCGCGGTGCGCGCGATGTCGCCACGCATGGCCGCAGCCATGTAGTTCATCACATCCAGCTCCTGCGGGCACACCTTCGTGCAAGTATTGCAGCCGAGACACCTCGATAGCTCGGGGTACAGTTTTAGGAGATCACCCAGGGTCGGGCGCGTCTTTTCCACATCGTACACGGCCTTGTTCGCAGGGAAGACAGGAATCTGGGTGAGGTACATTCCCTCCTCGACTATCGTCTGGCAGGCGAGGCCGACCTTTATCCGATAGTCGCCTGGCATGCGGTACACTGTGCCACACGCACCACAGAACCCCCCGCGACAGCCGCAGCCGCGGACGAACTGGTAGCCGGCGTATTCCATCGCTTTCATGATGGTGAGCCCCTTCGGCACGTCGTACGCCTTGCCCATTATGAAAACCCTGACCATCTCCTGTGCCACGAACATCACCTCCTGCCGGTGCCGCCCCCGAACTACCTCGGCTCGAGTTCGTCCTCCCTGAACGTCGTGAAGGGCAGCTCCTCTTCCAGGCTCCTGCCGGGGACGTACCCGAAGAGCGCCTGCGTGCGTCTGGAAGCCATCGCGAACAGGTGGAAGAGCGGCAGACGGGCAGGGCACGCCTGCTCGCACTGCCCGCACGCCACGCACGAGAGCGACATGTGGTTCATCCTGGTCAAGTGGTAGAGAATCGTCTCGGAGGGCACCTTCAGTGCACCTTTCCTCTCAGCCCTTCTTACGAACTGGCCGAGCTCGCCCTCGAACGTGTCCGTGTCGAAGATGCACTCCCTGCAGTAGCACACCGGACACGCGACGCGGCAGTTGTGGCAGCCCGTACATGCTCCGAGCTCTCTCGCGAAAGCCTCGATTCCCGAGACCTCTCTAGCCGCAAGGAAGGCATCGTACGCGCTTTGGCGTTCCTGGACCAACCCGCGGACCGCCTCGCTGCGTTTGCGCCCGGCGTCCTCGCCGCACGCCAAGCCGAGTTCGTCTACGACCGCAGCCACATCAGGGTCAAGACGATCGTGAACCGACACGAGCACGCCGTCTCGTTCGTCCAGACCAATGAAGCCGAGCACGATGCCAGGCAGGGCGTCTTCGAGAGGAGTAGGATTGAGACACACTCGGCACGCTTCCCTCAACGCGAGGCCTTCGACGCTCCCGTGTGCGTCCCGATACGCTACGGGGTCATACGTCCCTGTGCAGTCGACGCATATGGAGACGACGTTCTCCGGGGCAGCCTGTCTCACCTTGATGAGCTCCACGAGGGCCCGGCTCTCGCACGGCCGCAAGACGGCCCCGACCCTGCCCGAAGGCCGCTTGCGCACGACTTCCGACACCACCTGCGAAGCGTTCGAGGGCATGACCGGCGAGAGCGGCCGAGCCCAACGTTCCACGAAACGCGGGTCCTTCGCGAGAACGTGCGTCGTTACTCCCGGCGCGACTTCTGCCAGAACCACCATCGCGTCAACAGCCCCGGTTTCGAGAAGTCTGGCAAGGAAGCTCGACAGCGCCTTCTCTCTCCCCTCTTGTTCCACCGCGATTAGAAGGTTCTTCATGGCTACACCTCGCTGCTGCACGCGGCAGGGACGCGCTATGTGATCCACAGCGCGCGCGCAGGATTGGGTCCAAGCGACCTCAGCGCGTCTGTCATGTCGCGCACGGTCCTCGCGAAGAGCGCGCCCTCGCTCGCGCTGATGAACCTGAACCAGACCCGCCGGCTGTCTATCTCGAACTCGTCCAGGATCGCGGAGAGAACCGCCAGGCGCCGCCTGGCCTTGTAGTTCCCACTCACGTAATGACAGTCACCGGGATGGCATCCGCCGACGAGGACTCCATCCGCCCCGTCCAGGAGGGCTTTGATAATGTACATCGGATCCACCGAACCCGAGCACATGACGCGAAGCGGCAGCACGTTGGGCGGGTACTGAATCCTGGACACACCTGCGAGGTCAGCGCCCGTGTATGTACACCAGTTACACAGGAACGCTACGATTCTCGGCTCGAACTCCTCACCAGCGCTCATCGCAGCTCCCCTCCCTTCGTCCTCGCTACATCGACGGCGCCTATCCGCCCAGCGCCGCGTCTAGAGCAGACATGACGCGCTCCGTCTCGAACCCGGCATGCGAAGCCGCGCCCGACGGGCACGCCGCCTGGCACGCCCCACACCCTCGGCAGAGGAATTCGTCCACCACGGCTCGCCTCGTCTCTTCATCGAGAGACCGCGCGCCGTGAGCGCACACGGCTACGCACACGCCGCACCCCGAGCAGCGCCTCGCGCGCACGCGCGACACGTTCCCGACCGTGCGCTCCTCCCTTGAGGCAAGGCACACGCCCGCGCGCGCCGCTGCGGCCTCCGCTGAGACGAGCGCATCGCTCAAGAACCCGGGTGCCCTCGCAAGTCCGCAGACGTACACCCCTGGCACGCATGTATCCACGGGTTGGACCTTGACGTTGGCCTCGGTCAGGAAACCGTGGCCATCGACCGGCACCCCGAGGGCCATCGCGAGATCGCGGTCGGCCGCGCCCACCGCCCCCGTTGACAGGACTACGAGGTCCGCAGGAATGATGATGGTCTCTCCCAGGATGTCGTCGAGGACTTCGACGGCGAGGGCGCTGCCGCCCGGCTCGTCGCCATCATTGACCACCCTGGGCGGGGCGTCGTCATGGTGCCTTACGAACACCACTCCCATCTCGCGCGCCCGTTCATAGAAAGCCTCCCACGCACCCGGCACCCGGACATCGCGATGCAACACGTAAACCTCGACATCCGGGCGCTCCTCCTTGAGCCTGATAGCGTTCTTGATGGCCTGAGAGCAACAAACCTGGCTGCAGTACGGCCTCGTTTCATCGCGAGATCCCGCGCATTGTATCATCACAACGCTCCGGATCGCGCCCGGGATATCCAACGAAGGCCAGAGACGGGCCTCGAGCTCCGTTTGGGTCAAGACGCGCGCGCCGTCGGGAGGCGGAAGGCTCGCAGGGCCAGGGGCCTCGCGCCCCCCTGTGGCCACGACCACCGCGCCGCACGCGATCGCCGCTCCGCCCTCTTCCGCGCAACCGCCTCGACCGCCTCGAAAGCCGCTGCCTTCACCGGTGCAGCGAAGGTCGTCTGCAAGCCTTTCAGGCTCCGCACCACCCGAGTCGCGGTTGCGGACGATGGACACACTGAACCCTCCATCTCGCCTGTGAACCGACGCGACCCGCGATGACGTGTGAACGGTGATGCGGTTGTCGGAGCGGACACGCTCCTCGAGTTTCTCGAGGAGCTCTCGAACGTCTGTCCCGTCAAGCGTCCGGGCTAAGGCCCGAGCCCTGCCCCCGAGAATCTCGTCCTTCTCCACAAGGTGAACGTGGTGGCCCAGGTCGGCAAGGCAAGCAGCAGCGTGCATCCCGGCCGGCCCTCCGCCGATCACCACCGCCCCCGCCGGCACCGGTCTGGCTCGTTCCACGAGCACAGTTGCCATCCGAACGCTGGCAACTGCCATCGCCACGAGATCGCGCGCCTTTCGCTCAGCCTTGCCAGGGTGGTCGTGCACCCACCCGCACTGCTCGCGGATGTTCGCTACCTCGACCATCCCGTGCTCCACGCCGGCTTGCGAGAGCCTGCCACCTATGAGGTCCTGGACCCGCCTAGGCGAGCATGCGGCTACTACCACGCGGTTGACCCGGTGGGACGCAGCTTCCCTCGCCAGAGCTTCCACGCCTTCTCGCTTGCACACGGGAGGAATCCCTTTCACCACGACCACGTCAGGCATCGGCTCTCCCGACAACACATGGACGAGGCGCGCGGGGTCTACGCTCCCCAAGGACGCCTCGCACTCGCAAACGAACACCCCGACTCGCGTCTCACCAGCCGCGGACGCCGGCGCCACCTGTGTCGCAGTCGAAACCTGGTTCTGCACCGTGGCCTCTGAACCCAGGTCCGCGGCCCTCCCCCCGCCCGGTCGATCTGTCTGCTCTCCCGCGTCGAGTCGGAGCGCGGGCCACTCATCCCAGTCAGCCTCGGGTCCAACCGCCCTAAGCGCCTGGAGCGCGCACGCTCCCGACCACAGGACTGACGTGGGGATGTCCTGGGGCCCGGCCGCCCCTCCGCAAACGTACACCCCTGGTCGGGACGTCGTCACCCGTGAGCGCCCTTGAGATAGCGGCCTCACGAACCCGAACTCGTCCCGCTCGAGCCCGAGCACGGCTCCGATGCTGATGAGGCTCCCTGCGGGTACAAAGCCGTTCGAAAGCACCACGAGGTCAAAGCTATCGCGCCTTACCACACCGCCGGACTCCGCGCGCACCTCGAGAGCGCCTTCGTTGTCCTCGACGCTAGACACCCTGCAGTTCTCAAACTCGACGCCGAGGGCCTTTGCGCGGACGTAGTACTCCTCGTACCCCTTGCCAAGAGCCCTCACATCCGTATAGAAAACCTTCACCGACGCCTCGGGCACCAGCGTCTTCGCAATGATCGCCTCTTTGACGGCGTACATGCAACAAACCGAAGAGCAGTACGGGCTCGCCCTCGACCTGTCACGCGAGCCCACGCACTGGATGAAGGCGATCCTGTCGGGCCTCGCCCCATCGCCCGGTCTGAGGAGACCCTCATTGCTCAGGAGAGCGGCTGCCGAGACCCTCTCGAACTCCAAGCCAGTCATGACATTCTTCGACAAACCGTACATGTATTCCGGACGTACGCTGGGATCACACATGGCAGCTCCGGAACACACGATGATGGCTCCAACCGCAAGAGTGGTCTCGGTTCCCTCGGCAGCAAGGTTTATGGCGCCCCTGGGACACGCCCTGGCGCACTCCCCACACCTTGTGCAAGCCTCCTCGTCCACAGCGTACCCTCCGAGGACGGCGCGACCGCCCGGTCGAACAATCGCCTTGCGGTCATCGAGTCCGAGGTGACGCGGCAGCCTGACCTCCACTGGACAGGCTCTCTCGCACTCGCCGCATCCGTCGCAGAGGGCGCTCTTCACGAATTCCGGGCGAGTGCTGACCCGCACTCGGAAGTCCCCTATGTCACCCAAGACCTCTTCCACTAGGCTGTTGACCATGAGCGTGACACGGGGATGCCTCGCGACCTCGATCACCGGACAGTAGGCCGGGTTCTTCGTGGACATGTGGCAGATCCCGCAGCTATGGGTCGGGAATGTCTTGTCGAGGAGGTTCCAGAGCCCGCCCACCGTGGCGGACGAGTCCACCAGGTACACATGCACGCCTGCCTCCGCCAGGATGAGCGAGGCGTGCATCCCAGCCACGCCGCCTCCGACTACCAGCACGGACCCTCTCGAACGCGCTTCAGCTGGCACCATCCCTAAAATCACACCTCATCCCAAGCTGTGTCGTCATAGCCATTGCCGCGCAAGCCGCGACGGCAGCCCCGCAGGACAAATCCGACCGCTCTGACCGCTCCGAGCAGCTTTCCGCCTCCTCGTGTGCGCGGTCTAGCCCATCACTGCATCGATCATCGACAACACCTGGGATCTCGTCATGTTCTTCTGTCTCGTGGCACCATTCGGGCACGCCACGACGCAGGCGCCACACCCCTCGCACAGCACGTCATTCACCGTCGCCACGCGCCGTGTCGGGTCAAGCGTTCGGGCCTCGTACGCGCATGCTTTCACACAGATCCCGCACCCGCTGCACAGTTCCTCATCTACGGCGGCCACAGTCGGCGAATGGGAGAGCCTCTCTGCGGAGAAGAGCGCGAGCACCTTCGCTGCCGCGGAACCCGCTTGAGTCACCGTGTCGGGAATGTCCTTCGGCGCCTGGGCGCACCCCGCGATGTAGATGCCGCGCGTCAGGCTCTCCACCGGGCGCAGCTTGGGGTGAGCCTCGGACAAGAACCCGAATTGGTCCACGGCGGTCTTGAGGAGCTGAGCGAGGTCTTTCGCCCCACTCGAGGGCACGATGGCCGTAGCGAGAACCACCATATCCGCGCGGACCTCCACCTTCTTGCCGGAGAGAGTGTCCACCCCGAGCACCGCAAGGCCGTCGCCATCCTGGAACACCCGCGCCACCCGGCCTCTCAGGTACAGCACGCCCTCGTCCATGGCTTGCTGCACGAACTCCTCGTAACCCTTACCGCCTGCGCGCACGTCCATGTAGAACACGTAAGGCTGGCCGTCAGGCACTTTGTGCTTGTATAGCCGAGCATGCTTGGCCGTGTACATGCAGCATATCTTCGAACAATAGGGGTACCCGTTCTCTTGATCCCGGGATCCCACGCACTGAATGAACACCACTTCTTTAGGAACCTTGCCGTCGGACGGACGCCTTATCTCGCCCTGCGTGGGACCGGACGCGGAGTTGAGTCGCTCGAACTCGAGCCCGTCGATGACATCAGGGTACACACCGTAACCGTACTCCCCCACCTTCGCCTTTGGATGGAGGTCATATCCCGTAGCAACCACGATCGCGCCGACCTGTTCTTCGACAAGCGAGTCCCTTTGCCCGAAGTCGATTGCCCCGGCCGGGCAGGCCCTCTCGCACACTCCGCACTTGCCCTTCGTGAAATGCCTGCACGCTTCGGCGCTGATCACAGGCTTGTGGGGCACCGCCTGCGGAAAGGCGATGGCAATGGCGGGCTCCTGGGAAAGACCTCTCTCGAAGACGGACGGCTTCTTGGATGGGCACTTCTCCGTGCACAGGCCGCAGCCGGTACAGACATCCCAGTTCACATAAGTCGCCTTCCTGCGGATCTTCACGGAGAAATTCCCCACGTACCCTGAGACCGATTCGATGTCGCTGTTCGTGAGGAGTTTGATCCGAGGGTGTCTTCCCACCTCTGATGTCTTCGGCGTGAGTATACACTGCGAGCAATCGAGGGTCGGGAACGTCTCCGAAAGCTGAGCCATGTGGCCTCCGATGTGCGCCTGCCGTTCCACCAGCACGACCTCGTGGCCCGCCTCTGCGATGTCGAGAGCGGCCTGCATTCCGGCGATCCCCGCCCCTATGACGAGGGCGCGCCTCGTCAGAGGAACGGATAGAGCCGAGAGCTCTTCGTCGCCTCGAGCCTTTTCCACAGCCGCTCGGACGAGCTCCAAGGCCTTGCTCGTGGCCTTGCCGGGTTCATCTTGATGAGGCCAGCTGCATTGCTCGCGGATGTTCGCGATCTCGCACCTGTACGGATTCACCCCGGCGCTTGCCGCCACCGACTGGAACGTGGCCTCGTGCATAGCCGGCGAACACGCCGCAACGACCACGCTGTCCAGGCGCTCCCTCCTGATGGTGTCCTTGATGAGCTGTTGGCCCGGATCGGAGCACATGTATCGATAGTCAAGGGCGCACGCAACCCCCGGATAACTCGAGATTACCCGGACGACCTCCGGCACGTCCACGACTCCGCCGATGTTCAGACCGCACCAGCACACGAACACACCCGTCCTCATGCCGTAGCCTCACTTCCCATGGCCCCGACGGACCGCAGGAGCGGCCCTGGAGAGATCATCTGGTCCTCAAAGCCCAAGACATCCTCTGAAAGACCGAGGGCGACGGCTAGAAGCTGAGTGAAGTAGATCACGGGGACCCCTGCTCCGGCCAGGCCGTGAGGTCTTCCCTGCGAGACCTCGAGATTGTACTGGCACAGGGGGCAGCTCGTCACGATGACCTGGGCGCCCCTTGTCTTCGCCGACTCCACCACAAGCCTGCTCGGCTCCAAAGCGGCCTGTCCGGGCTCAAGCGCTACGTAGCTACCGCAACACTCTATCTTGTACGGATGGTCAACGACCTTGCATCCCAGAGCGGCGAGGAAATCCTCAAGGATGTGGGGCGACTCCGGGTCGTCGAATTCGAGCTCGTCGGCGGGTCTCAACAGCAGGCAGCCGTAGTAGGGCGCGGCCGCGAGGCCGCCGAGGGGCACCTTCGCGCGCTTCGCAATCTCGTCGAACCCGACGTCATCACGGAGCACCTCTAGCAGATGCGCGACCTCGACATCTCCACCGTAATCCTCCTCTATGAAAGCGTTCACCTTGAAGCGGCGGTCGGCGTCCGTACGCATCACGTGGTTCGTTCGCTTGAGCACATTGTAACAGGCGGAGCACAGGGTCACGAGTCGTCCGCCCATCTTTCTGGCGGACGCAAGGGTCCGAGCTGGGGACACGAGCGGAAACGCGTTATCCACCTGCAGCGGAAATGTCGCCCCGCAGCACTGCCAATTCGGCAGCTCTTCGAGATGAACGCCGAGCGCACGCGCTGAAGCGAGAGCCGACGACTCGAAGCCTTTGGCCCTTACCCGCAGCGTGCATCCTGGAAAATACACGTAGCCCATCTCGCCTGGCCGCAAGTCGTGCCCGCCCCGGGGTCGCGCCGTCGGGCTGCGTCCTTGCGGCGACCCTCCTCCCTTTCTCCCCGCCCCCGCGTCCGGCCAGGAAAGCCCATAGTGCAGCCACATTCGCGGCTGTGGCAAGCGCGGCTGTGGCAAGCCACGTCTCACCGCGATCGGCGGTCTCGGCTCGAGCCTGCGCGGCATCCGAGGCCAAGCCCAGGCGGAAACACCGCCCGACTGGCTCAACTCAGGCTCCCCGCCGCCGCGACGCAGGTCACGTGTACTTCCGGAGACCGGCCACGAAAACTTGCTCCGGAGCGTTCTCGAAGACATCCGACGGGAGGCGCGAGAGGTCGAGATGCCGCCCACCCGAACGCAGGAGCGTCACCCTGAGCGCTTCCATGACGTGCGGCAGGCTCACGCCCCTCGGACACCGCGCACTACATGCTAGGCACGAGGCACACAGCCAAATCGTTCGGGACGCGAGCGCGTCATCAATCTGCCCGAGCTGCACGAGTCTAATCACCTGGTGAGGGAGGAGATCCATCATCGCCCCCATCGCGCAGCCGGCGGAGCACTTGCCGCACTGGTAACACGCAGCGACGTCCTCCCCGCTGATGTCAAGCAGCTTGCGTCTGCTATCGCCCCTTATCACATCGCGCGTGAGCCTCAAAGCAGATCTCTCCCTCGCCCGGCGATGCCGGCACCAAGCTCTACCGCTGACAGCTTGAAGCCGGCTCTGAGCCGCTCCCGAGCTGGCACGAGGATGCTAGTTTCCGCAAGCGTGCGTCACGCCAAGCGCGTCTGGCGGCGCCCGCGAGCCTACCCCCTTGCCGCTTTCGGGATGATCCCCTTCTCCATCAGCAGCCTGGCGGTCTCCCGCGACCGTGAGATCATGGCCTCGGCGTTCTTGTACAATTCATCCCAAGTCAGGGTGATCCGCGCGACCCCCTGCTCGATGGCTTTCGTCCCCACGGCGGCCGCCTCTCTGGGGTACACCTCCCATTCATCCATGGTGGGGATGATGTACTCGCGCGAGAGCCCCCTGTCCTCCGCGCACCTTGCGAGCTCCAGCGCAGCGGCAAGGCACATCTCGTCGGTGATGGTCTTCGCCCTGACGTCGAGGGTGCCCCTGAAGATCGCCGGGAAGCCGAGGGAGTTGTTAACCTGATTGGGGAAGTCCGACCGTCCGGTTGCCACGACGGCTGCCCCAGCTTCCGTCGCATCCCATGGCCACATCTCCGGCACCGGGTTCGCGCACACAAACACTATGGGATCCTTCGCCATCGATTTCACCCACTCTGGGTGTATGACGTCGGGGCCAGGCTTCGAGAGGGCGATCACCACGTCCGCTCCGCGCATGGCGTCGGGTATCTGTCCTTCAACGCACCGCTCGTTGGTCCGCTGCGCCAGCTCCCACTTCTCCTTGTGGGTCCTCGCAAGTTCGGTTCGGCCCTTGTGGAGGGTGCCCTTGGTATCGCACATCACGATTCTCCCCGGGTCCGCGCCTGCCGCGATTATGAGCCACGCCGTGCGGATGTTGGCGGCACCCGCCCCTATCATGGCGATATCGACCTTGCTGATGTCCTTTCCCACGAGCTTGAGAGCGTTTACAAGGCCCGCGACGGTCACGGCCGCCGTTCCTTGCTGGTCGTCATGCCATACGGGAATCTCCGCTTCTTCGCGCAGCCGCTCGAGCACATAGAAGCACTTGGGCTGCTCTATGTCCTCCAGGTTCACTCCGCCGAAAGACGGCTGTATCCACTTCACCGCGGATATTATCTCATCAGGGTCCTTGGTCCCAAGGCATATCGGGAACGCGTCCACTCCACCCAGGTACTTGAAGAGCAGAGCCTTGCCCTCCATCACGGGCAAGCCAGCTTCAGGCCCGATGTCGCCCAATCCCAAGACCCTCGTGCCGTCCGACACCACCGCCACGGTGTTCCATTTGTTCGTGTAGGAGTAAACGAGCTCCCTGTTCTGAGCGATCTCCTTGCAGGGAGCCGCAACGCCCGGCGAGTACCACACGGCGAAGTCCTGAAAGTCACGAATCTCACACTTGGGAACCGTCTCGATCTTGCCCCGGTAGAACGGGTGGAGTTTGAGGGCGTCCTCCGCGGGCTTCTTCGCCCTGGCAACAAGATCTTCTTTCCGGCCCATGCTTACCGCTACCTCCTTCTCTCGTATCGGCACTAGTCTCGCCCGCTGGGCGGACCCGGATGCTCCGACCGTAACCAGCAGGATCGCTAGCCGCCCTCAGCAGCGGATAAAAACAAAACCTGACCCCGCGTGGTCCGATGTCCTCACCGGACCGCTCGAAGCCAGGCCATGTCCGCTTTGCGGCCCGGGGTACTCCCCCTCGCGCCGCGGCCAGGGTGGCAACCGGCACTTCCACGCCAGCCGTAGTTGCAAGCGTGTCCCTGCCGGTACTCTTGTTTGGCTATCATCAGCCTTCGTTTCCCTCACCCGTAGCGCCGTCGGCCTCACCCGCCGGCTGCTTGGCCGGGCCGAGGCACGTCGCCCGGTATTTCTCGCGGATGGCCCTGAGAGCCGTCAGGAGCGCTCTCTGCGCAGCACCATGGTAGTACGCCCTCAGGTCGTCCACGATGGCTCCCATGTCAGCGTCGATTCTGCGCCCGGTCACGAGCTGCCTGAAGACTTTCTTGGCGGTCGAAGTAGCGAGGGTGCAGTCCGCGTCAACTATCTCGCCGGTCACGGGCTCGATCTCCAGGCCCACCCCCACCACCTTGTACAGTTCCTCCGCCGTGATTCCGGTGGGCAGCTTCGCGTACCCGCCGAAGAACATTGTTCGCCGCGTTGCGCGGTTTTCCTTCGACACAGTGTTCACAGAATCCTTCTCCGCCACCCTCCGTTGGTGTCCATGGTGCGCGGTCTTCACGCGGTGACTCCTCGGGACACGCCTCTACGACGCAGCCTCGCCATTTGAGCCAACCAGACGACGCCTATCAGCAATATGCCTAGGAGATCCGTGGAGATGTGAGGATGGATGAGCAGAAGCCCTGCGACAAATAGGACCGGCCTCTCGACGTTGCGCGTGGATGTCAACAGCCACCCCTCAACGGCCGCTCCCACTGCTATCATGCCGACCACGGCTCCCGCGACGACTCTCAGCGTGTCGAGCCAAGACATGGTGCCCACGAGGAGAAGCGAGGGAGCGTATACGAAGAAGTACGGGATAAGGAAAGCGGCTATTGAGAGCTTAGTCGCCTCGATCCCCGTCTTGATCGGATTCGACTTGGCTATCCCCGACCCCGCGAATGCAGCGAGAGCCACGGGCGGCGTCACGTCGGCCACGATGCCGAAGTAGAACGCAAACATGTGAGCCGCCATGACGGGGACACCCAGTTTCAGGAGTGCGGGCGCTGCTATAGTTGACGTGATGACGTAGTTGGCCGTCGTTGGTGCTCCCATCCCGAGTACCAGCGACGTCACCATGGTGAAGAAAAGGGTTGGAAGAAGCTGTCCACGAGCCAGCAGGATGAGCCCGTTCGCCAGCTTCAGGCCGAGGCCTGTCAGAGTCACCGTTCCCACTATCATGCCCGCCGCAGCGCACGCTATCACGACACCGAGGGCGTTGCGGGCGCCTTGCTCGAGTGCGGCCAAGATGTCAGCAGGTTTCATCCTGGTCGCCCTGGAAATGCAGCTGGCCAAGACGGCAACCACAAGGCCCCATAGCGCGGCCTTCATGGGCGTGCTTCCCTCAACGAGAAGGTATATGATGGCGACCAACGGGAGGAAAAGCTGGCCCCGCTCACGCATGATGGCCCAAAACCGCGGCAGGCGCTCTCGCGGCAGCCCGCGCAGCCCGGTCTTCTTCGCCTCGAGATGGACCACGATGAACACGCCCGTGAAATAGAGGATGGCGGGGATGATCGCGGATTTCGCCACCTGGAGATATGGCACGCCGATGAACTCAGCCATGAGGAACGCAGCCGCTCCCATGATCGGGGGCATGATCTGCCCTCCAGTAGACGCCGACGCCTCTACCGCCCCCGCAAACTCCGGTCTGTAGCCGAGCCTCTTCATCATGGGGATCGTGAAGCTGCCGGAGCCCACGGTATTCGCGACGGAGCTTCCGGAAACCGTGCCCTCCAGCGCGCTCGTTATCACCGCCACTTTGGCCGGGCCACCGGCGGCGTGGCCCGCCACGGAGTTGGCGATGTCGATGAAGAACTGACCTATCCCTGTCTTCTCGAGGAACGCACCAAACAGGATGAACAGGAATATGAAGGTGGACGACACACCTAGTGGGATGCCGAACATTCCCTCGGTCGTGAAGAACATGTGTCCGACGAGCCTCGTGATCGAGGCGCCGCGATGTTGGAAGAACCCCGGCACGTATCGCCCGAAGTAGGCGTACGCAAGGAAACAGCACACCACAACCAAGATGGGAATCCCCACGACGCGCCTGGTGGCTTCCAGCACCAACAGGATGCCGATCGCGCCGATGACTATGTCAAAGGTGGTGTACGCTCCCGCGCGAACCAGGAGCTCCTTGAAGTTCCAAACGAGATAGCTCATCACGAACGCACCGATCACTGCCAACACCACGTCGTACCACGCCAGTTTGCGGATACCTCTTTTCGACGCGGGATAGAGCAGGAACGCGAGGAGGACTCCGAAACCCAGGTGGACTGCCCGTTGTATCTGAGCCGGCAGCACGCCGAACGCCGCGGTGTACAGCTGAAAGAGTGAGAAGGCGATGGCAATGACGCTGATGACAACGGAGTACAGCCCAGGAATCCTCCGATACGCGGACTCCCTGTCGTACTTCATCAGGATGTCTTCGATCTCCGCCTGGCTCACGGACTCCGTTTCGACCCTGTTGGAAACGTCGCCTGGGCTTGAGATGATGTCTCTCTGGACATCGTCCGCTCTTTGATCCACCAGCATCTCCCCCTGAACAGAAACGCGGCCATAGGCGCACGAACCGCCTTGATATTGAGGGCCGTCCCGGGCCTGGCGACGTCCGCGAAGGCAAACATCTTGCCGGAGACCACAAGCGAATGCCCGGGAACCGGGCTTACCGCCAGGTCTAGCTCGCCGATGCGCCGGCGGATACCGGTGATGCGCACCTCCCCATCTTCCAAGGCAAACCGGGCGCCTTCGTCTGCGATCGTGGGGAGCCCAGCCCCGAAAGACTTGTACCTCGTCTCAACAAGGTAGATGACGCCGCCGGACTCGACTGCGAAGACCTCGCAAACGGGCGTCCTCTCCACCGAGTGAACGAAGCGCACCTCGAACCTGCCCCCTGCGGGCACACGCGCGAGGTAAACCAGACGACCGGTCCGCTCCTCCCTCACCTCCAGCGCGCCTACGAAAGGGGCGAGCATCGCCGCCGTAGCCAGGATAGCACCGAGCGCCAGGACGGCGATGACGGCGCCGCCCTGGCGACCGGCGAGACGCGCTTCGGGTGCGTTCGGGACACTTGCGCCCATTCGTCCACCTGACCTGTCTTCGTCTCTGCTACTTGATAATGCCTTTCTCCTTGAAGTACTTCTCTGTCCCGGGATGCAGCGGCGTGCTCACGCCCGCAAGAGCGCCGGCAAGGCTGATCTCCTTGCCCTTGGCATGTGCTTTCGCAAGCTCCGGCAGGTTCTCGAAAAGCGCTCGGGTCATCTCGTAAACGAGACCTGCGTCGAGATCCGACCGGGCTATGAGCATGGCTTGCACGGCAACTGTCTTCGCGTCCTTCGTCTGGTTGATGTAGGTGCCGGCCGGAATCACGGCTTGGCCGTAGAAACCATACTTGTCGTGCAGTTTCTTGTACATCTCGTCCGGGACCTCAACGATCTTGATCTTATGCTGAGTCGCCACGTCCTGGATCCCGGCGTTCGGAATGCCCGCGGTCACGAAGAACGCATCGATGTGTTTGTCCTTGAACGCCTCCGCGGACTCCGCGAAGCTAAGATACTGCACCTGAGCCAGGTCCTTATAGCTCAGTCCGTACGCCTCGAGAATCTGTCTTGCGTTCGCCTCCGTGCCGCTGCCCGGCGCGCCCACCGACACTCTCTTGCCCTTCAGATCGGCTACGGAGTTTATGCCGGAGTCGGCCGACGCCACGATCTGGATGAGCTCCGGATAAAGCGACGCCACCACGCCGAAGCTTCTCATCTTCCCGTCTTTCTGGAAGAACTCCGTTCCGTTCCATGCGTAGTCCGCTGTGTCAGTCTGAACCAGCGCAAGATCGACTTCCTTCGAATGAATCATCCTGAGGTTCGCGATAGAAGCGCCCGTGCTTTGGACGGTTATGCTGACGTTCTTCACTTTCTCGCCGATGAGTTGGGCCATCGCCCCGCCCAAAGGGTAATACGTGCCCGCTGTCCCCCCGGTGGCCATGACGAGCTGCGTCACGGCAGCAAACGATGTGGACCCGATGGCAAGCACGAGACACATGGTGACCGCCGCCAATACGCCTCTTCTCATTCTCTCTTCTGCCTCCTCACCCTCGGAGATTTCCCGGTCCCGCTTGACCGAACCTCTCACATGTTTGATTCTACATGCTCCCCGGTGTTCCTTCCAAACCATCTCGAACTAATCCCGTCCTGCTTGCCAGGCAGCTTCTGGATCAAAGGCGCGGAGGAGGAAAACGGCGCGCGACATCGAATGTCTCGCCTGGCGGTGGACGGAGCGCTCTTCCGAAGGGAGTTGGTGAACCTGAACGAACTCTTGGCGGGTGTGCGGGGGTTGAGCTTCGGCAACATGGTAATGTTTGCCGTCGGCGGATTTCTCATATACCTTGCGGTGAAGCGCGACTACGAGCCGATGCTGCTCCTCCCCATTGGATTCGGCGCCATCCTCGCGAACATACCATTTACGTCTGTCCTTGGCGAACACGGCGTGTTAGAACTGCTTTACAACGCGGGGATCAAGACCGAGCTCTTCCCCATACTGATCTTCGTGGCCGTTGGGGCGATGGTGGACTTCACGCCACTCCTGCAGAGGCCGGAAACGCTCCTTTTCGGAGCCGCGGCGCAGCTGGGAGTGTTCGCTACCATGGTGGTAGCATCGTACTTCGGCTTCAACCTGAAGGAGGCGGCGTCCATAGGGATCATAGGGGCGGCAGATGGTCCGACCTCGATCTACGTAGCCACCAAGTTCGCGAGCCACCTCCTCGCGCCGATATCAGTCGCCGCATATTCATACATGGCGCTGGTACCGATCATACAGCCCCCCGTGGTGACAGCCCTCACGACGAGGGCCGAGAGGCGTATCCGCATGGATTCGCGGGAAGTCGCGGTGCCTCGGATCGTGCGCATCCTGTTCCCCATAGGCGTGACCCTCGTAGCAGGGGTGATCGCTCCGATCAGCGTCGCCCTTGTCGGCATGCTCATGTTCGGCAATCTGATAAGGGAAAGCGGTGTGTTGGAGAGGCTGTCCAAGGCCGCGCAGAACGAGCTCGCCAACTTGGTCACGCTCCTCCTCGGCATCACCATTGGCTCGTCGATGCGGGCGGATTCCTTCCTGAACTTCAGGACTCTCCTCATCATGGGCATGGGCCTGCTCGCCTTCGTGTTCGATACAGGAGGAGGTGTGCTGTTCGCGAAGGCTCTTAACCTGGTGCTGCGCCGCAAGATAAACCCGATGATAGGAGCGTGCGGGATATCGGCGTTCCCGATGTCCGCACGGGTCATCGCGAAGATGGCCCTCAAAGAAGACCCGACCAACTACATAGTGATGCACGCCGTGGGGGCGAACGTTGCCGGCCAGATAGCGTCCATAGTGGCTGGAAGTCTGATACTCGCCCTCGTGTCTTAGGGCGTCCGCGATGCGCTGCGCGCCCAGGGCGTGATTCCCGCGTCGCGCGTGAGAGGCGACGCGAGAAAGGTCTCGAGGCAGGGAACCGAGCACGGGCCACGGAACGGCGGGCGCACCCGAACGACCAACAAGCGGCAGCAACGGGGCGCCGCGCGAATTGCATAGCGCGAGCTGCGACGAAGGCTGCGCCGAGGGGACTCGCGCACCTGACAACGAGGGGAGGGAAAGAAGTCGGCAGACGACGCGAATGCCCACGGGCTCAAGCGGCAAGCAGAGGCAAGGCGGTCGCCCTGCCTGGCGGGCGGCGTGCGTCCCTTGCAACCGCCTCGCGGGGCGGTCTGCTCCGTTCGATGGGAGACGAAAGTCCCGTACGGGGCGCGAGCCAGAGGTCGGTCGCTTGAGTGAGAGGAAGAGAAGAGACGTGGATAGGAGGCATCGTCGGCCGCGACTTCAGAGGATGAGCGCAGTGGTTCAGAGCTGGCGTGTTCTGGGCATCGGTATGGCAACCATTTTCGGCGTCATACTTGTCTTCTACGCCATGATCAGGCTGATGCTGAGAATGTGGCGCGAAGGCTGATAGCACGACGCTCCGACGTTCACCGGACGCCGGATCGGCCTTCCGGGTCCTTCGCTACCAGCTTCTTCAATAGGTCCTCCATGCGCGCCCTGGCAGCTTGAGTGGCTTGCTCGTCAGGCGTGATGGAGATCCTGAGGACCATCCCCTCGCGGACGCCCTCCGGCAAGGCCCGCACGGGCCAGAGTATAGCCTCGGCCTCCTGGCCGCTTACGAGGAGAACGGCGTTGTCCGCTTCGATTCTGTCCACTGTGACTTGGATCTCAACACATTTTGGGCGTCGCGTCACGAGATGACAGCCTCCCGCTCATTGAGTTCACATCTTGGCGCCCGCGCATCCGGCGGGCGTGCCGTCGGCGGGCACCGAAACGCCAGACACCGTCGGACACCGGAAGAAGGTCACGTCAGACCTCCCTTCCTGTCTTCGGCGCGAGTGGTCCTTCTCCTCCTCTCTCCTCCTCCTCCCTCGTCCGCTGAGATGGCCGCGCGTGCCTGAGCGACGGAGAATTGGGGTGGATGAGGGCTCCTGTAAGAAAAATACTGAAGCAGGTGCGCGCCTTAAAGAGGAGATTAGCTCTCCGACGGAGAATACCCGACTATGACAGACTGTCTACGCGGCTTGTCTATGACGCACTGGGCGCGAATCGCGTGAGGCTCGTGCTCCCATTTCAGTGAAAGGCTTCTGCTCTTGCCTGCGCTCGCACTTACGTCGGGCCCTAAGGGCGCGACGAGTCTGGGACAAAGCGAAGCGATGCTCTCGTCGGTGAGCCGGTGAGCGTACGGCTTGACTGTGCACGCTTGCCATGATATAGTGGCTGAAACAAGTGATGCCAGCCCCGCCGAAAGACCCATCATCCAGGCGGGTTGGCACAGGTTCCCCGAGGATGGTCTTGACCGGTCGGCTTGCACGTCGGGAGTTCGCTCCTTGTCGCGGGACAGCCGTCAGGACTGGTCCGGAACGGGTTTAGGACATTTGAGACAGTGGAAGAGAGAGTGACTCTCTCTTGCCGCGGGGGAGGTGACTGGTGACCCTCAGATAGACTTGGACGACATGGGACGGTTCGGAGATTCCGTGGTAGAGAGGGTGGAGGAAAGCACGAAGTGCACAAAGCGAGGAGGTATTGAGCAGTGAGGAGGTACATACTGAGTCTGGTCTTGGTTGTCGCTCTAGTTTCGTTGGGAGCAGTGGCCTATTCGGCCGAGCCGATCGTCATAGGGTTCAACCTCGAGATGACCGGCCAGGTGGCCGCATACGGCCAGGCAGCGTGGGAAGGTGTCAATCTCATTGACGATATCGTAAAGCCCGAGGTCCTTGGCAGACCGGTCGTATTCAAGCTCCTCGACAACAAGTCCGACAAGGTTGAGGCAGCAAACGTGGCCTCTCGTCTCATCGAGAACGACAAAGTCGTCGCCATAATCGGGCCCACCATCAGCGGTAACATGCTCGCCGCCGGTGAGATTTGCGAGAAGAAAGAGGTCCCCATCATAGGGCCGACTACGACGAACCCTCTGTGTACTCAAGGTAAGAAGTACGTGTTCCGCGCGTGCTTCATCGACCCGTTCCAGGCGTCCATCGCAGCAACCTATTGTTACAGGGACTTGAAGGCCAAGACTGCTGCGATCCTGTCCGACATAGCCAACGACTATTGCATAGCCCTTGGAACCATGTTCGAAAAGGAGTTCACCAAGCT
Organism: Bacillota bacterium; assembly: GCA_024653485.1. Lineage (NCBI taxonomy): Bacteria > Bacillati > Bacillota > Bacillota bacterium. Next base: position 189,389 of record JANLFY010000001.1, on the reverse strand, counting down.
TGGCGGCAAAGTGGTCACCCACCAGAAGTGTAAGTACGGTGACCAAGACTTCAGCGCCCAGCTGACGGAGATCAAGAACAAGAAGCCGGATGTCATCTATATACCCAACTACTACCAAGAGACCGCGCTTGCCGTACGGCAAGCCAGGGATCTCGGCCTCACTCAACCTGTCTTCGGAGCTGACGGCATAGCCACCGAGGAGTTCCTGTCCATCGGCGGTAAGGCCGTGGAGGGAGTCCAGCATACCACGTTCTGGCATGAGAAGGCAGCGGCGACAGACATCGGCAAGAAGTACGTCGAGGCGTATAAGAAGAAATTCGGAGCCGACAGCGAGGTCAACGTGTTCGGCGCTCTCGCGGCCGACTGCTATCTCATAGTCCTCGACGCCATCAAGAGGGCTGGCTCCGCCGATCCCAAGAAGGTCGCGGTGGCCATAGAGGACACGAAGAACCTCCAGGTCGTGACTGGGCCCGTCACGATAGAGAACGGCGACGCCATCAAGCCCGTGGTGTTCAACGCCGTGAAGAACGGCAAGTGGGAGTACCAGTCGATAGTTTATCCGTAATGAGTCGCGCATTGGCTCGGGCGTGCCCCTGTCCTGCCTGAGAAGGGACATCAGGCAGGCCCGGTTGGCTCGGCGTCGCAGCCTACGATGATGAGAAGGCAGGTCGGGTGCATCTCGTGACGCCGTGACAAGCGGAAGAAGTCCCGGTACACTACAGGGGGCAAGGAGGGCCATCCCTACCAAGACGGCAGGCTTCCTCTTTGCCCCCGTTGAGTGTCTTGCGGACCTTCCCGGCCGGCGGCAACGGACACGGACGACCGGTCCGTGTCCGGAGGCAAGGGCAGGCGACAGACCCGAGAGCCACATCTGTCGCGCTGGCCACCAGCGCAGGAGGGCGCGCGTGACGCGCGCACCAAGACGGAACCTTCCGACGAGGCGAGATTCCCGACGGTTGGAACGCCGTCTTTTCAAGGAGTAGATGTGAATGACGCTCGAGACCTTCATTCAGCAGCTGATGAACGGCATCTCCCTTGGAAGCTTGTATGCCCTCATCGCCATCGGCTACACGATGGTCTATGGCATCCTGCGGCTCATCAACTTCGCCCACAGCGACATATTCATGGTAGGCGCATACTTTGCGTTCTTCCTCGTGGCCGTGTTTCGTCTGCCGTGGGGGGCATCCGCCATTCTTGCGGTCGTTTTGACTGCCCTCGTCGGCATGATCGTGGACAGGGCAGCCTACCGGCCCGTAAGGAACGCTCCGCGCATATCCGCCCTCATAACCGCGGTGGGCGTGTCGTTCTTCCTGGAGAACTTGGGCTTGGTGACCGTGGGCGCCCGGCCGAAAGCGTTTCAGAGGCCCGACGTCATGGCGAGGGTGATACCGATCGGACCGGCGGCCGTGTCAGGCGTGTCCATCTGGGTGCCCATCCTCAGCCTCGCTCTGCTTGCACTGCTGTTGTTCATCGTATACCGCACGAAGGTCGGCATGGCGATGAGGTCCGTGTCAACTGACATCGAAACCACCCGCTTGATGGGGGTGGACGTAGACAGAGTGATATCCTACACTTTCGCCATCGGCTCTGCCCTGGCGGCTGCGGGAGGCATAATGTGGGCTTACAAGTACCCCCAGATCAACCCGCTCATGGGCATATACCCCGGATGGAAGGCGTTCACCGCCGCGGTGGTAGGAGGCATCGGTAATATCACAGGGGCGATGCTCGGGGGCTTCCTCATCGGGCTCGTCGAGATCATGACTGTGGCGGTCTTGCCCAGCCTCTCGGGGTACCGCGACGGCATCATCTTTACGCTACTTCTGATATTCCTGCTCCTCCGGCCAACCGGGATCCTTGGTGAGCCCCTAAAGGAGAAGGTGTGACATGGAGAGAAGACGTCTGCACCTCATCTTGACGCTTGCGCTCATTGCAGTGATCTTTCTCGCCCTCTGGTGGGCCGACACGCATCTCGGAGAGTTCCCGTTGCGAGTGGCACGCACGGGCGCGATCTACGTGGTCGCAGCGGTCGCGTACAACCTCGTGAACGGCATCACAGGCCAGTTCTCATTGGGCCCCAACGGCTTCATGGCACTCGGCGGCTATACCACGGCGCTCCTCATCCTGCCGCTTCAGCAGAAGCAGTTCGTGTGGTTCCTCGAGCCGCTCATGTGGCCATTCAACTCGTTCTCTCTTCCGGCGTACATGTTCGGTCTCGCCGTCGTGCTCGGAGGCGTCGTCGGCGCTCTTGGGGCGCTTCTCGTGGGGATTCCGTCGTTCCGGCTGCGCGGCGACTACCTCGCCATCGCAACATTCGGTTTCGGCGAGATAATCTTCGTGCTTGCCAACAACCTCATCCCCTTGACCAACGGCCCTCTCGGGATGAAGGGAATACCCGAATATGCCAACGTATACTGGTGTTTCGGGGCCGCGGTAGTGGCGACGCTCGTGGTGAGCAACATCGCGAACTCCAGTTACGGCCGGGCGATGAAAGCCATCCGAGATGACGAAATAGCCGCGGAGGCCATGGGCGTGAACGTGTTCCGCACGAAGATGCTTTCCTTCGTAACAAGCGGCTTCTTCGGAGGAGTGGCAGGTGGGCTCCTGGTATCGCTCATCACGACCGTCTCCCCGACACTGTTCACCTTCGGCATGACATTCAACCTCCTCATAATCATCGTGCTCGGCGGCCTCGGTAGCATAACCGGGTCGGTGTTCACGGGGTTCGGGTTTGCACTCATGTCCGAGGTGCTGCGGGTCGTGGAGGCACCAATAAACATCGGAGCTCTCCACATCCCGGGCGTTCCAGGCATGAGAATGGTGGTCTTCTCCGTGCTGCTCATCCTTCTCATGATCTTCTACCGACGAGGGCTCTTCGGCCAGTTCGAGCTGTCGTGGGATTGGGTCCTGTCCGTGCTCAGAGTCTCCAGGGGGGTGCAAGAGTGGAAGCGCGAACGCAAGACGGAGTCGTCCTGACTCTCGATCACGTGACCATCAAGTTCGGCGGGCTTGTGGCCGTGAACGACTTCTCGCTCGACATAAGGAAGGGCGAGCTCGTCGGGCTCATAGGCCCCAACGGCGCTGGAAAGACCACTGTCTTCAACATAATCACGGGCCAGTACACGCCGACCCAGGGCCGGGTGGCATTCGAGGGACGGGACATCACCGGGTGGCGTCCGGACCTCATCGCTGCCGCAGGCATAGCAAGAACCTTTCAGAACGTGCGACTTTTCACAGGCCTCACGGTGCTTGACAACGTGCTGGTGTCACAGCACTTGCGGGTGAGGTCGTCTTTCCTCTCCGCAGCGTGTCAACTACCGGGCTACGTCAAGGAAGACCAAGAGACCAGGATGCGCGGGATGGAACTCCTTGAGAGAGTCGGGCTGGCTGACCTTGCCAGGGAGCAAGCCGGCGGCCTTCCGTACGGTCAGCAGCGTCGTCTCGAGATCGCTCGGGCGCTGGCGACAAACCCTCGCCTTCTCCTCCTGGACGAGCCCGCGGCGGGGATGAACCCCGAAGAGACCACGCAGCTGATGAGGTTCATCTGCCGCATCAGGGAGGAGTTCGGTCTGACGATCTTCCTCATAGAACACGACATGCGCCTAGTGATGGGGATCTGCGAGCGGATCCGTGTGATCGACTACGGAGTCTCAATCGCTGAAGGCACTCCGCAGGAGATCCAGTCGAACCCCCGAGTCATAGCGGCTTACCTGGGTGAGGAGGAAGACTAGGATGCTCAAGATAAGGGACCTCCATGTATACTATGGCGGCATTCACGCGCTCAAGGGGATCTCCCTGGACGTGCCAGAAGGCAAGATAGTCACACTCATCGGAGCGAATGGGGCCGGAAAGAGCACTACTCTCCGAGCCATAACGGGCCTTGTCAAGGCCCGGCGCGGGTCTATCCAGCTCAAAGCGGAGAACATAGCAGGCAAGCCTAGCCACCACATCGTCCGCTCCGGGGTGGCGATGGTGCCCGAGGGCCGGAGAATCTTCCGCAACCTCACCGTCCTAGAGAACTTGATGATGGGCGCGTACCCTAGACAAGACACCGCAGGCATACAACAAGACCTTGAGTGGGTCACGACGCTCTTCCCAAGGCTCAAAGAGCGCCTCACTCAGAAGGGCGGCACCCTTTCAGGCGGTGAGCAGCAGATGCTGGCGGTGGGTCGCGCCCTCATGTCGAGGCCGAGACTTCTGTGCCTTGACGAGCCGTCGCTCGGGCTCGCGCCCGTCTTGATGCGGGAGGTCTTCAGGGCGTTGTCCAAGATACATGCAGAGGGGTGCACTATCCTCCTCATCGAGCAGAACGCCAAGGCAGCTTTGAGACTAGCGGACTACGCTTACGTTCTGGAGACAGGAACCATTACGATGGAGGGGCCAGGACGGGAACTACTCGAGAACGCGGACATCCGCAAAGCGTATCTGGGAGAGTGACGCAGGGCGGGCGGCTGACCGCAACTGGCCAGCGGCCCGCTGCCTTCCGCGACGGATCGGCCTGCATGGCTGAGATGAGATCGCGACAAGTCAAGGCGAGCTGATTCCCGACCGCTTGAGGAGCGCAATCACCTCGAAGACGAACCTCATCTCCTTCTGATTCAGAGTACACACCGCGCTCAACAGCATCTGCACGTTTGGGTCCTGCAGTAGGTCGCGAAGGTCTTTGGTCATCGCCGGGACGATCTCGTCGATGCCCTCGCTATCCAAGACGAGGTAACAAGGTGACACACCCAATGCCGAGGCTATCTTGTTGACGGTTCTGAGTGACGGCGAAACCCGCCCTAGCTCGATTTGGCCGACGAGGGCGGACGAAACGCCGGCTTTGGCAGCCACCTCCGCCTGGGTCATACCCAGTATGGCTCTGAGCCTCTTGAGCTTCTCGCCCAGGAATCCCTTGCGTTCCGCTGGCGACATGAGCACAGAGAGAGGGATGTGCAGCACGCGGGCCAGCCTCTTCAGGACGGACACAGCTGGTTGCACGTTGCCACGCTCTATTTCGCTCAAGTAAGTGCTTGATATGCCCGCCGCGGACGCCACCTCACGAAGAGTCATGCCGCGGTCCTCCCGGGCAACCCGCAGTCTGTCACCAGGCCCGATGCCTTGATCGCCGTCTTCCTCGGATGCCTCCACGAGATCCGCCCTGTTGAGGTTGAGCGCGTCGGCGAGCCGCGCCAGTGCATCAGAGGATGGAGTCTTGGAACCGCGTTCTATCTCGCTCAAGTACGAATATGAGAGTCTTGCCCTCGAAGCAAGCTCGACGAGCGTGAGCCCCCTTGCCTTTCTCGCGTTCCTAACCTTCTCACCGGAAACCACGAGCCCGGCCCCCCCTTCAAGCCCGGTGGCTGGTCCAGCTCGGGAGGATAGTCGTGGAACCACACGCAGCACCACAAGCGACAGCCTACTGACGTAATCGCGAGGACACCGCGCGGTGGTGATCCGAGGTCTGTCGAACCCACTTGGACCCGCCCCTAAGTCCGTCCACCCCATTCTAACACTTTGTGGCATCATTCACAAATCCGTCTTGCTAGCCCCTCTGACTCAGCGTCAGGGTTGGGTGGCTGAGCGGGCTTGCAGGCTTTCGCGTTCTTGACAGGAGCCTAAGAGCGGCGTATAGTACGTAGTTGGCGCGGGCCTCGCGGCGCTCCAGCTTACCTCATCAAAGCAGCGCCCGCTGTGCGCCGAGTTCTCTCGAGGAGGGATTGTCGCGACATGCCTACTTACGAATACCACTGCGAGAAGTGTGGCCGGTTCGAAGAGCTCCAGCGCATGTCGGATGAGCCCCTCTCCCGCTGTCCCACCTGCGGCGGCCCGGTCAGGCGGCTCATCAGCAGAAACGTGAGCATCATCTTCAAGGGGTCCGGTTTCTACACGACAGACAATCGCAGCACCGACTACAAAGAGAAGGCCAAAGAGGACACTCAAGTCAAGTCCTCGCAAGGGTCGTCCAAAACGCCGGATGCGGCGGGAGCCTAGACCCTCGGGACTCTGCCCCAGAAGACCCTGCTCCCTGTTTTTCCGGGCGCCTGGAGCTCCACTCCCATCCCGTGAGCCCAGGCGCCCGCCCATTGTCCACCATCCACGCGCTGCCGTCCCCGGCGTCCATCGCCTCTTGCAAGCCCGATTCGCTGCGCACGGCGCGCCCCGCGAGCCCTACCTCGCCGCGCCAGCCTGAGGAGTCCGCGAGCCGGACGCGAGCCGCCCCTTGGGAAGCATCCCTCTTATGACCTCTCCCAAGATGGGCATCACATAGTAGTCCAACCCGAAAGCGCGCCCGGCTCCACCGAGCATGGCGATGGAGACCATTACGAACCAGATGTTCCCTCCGGCGCCAGCAAGAGCGAAGTTGACGTTCATGAATATCGACCCAAGCGCCGCAATGCTGGTGAAGAGACCGAAGATCAACGCGAGCCCCAGCGCCAGTTCTGTCAGGGTCACAACCCACTGGAAGAAGAGCGCATGCGGGAAGACGAAGGTGTCCATGAGCCACCTGTACCACTCGGGCGTCCCCGGCCCCATGGGCATCAAAGACGAGCCAGACACGAGCTTGTCGCCGGAGACAAGGAAACCATCGCGTATCTTGCCTAGTCCAGATACGAGCCACTCATAGCCAAGGAACACCCTGAGAATCACGAGCCAAGCAAGGCTGACCTTGACGTTAGCGTGTTTCATGAGCTCTGAAAGCACTCCCCTCGCGTTTATCATCTCGTGTCTGAGGTACTTGAGTATGACCCTCATGCCTCCGACGCCCCACTGGTAATGAAGGTTCACGAGGTGCTTCATGGCGGTGGCCGGATAACTCCACAGGGACATCCCCATGAGGTCGGCCACCGAGTAGTGGCTGCCGACGGATACCATCACCCCATGGAGACGGGGCCTGAACCTGCGTTTGGGCGTACCTTTGATATCAGCTGCTATGTTCCTGGCAGCGCATGCCCCTCCCTGAAGCGCCGACTCAACGAGCGCAGGAAGCTCTCCATTCTCATCTGCGAAGAAGCAGTTGTCGCCGACTGCGTACACATCGTCATGCCCGACCACCTGGAGATACTCGTTGACCGTCAGGCGACCACGCTTCTTGCAGTCGAAACCTTTGTCCCTCAGAAAGCTGGTCGTTCGGACTCCACCCGTCCAAATCACGGTGCGAGTCCGTATCTTCGTGCCTGACTTGAGCGTAATCTCGTCACGCCCGACCTCCACTATGGGCGAGTCGGTCAACACGGTGATCCCTTTCGCCCGCATGGCGCGAGCTGCCCTTGCCGCAAGGTTGTCGGCAAGGGTAGGGAGTATGCGAGGGAGGGCCTCGATCACGTACACCGTCACCGAAAACGGCGACAAGCCGAACTCGCGGCACAGCTCCGGTACCCATTCCGCAAGCTCGCCAGCCATCTCTACTCCAGTAAAGCCACCGCCACCCACCACGAAAGTGAGTAGCTCCTGCCGCTTGATCGGATCTCGTTCCGCGACCGCCAGTTCGAACATGGCCCGCACTTGCGCCTTTATCTTCCGGGCGTCTTCTAGCGACCAAAGGGTGAACGCGTTCTCGGCCATTCCAGGGATTCCATAGAACTCCGGTTCGCTTCCGCACGCTAGAACAAGATAGTCATACGGGTATTCTGCCGTCTCTGACCTCAGCACTTTCTTATTGAGATCGATGCCGGTGACCGTGTCCTTAACCACGCGTACCTTGCTCCTGCGGAAGATGTCCGAAAAGGGGATCCGCACGCTGTCCTCGTTAACTCGAGCCCCCGCCACCTCATGGAGCTCGGTCAGGAGGGTGTGATGATCGTTCTTGTCGATGAGCGTGATCTCGGCCTCGTCGCGTCCAAGCAGCCTGTCCAGGGTCTGCGCTGCATGGATCCCCCCGTAACCCCCTCCGAGAATGACCACTCTCTTCTTGTGAGCCATCCACCATTCCTCCCACGCGCTCTTGTCCGATCATGTCTGGTAGTCTCGTCCAGTAGTCTGAGAGACGAGGACGAGCGGTCGGGTCAGCCGCGGTCTGCCGCGGCCACCTCCTTGTGATTGTGACGCCAATCACACACGCCGCCCCGACTGTTGTGTATTTCGCCGAGTGCCAGGGGAATCCTCCATGATAACGCTGATTACCATCGGCTCTTTCAACTATACCATAGACAGTTTCGCCGCACAAATGGTACAATCACGGGTGGCACGATAGTGCAATCACAGCGTTCAGAAAGCCGGCCGCAACAGACCGGCCACGAGCTCGGTGCGAGCCTGGCGGAGTCAGTGCGGCCACGTGGGGGTTGCCGACGCGCTCCGACCGGACAGGCCGGGTAGTGATCGGGCGGTGACCCCGGAAGCCGCAGGGCGGGCTGTGCAGCATGATGTGAGCGAGTGGCGGTACACCGGTACAGGTGAGTCCACGAAGCCTTGCGGACGACGCACTGGGCGGCTGATGAATTGAGACGCAAGAGCAAGCACGACTGCAGGCGCGCCCATAGACGTGCCCACGAGGAGCCGCGAGGGCGCGCCCTGGGGGTGTTCCCCGAGGATGTCTGCGAATGGAGAGACTCGCGTGAAGAGGCGCGACTTGCGTGGCAGTCGTCAGGACCTCTCACTCGATTGGCTATACGCAGTCGCCCTGGTGTCGGCCTTCACGGTTGCGGGGTGCCAGCTTTCCGCAAACAAGCCGGTCGCGTCAGTTAGAACCGGCTTCGCCCTCGGGACGCTCGTCCAAGTGCGTGCGTACGCTAGCGGCGAGGGTGCCGGCAAGGCCGTAGACGAAGCCTTCCACCGCATTGAGGAGATAGAGGCTCTGATGAGCGCCAACATCGCATCTAGCGATGTCGCAGAATTGAACCGAAACGCCGGAGGCTTGCCAAGCTCGGTGGCGGGCGATACACTGTATGTGGTGAAAAGGGCCAAGGAATACGCCGATCTAAGCAACGGCAAGTTCGACGTGGCCATCGGCCCGCTCGTCCAGTTGTGGGGCATAGGTACGAAGCACGCGAAAGTGCCTTCTCCTGAAGATATCGCTGTCGCGAAGCAGCTGGTCCATCATGGCGAGGTGGAGGTGGACGAGTCTGGGGGCACGGTGCGTCTTCCGAAGGCCGGGATGGCCCTCGACCTGGGTGCGATAGCGAAAGGTTATGCCGCCGACGAAGCCGCGGAGGTTCTGACGGAGCGCGGAGTGGAGAGCGCTTTCATCGACCTGGGTGGAAACATCTTGGTGGTTGGCTCGAGGCCAGACGGGTCGCCGTGGCGCGTGGGGATACAGGATCCCTGGAAGGAGCGCGGCGCGACTTTCGCGGTGTTGTCCGTGCGCGATACGGCCGTAGTATCGTCGGGCACGTACGAACGCTTCTTCGAACAGCACGGAAGACGGTACCATCACATAATCGACCCTGACACGGGGTACCCCGCCGAGACGGGGGTGGTGAGCGCAACCATCGTAGCCCGCCGCGCGGTGGACGCGGACGCGCTGTCCACCGCGGTGTTCCTCTTGGGACCGTCGGATGGGATGGGTCTCGTGGAGCGCCTCCCCGGTATAGAGGCGGTGATAGTGACCGAGGTCCGAGAGGTGCTCGTTTCCCCGGGACTCAAGGGCGCCATAGAAATCAGTGACGGGTGGACTGTCAAGTATCATGATGGTGAAGACGTTCAAGAAAGCTGATGTCATACTCGCTCTCGTCGTCGTGAGCTGCGCCGCAGCGATTTTCGCGTGCCAAAGCGTCAGCCGAAGCCGCGAGCGGGATGCCGTGAGCGCGAGAGAGGTGTCTATAGAGCTAGACAACCGTCCTTTCTGGACGATCCCTCTCTCACAGGTCACGCACACTATGACGGTGGACGTCCCTGCGAGCAGGGGGCACAGCGTCACCGTGGAGATCACGGAGGATGGGCGCGCCAGGGTCCTCGATTCGGATTGCCCTGATAGAGTATGCGTCAGGACAGGCTGGATCGATCAGCCGGGCGAGACCATCGTGTGCCTTCCCAACAGAGTCGTGGTGAAGATTCAGGGTGGGACACGATCGCCACGACCGGAACACGCGCTCGACGGAGTCGCGTATTGACGATGACGAGGGAAGACGCCAAAGGGAGGGCAAGGGTTTTCTGCGCGTCACCCGGTTGCCGCGGCACCCGCGCAGATCTCATGCGGAATGACGAGAATACAGAGATTGACGCACATATCGATGTACACCGCACTCGCTCTTGTACTGCATGCAGTCGAGAGCCTGATACCCGTGCCTTTCATGATTCCGGGGGCAAAGTTGGGAATCGCGAACATAGTCACGCTCGTGGCGATCGTGCTTTCCGGCCCTGTTGACGCGTTCGTCGTGGTCGTCCTGCGCACCTTCCTTGCGTCGCTCCTCTCCGGAGCTCTGACCAGCTTCGCCTTTAGCGTGGTCGGAGGAGCGCTCGCGACGGCCGTGATGTCGCTCGCGTACAGACGACTGGGAAGCGTCTTCGGCCTGGTAGGAGTGAGCGTCCTGGGGGCGATATCCCACAACGTGGGCCAGCTCTTCGTCGCGGGAATGGTCGTGGGCACCATGGGCATTTACGGCTATCTCCCCGTGCTCCTGGTGGCCGGAGTCGCCACAGGTTATTTCGTTGGAATCGCAGCCGGGTTCGTCCTCAGCTTCCTCGCGAAGGCTGTCGCGTTTCCCTCCGCCCGCCAGCAGAGGGAAACGCGGGGCAAGCAAGTCGCGAGGACGCTTTGACAACATACACGACGGCGGATGGAGGAGTCTCATGGAGAAAGCTTCGTCATCCAGGTGGACGCATCACCCCGAGCTCGCCGACGGCCTCAAGAGAGTGCAAGCCTGCCTCGAGGAACAGCTCTCCACAGGACACAAGCTCATCTCGGACGCAGTGATGTCCCTCCTGCGAGCGGGAGGAAAGCGCGTCCGTCCGGCCCTCGTGCTGACATCGGGCATGTTCGGTCATGCTGACCCCGAGAAACTCGTGGTGGTCGCGTCCGCCGTCGAAGTCGTCCACATGGCCACGCTCGTCCACGACGACATCGTGGATGACGCCGATACCCGAAGGGGGATCGAGACCGTTCAGGCGCGACACGGGGCGAATGTGGCCGTCTTCACCGGTGACTACCTTTTCACGCGCGCCTTTCAGATGCTGTCCCGGTATGCCGACACGGGGATTCTCTCATCTGTGGCCAACGCGGTTCAGCAGGTCTGCGAGGGTGAGATCGAGCAATACGAGGCCCGAGGCGATGTCACCGTGTCCTTCGGTCAGTATCTGCGGAGGATCCGCCAAAAGACAGCCATGCTCTTCGCCTTGAGTTGCTATGCCGGCGCCCTTGTGGCGGGAGCTCCGAGAGATACTACGGACACGCTTCGCCGATTTGGCCTTCACCTTGGCATCGCGTTCCAGATAGCAGACGATGTCCTTGACTTTTCGCAAGACGAGGCTGCCACGGGAAAGCCCGCTGCGCACGATCTCGCGTGCGGCGTGTACACTCTGCCCGTGATATATGCGCTGGGAAGCAGGAAATGGGGACCCGAGTTGAGGGCTCTTCTCACCGAACTCAACGCAACCGGCCGGGATGGGCGCGACAGCATGAGCTGCCAAGCTCGCAAGCGAGTCATCGCCGCGGTGAGGGAATCCGGCGCCCTCTGCCGAGCGTTGCAGGTCGCGGAGAGATACGCGGACCGCGCGAATCGCTGCCTCGCGCTCCTCCCTGACGGCACGGGAAAAGAGATCCTCGCGGATATCCTAGCAAGCGTGGTGCACCGCACCAGTTGAACACTGCTCGGGACAGCGTATGGAGACCGCCGCGCCAAGCAAGACCCAGTTGAACCTCCGGGTTGAACCTCCTACAGCAGCCCTGCGAGGCCTTGACGTGCCGTCAGTCGCCGTGATCCTCACGCGCCCGTGCGCGATGGCGCCATGCCCGAGGCCGCCCGAGCTCGAGGTGCTTCGTCCCGCTGCAGTTGTCCGAGAAGCTCGAGCCCGTTTATGACGAGCCTGAACCTGCAGCCGAGGAGCGCCGCCGCCTGCTTGCACATCTCCATTCGGGTTAGGTAGATCTCGAAATAGTCCATTATCTGGCACTCCGTCGTGTCGAAGGATATGTCCAGCGTGATGGTCTTACGCACGTCATCCACGACCAAGGATGAATCGGTTATGGCAAGGTTCACTCTGTCATGGATGTCATGCGCCCGCCTCATCCTCACCCGGGTCCGGTGCGCGTCGCTCTTGTCCGCGATGATCAATGCAGCGGACACTGGACTCACGGGGATGCCTATCTCCTCCTCGTGATTGGCGATGGCAGTGGTGATGGTGCAGATCTCCTCCAGGGGCATTCCGAGCATTCTGAGCTCTGTGAAGACTATGTTCGCGCCGGTGGGACCATGGTACTTGCGATTGTGCATATTCCCGATATCATGCAAGTAACCGGAGATCGCCCCGAGCTCGACGGTCCTATCGTCGTGCCCAAGGCTTCTGAGAATGTACGCCGTCGTCGTGGACACATAGGTCACGTGACGAAGCCCGTGTTCGGTGTAACCGAGAAGCGACAGGTAGTCGTTGGCCTTGCCTATGAGAAGGCGGAAGTTGGGATTGCCTTGAATGTCCTTTAGCGTTAGCATGATCCTCCCCCCTGACTCGTCCCCCGCTACATCATAATACCACACTCCTCTCGTCGTGCGCACCGCCTAACCAGGTCTCCCGCCCCATTAGATTTCACACGAACCCTGGGCCAACCGGACCAATAGCAGCGCGGCGACTGTGCCCCTCCACCAGAAGCACGCCGCGTGTGGCAGGTGTGCCTTCGCCTGGAAGGATCTGAAGGATGACAAGCCCGCTCCATCCAGATATCATGGCCAAGAGGGTCGGGAAACTCGCAATAGCATTGTTTCCCATCCTACATTCTGTGTGAAAGGGGAGAGTTCCTTTGCATCGCACCATGCGACGCTCGATAGTCGTAGCGATCGTCCTCGCCGCCGCGTTAACGCTCCAAGCGGTGGTGTGGGCCGCGGGGCCTGGGGAGGAGCGATCAGGACTCGATTCACTGGCCCATCCCTCGTTCAGGGCGGGTCAAGACGGCCAGGTTTACTACCGCGGGACGCCCGCCTCGCCGCCCGCTGAGGTAGCGACCGGTCCGGTAACCCTCAACTGGCAGGCTTTGTACCAAGCGCAGCTGCGGGTGTACCAGGGGCAAGACACCTGGAGGCTGGACCCGGTGCAGGTAGCGCGGCAGGAGGGAGCGATTCTGGGGTTCGATCCGTGGCAGGACACGTACACCCTGATATCCAGGGTCGATGTTCAGAAGGATTCCGGCACCGGCGAAGCCCAGGTTCTCGTCCAGCACTTGGAGAGGGCGTACATCGTTCAGCTCATCCAGCCCTTCGGGCCTGGACCCGGTATGATGTGGACCGTCAACTCCGTGCGCGAGATCACCTCGGCGAACGTGGCGAACCGGATAGCCCGCCAAGCATGGATCGCTTTCAGGTACCGCGGTCCCAACGGGCCGGCCCTTGCCGCCTGGTGGAATCAAGACTACGTGAAGCCCACGGCGCCCGTGACATCGGGAAGGCCAGGGCGAGTCTACTACGTTCAGCCTGGTGACACACTGTGGGCGATCTCGGTGAAGAACGGTGTCACCCTATACAGGCTCATTCAGCTCAATCCGAACGTCGACGCGAACGCGCTCTGGGTGGGGCAGATCATCATCGTGCAGGCTTCGGAGGACGCCTCCACGACCTCACAGCCGAGCGGGAACCCATCGCAGGGTGGAGCGGCCGGGCGGACGATCCACATCGTCGAGCCGGGGGACACCCTCTACCAGCTCGCTCTCAGGTACGGCGCTTCGGTGCAAGCCATCATGCAGTCAAACGGCATCACCGACGCCAACACGCTGTGGGTTGGTCAGCGGCTCGTGATCCCGTGAAACGTCCATCGTAACCGATATCGGTCACCGATAACGTCGAGAGGCCTGGCGCCCTGAGGCGCCGGGCCTCCCACTGTTTATCAAAGATGCCGGGCCCTGAGCGCTCCGCGTTTCCCGCGTGGCGCCCGCAGGCCCTGCTCTCCAGCAGGCATCCATCCCGATGGCACGGACTATTGGACCTCCTCGGGTCCATCGGCCGGATCCATCGGCCGTGCATGGACGGTGGCCTAGAGCAGGCCCGCCTGCCTCAGGGCGTTCTCGTATGCATGCAGGTACTCATGGTAGCTGTGCGTCGCGCCGCTCACAGCGTCGATCTTCTTGAGATCCGTCTGCACCTTCACGGCCAGCTGCGGGAAGCTGTCGAAGAACTCCTTTGCAGGCTTCGATTTGTAGTCCGCTCCTTTTGCCGCCATGAGCGTGTCGTAGTCTGTCTTCTTCGTTATGAACTCGACCTTCGTGACTTTCTTACCTTGCACGGTCACGGCCAGAAGGGTGTGCCCGTTCACGGGGTTCTTGGCCAATCCGTAGAACACGTTGCCCTTGTATTTCCCACTCGCGATATCCAGAGCCATCTGGGTGGCCTTCGTGTATTGGTTACGAGAGCTCGTGGCGCCGCTCACAGCGTCGATATCGGCCTTCTGATTCTTGACAACCATCAGAGGATACTCGCGGAACAAGGCCTTCGCAGCCTCATGCTTGTACGACTGGGGCTTGTCAGGGTTTATCATATTGACATCGACTATCTTGCCAAACTGGATCACAACCTCGATGACAACGTCACCGTGATCGTCCGGAACATATCCTATGTATGAACCGTCCTTGTACGACGGCGCCTCGGCTCCAAACGCCACTGAACCGATGAGCGCAACCAAAGCAACTGCCACTGCCAGTAGCACGTTGGCTCTTCTCACTTTCGCCGCCTCTCCTTTCGACTTTGTGAAAATGACACTTTTCACAGACGCCCGCGTCCGAACACCTGACCCGCATCCCCCCTGATACTCTGACGTTTCACAACCGCTACGCACTCTTTCTCGGCCACTAGCACACGGACTCCACCTGGGCTAGTGAACCATTACAATTATACTATGGCCCGTCCCTGTCCGCAACGCGGAATTTCCGTTCGCCCTGAGGCGCACCACGCTCTCCCACTCCAGGCGCTGTCACCGGGCAACGCGCTCTCGCCTGACGATGGCCGCCACTCCCATGCCTCCGCCCACACAGAGGGTTGCGAGGCCGAGCTCTGCCCCGGCTCTTTTCATCTCGTGAACTAAGGTCACCAGAATCCTAGCTCCGCTCGCTCCTATCGGATGTCCTAGAGCTATCGCGCCTCCGTTCACGTTGACCCTCTCCAGGTCCCACCCAAGCTCCCTGCCGACCGCAAGGGATTGCACCGCGAACGCCTCGTTCGCTTCGATGAGGTCGACTTGGTCGAGTTTGAGACCCGCCTTGGCCAGCGCTTTCCGGGTAGCGGGAACAGGGCCCAGCCCCATCTCCGACGGTTCTACTCCCGCCGACGCGTAACTCACGATGGTCGCCATGGGCTCGAGCCCGCGTGACTCTGCGCCTTCCCGCGACATCACCACCACTGCCGCCGCACCGTCGTTGATGCCGGAGGCGTTCCCGGCGGTGACGGTGCCGTCCTTCTTGAAGGCGGGTCGCAGCGCGGCCAGGTTCTCAATTGTGACTCCGAACCGCGGGTGCTCGTCCCTGGCGAACTTCACGGCCTCGCCTTTCCTGCCCCGGACCTCCACCGGCACGATCTCCTCCTCGAACCGCCCTTCCGTGATGGCGCGCTCAGCCCTCCGCTGACTGCGAAGGGCGAACTCATCCTGTTCCTGCCTGGAGATGCCGTACTTCGCCGCGAGGTTCTCCGCCGTGACACCCATGTGGACGCCTGTGATGGCGCACCACAAGCCATCCCCTATCATGCTGTCCACGAGGTCGCCGTGGCCCATTCGGTAACCCGTTCTCGCCCTCGTCAAGAGGTACGGCGCCTGGTTCATGCTCTCCATGCCGCCCGCAACGACCACATCCGCGTCGCCAAGCATCACGGACTGGGCAGCGAGAACGATCGCCTTCAACCCAGACCCGCACACTTTGTTGATGGTCATCGAGGGAACCTCGACCGGAAGTCCGGCCTTGACTGCGGCCTGCCGGGCGGGGTTCTGGCCTTGCCCCGCCTGGAGGATGTTGCCCATGATGACTTCGTCAACTTCCGAAGGCTCGAGCCGGGCGCGCCTGAGCGCTTCCGCGATCACAACCGCGCCGAGATGCCAGGCGGGGACGTCCGCCAAGGTTCCGCCAAAAGTCCCGATCGCCGTTCTAACCGCACTGACGACTACAGCCTCCTTCACCGTGCATCCCTCCCTCACTCGACGTCCCTTCGTCGGAACCTCTCCGACCACGATCTCCCCCTCCCCTTCACCTGATGGTATCGAGAGCCTCGCGAGCGCTCGAGCGGTTTGCACGATCTCTTGCTCGAGCTCGACCGACGACCTCGACCGACGACGTGGCAACGAGCTCCTTGATCGACGATCGACGCCGCAAGATTGACGCCGCAAGCCTGTCGAGACCTCGAAGTCTCGGACCGGACGGCCAGAGGAGGCAGGCTCGTCCCAGAGGCTCATTCCATTCACCAAAGCCTCCGGCATGCCCGTTACCCCCCCTTAGTACGTTAAACATCCGCCCCTGCGTTCCTTCACGGACACACGGGGCGGCGAAAGCGCGACGCCGGCCTTGAGCCGTGACGGCACCGGCCGGCGTGGCAAGCACCAGATCAGAGGGGCGGGTCAGCGGGTCTCAGCGGGTCAGCGTGAAGTCCCCGTCTATTCTCACCCCTTGGAGGGTGTCGGACACGGGACAGCGAGACTTTATCATCTTGACCAGCTTTCGGACGTTCTCCTCGGGCGAGCTGGATGTTATGTTCATAGTGAACCTTATGTGCTGGAAACCCGTGCGAACGTCCTCGCGCTTTCCCATGAATCCGTCGGGATCCAAGTCGCCTTCGAGGTCCACGCGGAACCCGTCGAGCCTCACACCGCACGTCGGAGCAAACGCAACGGCGCAAATGGTGATGCACCCTCCCAAGGACGAGAGCAGAAGCTCCACGGGATTCATCGCCTGGTCTCCGCCTCCCAGCTCTTTCGGCTCGTCCATGGCCACCTCGAAACCCCGGACGTTCGCCTTACACAGGAGCCCTTGTCCCACACTGCGCACCGAAGCGCGAAAGGTCTCAAGCGCCATCGTCCATCCTCCTGTTCCCTCGGCGCAAGTAGGGTTCTTCAGCTAGTATCTCCTGACCGCGTCTGGCGTATAGATTACGCAGAGGAAGACGCTCCGGCAGGTAACCGCGGCCAGCCTCGTACCGATCCCGAGGACCGCCGCCGGCTCGATGCAGCCTCTAGCAACCTTCTCACGCCCGGTGGAATGAAGGCATATCGTATACTGGAAGCCCCCCTTGCCGCGTCGCGGAGGGTTGCGATCGAAGCGATCGGCCGGGGAATACGAGGAGGCAAGCCAGGGGCGGGAGGCGCTCTTGATGGAGCCCGAAGTACCACGCTCGAAGGTGCTCCAAATGGTGGTTAAGATCCAGTGGACCGTGGACAATCTGCGGACCCTGGGTCCCGGCAGCATGTACCATCTAGCGTACAGACCAAGCGAGATCTCGTACGACGTTCTCGTGGACATAAACTCGGGCAAGCTAGGCCCCGGAACGCCAGCGGAGGTCATATTCGTCGGCGGACAGCGTCCAGCGAAGGTGGCAGACGTGGTCATCGAGAACGTAGTCGCATCGAAGGGCTTTCGACGGTTCGACTTCCGGATCGTGCGCACGTTTCCCGCCGCTGCAAAGTGTACGAGCTATACGAACATCGGGATCCTGTGTCTCTACTCACCACCTCATTGACATCCGCGCGAGCCCGGCCTCGCTGCCCGCGCCGCGCTACCTTGGATCATCCCGGCCGGGCTCTCCCAACGTCAGAAGCTCAGAAAGAGGCACCAATCTGTAGCCTTTCTCACGAAGGCCGTCGATCACACGGGGAAGGGCTTCATGAATCTGCTTGCTCGAGTCACTCGCATGCATGAGAATGATTGCGCCCTTGAAAGCTCTTTTCAGCACCCGGTCAACCATGAAATCCGGCCCGGGGTTTTTCCAGTCGAGGGAGTCGACAGCCCATATCACGGTCTCGTACCCGCAGGCCTTCGCGACTTCAACGACCACGTCATCGTAGTCGCCATTCGGGGGACGGAAGAACGGCGCGACCCTTCCCGCCGCATTAAGAAGGTCCTCATGGGCGGTCCTGATGTTGTCCTCGACCACAGCCCGGTCGTAACGGCTGAGGTTGACGTGGGCATCGCCATGGCTGCCGACTTCGTGACCCGCCCGCACGATCTCCTGAACGAGCTCTGCGTTCCTTTTCGCCCACGGGCCCGAGAGAAAGAAGGTGGCCCTCACGTTCTTCTCGCGGAGGATCTCGAGCACACGCGGCGCGGTCTCGTGGCCCCAGCTAATGTCGAAGGTCAGGGCGATGGCCGGTTCCTCCGTCTTGACGTAGAAGAGGGGCATCGTGGTCCGGGGCAGCACCAAGATGGACTCGGTCACGGGAACGTGGCGAGTCACGACCCATTCCACGCCGCGTCCGGCAAGGAACCCGAGGCCCAACACGAGACAAGCCGCGCACGCGCCAACCAGGACGACCGCCCGTCTCGAAATCACCAGCATCTTGCCACCTCCCGCGTTTGTGGATCCGGATCTGAACAACCATCCCTGACAAATGGTATGACACGGCAGGTTTTCTTATTCTACCAACGCCGAACGGGCACCAAACCAGAGGGATGCAGCAGGATTCTCGGGATCTGACCGGGAAGTAGTGATTTGGGACTCGAAGGGCTGCAGTCTGTCGCGCGTACGCGCAACCTCGCCTGTCGTGCGCGACGTGACGGGTGGATAGGAGGGACGATCATCCCATGAGACTTGAATTCGTTGGCGCCACCCGAACCGTGACCGGATCGTGCCACTACGTGCAAACCGGTGTCACGGAATTCATAGTGGACTGCGGGATGTTCCAAGGAGACGACGAGATCCAGAAGCTCAATCGCCTTCCCTTCCCGTTCGACCCCTCGGGCCTCGACTTCGTCCTCTTGACTCACGCGCACATAGACCACAGCGGCCTCATCCCGCGGCTGGTGCGCGAGGGCTTCAAAGGCAAAGTGTACGCTACCGCCGCTACCATCGCTCTGTGCAAGATCATGCTCCTGGACAGCGCCCACATCCAGGAACTCGAAGCCGGTTGGCAGCAGCGCAAAGCCCGCCGAGCGGGCGAGGTTCCGTTCGAGCCGCTCTACACGCTGGACGACGTTGAGAGGAGCATTTCGAGCTTCGAGGCGGTTCCTTTCGGTCAGATCGTGGGGGTGGCTCCGGACGTTGCGGTGAGGTTCCGGCATGCCGGGCACATTCTCGGATCCGCCGTGATCGAGGTGTACTTGCGGCATCACGGGTCCGGAGAGGGCATGGCGCGGCCTTCCGCATCCGGCTCGCCGGCTGCCGCCGGTCCCGAGAGCGCTATGGAGCCTGCGCCCGCGCTCACCGGCGGCGAGGTGAAGATCGTCTTCTCGGGAGACCTCGGCAACGTGAACCAGCCGATCATCAAAGACCCAGAGTTCGTGTCGGACGCCGACTTCCTCATAGTAGAGTCGACGTACGGGAACAGGGTTCATGAAGACCGCATGGAAAGCATTGAGAGGCTCCGGAGAGTGATCTGCGACACGTGGGCGCGTGGCGGAAACGTGATCGTCCCTGCCTTTGCCGTGGCACGCACCCAGGACGTCCTTCACGATATCGCGAAACTGGCCTACAAGCAGGAGGTCCCACCCGTGAGGGTGTTCATCGACAGCCCGATGGCCGTATCTGCCACCGAGGTGTTCAGCTCGTATCGGGACGAGTTCGACATCGAGACCACGGCTCTCATTGAAGCCGGAGGTGATCCCTTCGACTTTCCAGGGCTCCAGTACGTGCGGACCGCAGAGGAATCTCGTGCCCTCAACGATATCACAAGAGGTGCCATCATTATCTCGGCCGGCGGGATGTGCAACTTCGGCCGGATCAAGCACCACCTGAAACACAACCTCTGGAGGCCGGAGTGCACAGTCCTCTTCGTCGGATTCCAGGCGCGAGGCACGCTCGGTCGTCTGCTGATGGATGGAGCCAAGAAGGTCAGGATTTTCAACGAAGACGTGGTCGTGAGCGCGTCCATCGAGTCCATAGACGGGTACTCGGCTCACGCTGACCGCGACGCTCTGCTCTACTGGGTGAGAAGCCTTCGCAGCAAACCGAGGCGCGTCTTCGTGGTGCATGGCGAGGAAGAATCGGCCGAGGCCCTCGCGGTGACCCTCGAGAACACCCTGGGACTGTGGGTGGGAGTTCCCCACAGAGGAGACACCGTGGACCTTGTAAGCGGTGAAACAACGGTGACTCCGGGCGTGAGCACGGAGGGAGAAAGGGCACTCTCGTTGAAGGCCGCGAGCGAGGAGCTCGACCACGCATATGCCGCGCTCCGGAAAGCGCTTGACCAGGGGGGATCGTTGAGAGACCCGGCGGTCTTCCGCGCGTCTCGTGAGGAGATAGCGAGGCTCGTGGCGCTCATGAGGAGTCTCGCACGGGAAGACCGCACGGCCTGATTAGGTATGACGGGGCACAGTCAGGGGCCGGCGACCTGGCGTGCCCCGTGAAGCCTGAGGAGACGCGGCATCCGGCTCTAGCTGTTCAGACCTATGACAATGCGCGCGACCTCGAAGTACACGATGAGACCGATGATGTCAACGACGGTGGTGATGAACGGGCCGGCCATCACCGCCGGGTCCACTCTCAGCCGCTTGGCGGCGAGGGGCAGGAAGGCGCCAGCCACGTTCGATACCGCTATCACCACGAGCAGCGAAAGCCCGACGACAAAGGCGATCCTCACGTCGGCCTGTGTGAGGTAAGCCCGCACGTAAGCGAATGCGCCGAGAAAGAGCCCCAGCACCACTCCGATGGCGCATTCCCTGAGCATCACCCTGAACCCCTGCCGCAGGTCTATCTCGCCAGTGGCCATGCCCCGGATGACGAGCGTGGCTGACTGGGTCCCGGTGTTTCCCCCTGTGTCGATGAGGGTGGGTATGAAGAACGCCAGTGCCACCACAGCCTCGAGGGAAGCTGAGTAGACCTTCAGGATGTTGCTGGAGAAGCTCTCGAAAAGAACGAGCAGCGCGAGCCATCCGACACGCTTCTTCACGTTGTCCGCAAGGCTCATCCTGAAGTACTCCTCCTCAGGAGCACCCAAGCCACCCATCCTGTGAATGTCCTCGGTGTCTTCCTCACGAACGACCTCGAGTATGTCGTCGTGGGTGATGATCCCGACGAGGCGGTCCTCTCTGTCCACCACGGGCACGGCGAGGAACCCGTAGTCCTCGAAAACCCGGGCGACATCCTCCTGGTCGGTATCGGTCGAGACCCTCACCACGTCCGGGTGCATTATCTCGCCGACCAATCTATCGCCCGGCGCCAACATGAGCTCCTTGAGAGATAGCCCACCCACGAGCCGCCTATCTCGGGATATGACGTACAAGTGGTATATGGTCTCCTTGTCCGGTGCCGTCTTTCTCACGTGCGCGAGGGCATCGTCGACGGTCTGATCCTCCTTTAGATCCACGAAGTCTGTGGTCATGAGACGACCAGCAGACTCCTCCCTGTATCCCAGGAGCATGTTGGCCACGTGCCGTTCCTTGTCGGACAAGAGCGAGAGATACTTCTTGACCACCTTGGCGGGCAGTTCCTCGAAGAGCTCCGTCCGATCGTCCGGGCTCATCTCGTTGAGGAGCATCGCAACCATGTCTCCACCGAGGGATCGCAGAAGGACCTGTTTCCTATCGACATCCATGAAGTCAAAGACCTCAATGGCGAGATTCTTGGGGAGAAGCCTGAATACGAATCCGATTGAGTCCGAGGACAACTCGTCAATGACCCTTGCGATGTCTGAGGGATGGCACCTTTCAAGAGCCCGCTTGAGTCCAATGTAGTCCTTCTGAGTAAGAAGCCCCTGTACTCTGTTCGTGAGGTCGATGGCCACCTGCATCCCCTCCCTTACGGCGTCGTCGGTTAGTCGCGAGCGGCGTTCAGCCTCAGACGAGGCGTCCGACGCAGCACGGCGCGGAGGCGAACAGGTGCGGGCATGCCGAGCAGGGACGTGACGCGGACGATTGGCGTCCCATATTCGAAAGCGCCCTTGGCCCGTCATCCCGACGAGCCAAGGGCGTGTGACGAACAAGACTCACCCAGCTCCGGGAAACGACGAAGACGGACATCTCGCACGAGCTAGCGCCGCGTGCGCCGTTCTCTGGTACCTTATGCTGAAGCTACTACTCCCTGGGTCAGCGTCCATCTTCATCATCTCCTTTCGCGGATGCCTGCGTTAGTGGTGACGAATCCTCGTTGGAGGCCCTTTCCCGCTTCAGCTTACGCTCTTTCTCCACACTATGTCAAGCCTCCGCTTTTGGGGGACCCTCCGGCCGCCGAAGGGTCCCTCACGGCTTAGCGAGCTTCCACCTACCTCCTCGGAACCTAAACGTTATGATCGCGGAGCGCACGACCTGATCTATCGCCATTGCGATCCACGCGCCCACGAGCTCCATGCGTGAGATCACCGCGAGCACGTATCCTAGCGCGACCCTGAAACCCCAGATCCCGACCGCCGTAGAGTAAAGCGGCCACTTCGTGTCGCCTGCCCCGCGCAGCCCGCCCGCGAGGATGAATTGCGTGGACTGGGCCGGCTGCACGAGTCCAATGATGCGCAAGACGATGGCTGTCTTCGCCACGACTATGGGATCATTGGAGTACAGCATTGCGATGTACCTGCCGAACAGAATGAAAACGAACGCCATGAAACCGGAGACGATCATCCCGATGCGCCGGGTCTCGAGCGCTCCCCTTTCCGCGAGATCCGGTCGACGCGCGCCAAGGCCCTGTCCCACTAGGGTCGTCGCCGCCACAGCGAACGCCTGGCCCGGCATGAAAGAAAGGCCCAGGATGTTCATGGCGATTTGGTGTGAAGCCACCACGGCCGTCCCGAAACCCGCCACAATTCGAAGGTAAGCGAGCTGGCCCCCTCGAAGGATGATCTGCTCAATAGCAGCGGGAATCCCGATTCTAACTATGCGCCTGATGAGGGGGGCGTCAAGTCGAGTCGGTCCCGTGAGGTGCAGAGCGAATCTGCCTCCGGTTACGGCGCGCAAGATGAGCGCGAATGCAATGGCCCTCGATACGCTGGTTGAGAGCGCGGCTCCCGCCACGCCCATCCTCGGGAACCCCAGCTTCCCGTATATCAAGACGTAATTCCCGATGACGTTGAGGACGTTGCAGAACGTGTTCACCTTCATCGGCGTGGTCGTGTCGCCCGCCCCCCTCAACGCCGCGGCGACGTTCATGGTAAGGAGCATGAAAACGAGACCGGCCGCGACTATCCGCATGTACGCCGCGCCCAGGGGTATGACGTCTTCCTCCGCTCCCATCAGTACAATGACGCCGCGTGCTGACAGGACTCCCAGCACGCTCACCCCGATGCCCATCATGACCGTGAGCATGAAACTCTGCCTGAGGGCGTCGTTCGCCACCTCTCTCATTCCGGCACCGACGGCTCGGGCGATGACAGCCGTTGTGCCGACGTTGAGGGCCATGAACACGGCTTGTGCGAGAAACATGGGCTGGTTGGTGAGCCCTACAGCGGCAATGGCGGCCGGGCCTATCCTGCCCACCATTATCATGTCCGCCATCCCGACCAGGGTGACGAGGAACATCTCGACTAGGGCTGGTCCCGCGAGGTCTATCACGCGACGCCTTATCCCTGGAATGGCGTCCACGGACACGGGAGGCGAGGTGCGCGCCTCTACTGCTTCTCCCAGATCGCTCATTGGGAATTCTCACCTTCGCTACTTGAACTTGGCGATGTGCATGTCACAGTCCCACCTGGTTTGACAGGAGCGAGTACACCCTTGCCAGCAGGTCTCGAAGCGTCGCTTGTTCCTCGTTCGTCATCTCCTCGAGGACGCGACCGAGGTGCCTCCGCCGCCTCTCTCGTACCCTTCCGAGCACCGCCTCTCCACCACGCGTGATCCTCACACGCACCACCCTCCGGTCGTCGCCATCTCGGACGCGCTCGGCGAGACTCGCCCGCTCCATGCGGTCCACGAGGTCCGTGACCGTGCTGCACTTGACTCCCAGCCGCTCGCTCAGCTCGCTCATGGTGAGGTCGCTGCCGCACAGGGCCAACAGCGCGTGGAATTGGTCCCTCGTGACGCCGAGATCCGCCAGTTCCGCCCTTCCCTGGGTCCGCATGAGCCGCTCGATGCGCGCGAGGAGCATCTCCACATCGTCCACGAACGAAGAGGAACCGCTCTCATGGCGGGCGCCAGCATCATCACCGGGAGAATCCACTAGCATCGCCTCCATCTCTTCACCCTGCACGGACAGCCTGGATTCCGGGTCCCGTCCTTCCCGCGCTGAATCTTCGTGTCCCAAATCATACGTGCTACGAAATATTATACCTTGCGCACCTGATTTTGCCAAGACCGCTCCACACTTAACTTCTCAAGGTCTCGCCTTAGGCCCAGTCTCTTCCGTTCCTCTCCATTCCTCCAGTGCGCGGCATTGACGCGTCGGGTTGCGGGGCGTTATATTATGATTAAGCATTTATTCAATTGATACATTGTGGAGAAAGTCGTTCCGTTTACGGAGAGACGGAGAGCCGGATAGTCGCCCGTGACGTCGGGCGGACGAAGGCCCTGAAAGCGACCGATGAATGGTGAGGGGATCGAGCATGCCCGCCAACGACGTCTGCGCCGCGTTCACTCCTTTGAGTGAGAAGGCTGCTAAACTCAAGGAAAGGCTCACGGACGTGTCCGGGCTTTCAGAGATATTCAAGGTGCTCGGCGACGACACGCGGACCAAGATCATCTACCTGCTGTCCCTCGAAGAGCTCTGCGTGTGCAATTTGGCTCAGATTCTGGACATGAGCGTCCCAGCCGTGTCGCACCACTTGAGGCTCCTGCGCGTTCTGCGATTGGTCAAGTACAGGCGCGAAGGCAAGACAGTGTGGTACTCCCTGGACGATCACCACGTCGTGGACATGATAAGACGTGCTCAAGAGCACTTCGCAAAGAGCACGTGACGGCGGCAAGGGCCTTTCCCCAGATTCCCGCAGGCAGGCGCGCCAGCCATAGTAGCAGCGCCCCCATTAGGAGAGCGAGGAGAGAAAGACAGGATGGACGCATCAGCCAGGAAATGCGGCACATGCCGCATGCTTGCCGAGCGACAAGAGGGCAAACCCGCCCCGAACAGGCGACGCAAGGACGAGCACGCAAAGGAACGTGGCAGTGCACACGCGAGTGTCCCCGCTCACCACGAGGAAGGAATGGACGACCCTAGAGAACGGCTCGGCAAGGCGGTGCTCGCGGGAGCGCTCCTCATCGCCGGCCTTTTGATCGAACACGCGCTTCACGGCGGCGTGTACCGGGTCCTAGGGTACGCCATCTATCTCCTGGCGTACGTCCTCGTCGGCAGCAAAGTGATCCGATCCGCCTTGCGCGGCCTCATGCGGGGCGAGCTCTTCGATGAGACTTTCCTCATGACCGCGGCAACTTTCGGAGCCATTCTCATCCGGCAATTGCCCGAAGCCGTAGCCGTCATGCTGTTCTACAGCGTAGGAGAGCTCGTCCAAGATGCCGCTGTGGATCGGTCTCGCCGCGCCATCAGCTCTCTCCTCGATGTCCGCCCCGACGTCGCCAACCTCAAGACGGGCGATAGGATCGAGCCGGTGAGCCCCGAGGAAGTACGCGTGGGCGATGTCGTGCAAGTCAGACCCGGAGAACGAGTCCCTCTCGACGGCGAGGTCATCGAAGGCGAGTCCTTCGTGGACGTGTCCGTGCTCACGGGAGAGCCTACCCCGGTGAGGGTGGGGCCCGGAGAGAAGGTGCTTGCGGGGATGGTGAACCAGGGAGGCACGTTCGACTTTCGAGTCGAGCGGCGGATGGATGAGTCCACGGTGTCAAGGATTCTCAACCTCGTGGAGAGCGCCGCGGCGCGCAAGGCCCGAACCGAGCGGCTCGTGACGAACCTGGCCAGGCGTTACACCCCCGCCGTGATGACCGCAGCGCTCGCCATCGCGATCGTGCCGCCCATCGTCATGCCTGGCGCCGTCCTCAGCACGTGGGTATACAGAGCTTTGGTGCTATTGGTCATCTCGTGCCCATGCGCTCTCTTGATCTCGATCCCCTTGGGTTATTTCTGCGGCTTGGGCGGCGCTTCGCGCCACGGCATCCTTGTGAAAGGAGCTAACGCTCTTGATGCTCTCACCGCCCTTCACACCGTCGTGTTCGACAAGACGGGGACTCTCACGAAGGGCGTGTTCCGCGTCACCGGCGTATCCGCCCGCAACGGCTACTCTAGGGAAGACGTCCTCGAGCTCGCCGCCCTCGCAGAGACGAACTCCGCGCATCCGATAGCGAGGTCCATCATGGACGCGCACGGACACCCGGTACAACCTGGCCTCGTACGAGATTACCAGGAGATTTCGGGCTACGGCGTGCGAGCCCTCGTGGACGGCAAGGAGATATTGGCAGGCAACGACAAGCTGATGCACAGGGAGATGATAGATCACGATTCGTGCGATCTGGAAGGGACAGTCATCTACGTTGCGGTAAACGGGGTGTTCGCAGGGTACATCACGATCTCGGACGAAGTGAGACCAGACGCCGAAAAGGCCGTCGCGAGCCTCAGAAGGCTCGGCATCAAACGAGTGGTCATGCTCACCGGAGACGATGAAGCAGCGGCAAGGGCCGTTGCGGAGCGCGTTGGAATGGATGAGTACTTCGCGGGTCTGCTCCCTGAGGAGAAGCTGGCAAGACTCGAGGATATCGAATCCCGAACGCCCGGTCCGCAAAGCCGGATGAAGCTCGCGTTCGTTGGAGACGGCATCAATGACGCTCCTGTGATCGCCCGGGCGCACTTGGGTGTGGCCATGGGAGGGCTCGGCAGGGACGCAGCCATCGAAGCCGCGGATGTGGTTATCATGAACGATGAGCCTTCCAGACTGGCAACCGCAATCCGGATCGCCCGGAGCACCCGCACGGTGATCCTGCAGAACATCTTGTTCGCCCTCGGGATGAAGGCGGCTTTCGTGCTGCTCGGCGCGGTCGGCGTCGCCACCATGTGGGAAGCGGTATTCGCCGATGTGGGTGTCGCCTTGGTCGCGATAGCGAACTCCACGCGGACCCTGCGCCGCAGGTACGATAGCCCGGCGCTCTCTTCGGAGCGGAGCTGACTTGGGTCATCAGGGCCTTCATCCTCATCAGTCCTCATCAGAGGTCCCGCCCGGCGCTTGGCGCCGGCTCCCTCGGCTTGCGTCAAGTTACAAGAATTCGGGGCTTTGGGGATAATAACCCTGACGATCCCGCGAGGGGGATGGATGATGAGGAGCATCGCCTACGCAATCATAGGCGCCTTCGTGGCGCTCGTAACGATGGTAGCAAGCCCCAAAACCTTTGATACCATTCTACAGTCGAGAATACTGGGAGACACTACGCTTCCCCGCTTCACCGACGGTACAGAGAAAAAGAACAGAACACCTGAGCCGCAGGACCTTGTGAAACTCTTTCCCGATGTCGTGGTGAGGCAGTGGACACCCGCGACTCCGGCTGTCGCAATAACGTTCGACGACGGACCCGATACCACCTACACCCCGAAGATCCTTGACGTCCTCGCGAGGCACGGAGTGCGCGCGACGTTCTTCCTCATCGGGCAGGCAGCGGAGAAGCACCCCGAGGTGGTGGCGCGCATAGTCAACGAGGGCCACGCCATAGGAAACCACACGTACTTTCATTCCAACCTTTCGCGCATGGCCGCTTGGCAGGTCCTGGCAGACCTTGAGAAAGCGCAGCAGGTTTTCTCGCGCTTGACGGGCCAGGAGCCCACGGTCGTAAGGCCGCCGTATGGAGCTCTGGATCCGCCTGCCGTCGAGGCCATAGGAAAGAGAGGCCTCAAAGTAGTTCTTTGGACCGTGGATTCATTGGATTGGTGGGGGCTTCGGAAAGACCAGATCCTGAAGAACGTTCTGCCTGCGCTCAAGAGTGGTGTCATAGTTCTGCACCATTCGTCAGGAGGCCCCGAGGAGGATCTCACCGGCACCGTCGAAGCACTCCCTGAGATAATCGCCGCCCTCAAGCAGAAAGGGTACCGCTTCCTTACCGTCCCCGAGGTCCTGGACGAAATCGCGCGACAGCGCGAGGCTGCCAAAGCAGAGAAAGGCGCGCCGGCGTCGGCCTTCCCCTCAGCGGGGAGCTCCTGACCTCCGGACATGGGGAGGCTGCGACCCCCGGACGTGTGGTCGGACACCGAGGACCGGGCGCCTCATCGCTCTCCGTGTGCAGAAGCAGCCCTGTCCACCTTTGAGGAGGTGGTCGGCTCCTCATCTCCGGTCACGCACTGATCGCCTTTGCCTGCGTCGCGGTCTTTCTCCAGCCCCGCACCGGCCTCATGTTTCCTACTGAAAGCGAGGAGCTTCTCGCGTAGCCGGCTCGCGCCCGCGATCCCAGGTCGGGTCATCTGCTCTGGGCTGAGTATGAGATTCAGTTCGTCCTCAGTGAGGAGGCCAGTCTGCAGAACCAAGTCCCTCACAGGTCTGCCAGACGCGAGGGCCTCCTTGGCGATGGCCGAGACAGTGTCGTAGCTCAAGTAAGGATTCAGGGCGGTAAGGATGCCCACGTTGTTCTCGACCACTGCGCGGCATCTATCCTCGTTCGCGGTGATCCCCGTGACACACTTGTCTACGAAGGTATTCACCGTGTTCTTGAGGATGTCTATCGATTGCAGGAGGTTGAAAACCAGGACGGGCTCGAAGACGTTCAGCTCGAGCTGGCCGGCCTGCGCTGCCAGCATTATCGTCACATCGTTCCCGATTATCTGGAACGCGGCCTGGTTCACAGCCTCGGGGATGACCGGATTCACCTTTCCCGGCATGATGGAGGACCCCGGCTGGACGGGCGGCAGGTTTATCTCCTTCAGGCCCGCGAACGGACCCGACGCCAGGAGCCTTAGGTCGTTAGCGATCTTGGACAGCGTGATCGCGCACATCTTGACTGAGGACGAGACGTCCGTGAACAAGTCCACGTTCTGCGTGGCATCCACGAGGTTCTCCGCGAGCCGAAGAGCGTACCCCGTGATGTTCTCGAGCTCTTCCACGACGAGCCTCATGTACTCTGGATCAGCGTTAAGGCCCGTTCCAACCGCCGTCGCGCCCATATTGATCGCAAGTAGTCCGTCGGCGCTCCGGGCTATGCGCTCGAGGTCGCGCTTGACCGCCCCGGCGTACGCCCCGAACTCCTGGCCGAGAGTAATTGGCACTGCGTCCTGCAGATGCGTGCGACCCATCTTGATGACGTCCCTGAACTCCTCGCTCTTCTCCCTAAGGGCGTGGACGAGCCTGTTCAGAGCTTTGATCGCGGGGTGTATCTGCTGCAGCATTGCGAGCTTCGCCGCGGTGGGAAACACGTCATTCGTGGATTGCGACATGTTCACGTGATTCAAGGGATGGACCATGTCGTACTGGCCTTTCCTGCCTCCTAAGATCTCGATGGCCCGGTTCGCCAGCACCTCGTTGACGTTCATGTTCATGGAAGTGCCCGCGCCGCCCTGGATGGCGTCGACTATGAACTGGTCCCGAAACCCGCCTGATACGACCTCGTCGGCCGCTTGAACGATGGCTCTGGCCACATCCTTCTCAAGGTAGCCCATGCGCATGTTGGCAAGGGCGGCCGCCTTCTTGACCATCGCGAAGGACGTCACCAGCGCGGGATGCATCCTGAGACCGGTGATCTGGAAGTTCTCCGCGCTGCGCAGAGTCTGTATCCCGTAGTAAGCGTCTTCCGGAACCTCGCGCGTTCCGAGCAAGTCCTTCTCAATGCGCGTCCTCCCCCGGTCATGGTCGTCTCTCTCTCCCATCTGAACACCCCCAGTGAGCCGTGCGTTGCGTTGCGCCTTGCTCTACGCCGTCGGTCGCGGTCCCGCCGCGCATACGACCCGCCCGCGATCATCCCACCGATCTTGGACCCGTCACTGCGCCAAGCGGGGCATCTGTCTCACCCATCGGAGCAGTAGGAGCTATCCCGATTATACGCCATCTTGAACTGGAAATGAAGGGACGCCGGGGCAGGGACGCCGGGACGTTGCCGCGGGGCTCGGGGCCGCGGCGACCTGAACAGGCGGAGAGTTCTGGCAGGAATTTCCCCAGACGCGGAGAATCAAGGGACTGTTGTGTGTACAGAGGGTTGCGGCGGCGCCTGCCTGAATCGAGGAGGTGCGCTCGCTCGGACCCGGCTTTTCCAGACCAGGGCACGGGAGGCTGGCTGAACTTGGCAAAGCGTCTCGAACTCATCGGTTCTGCGCGGGAATGCGGAATTGACGAACGCGGCGTCATCATGTATACGGATGGAGCTCGCGTGGAGGTACGACTCATCGCTAACGACCTCGTTCAAGTGGAGATGCGCCCGGCAAGTCCTCAGAGTGCGGACACGGGCATCGAGGAGGTCCGCTCGCGGAGATCGTGCGCCGGCACAAAGCCCTCATGGCCGCAAGTAGCGGCGACAATAGAGGACTCTTCCGACGCCGTGTGGCTTAGGACCGAGGCGGTCCTCGTGCGAGTCGCGAAGGCACCTGTCCGCATCGATTTCCTGAGGCCGGACGGAACGCCGATTTGTCTGGAGAGTCCCAGCTGCGGGATGGGATGGCGCGGCACAGGCGCAGGATGCAGCAAGCTCCTGGACGAAGGCGACCATTTCTACGGGTTCGGGGAGCGCACCGGGTTCCTGGACAAGCGCGGCTGTGCCATGACGCTCTGGAACACCGACGCAAATCCACACACACCCTCGACCGACTCGATGTATGTCTCGATCCCGTTCTTCATGAGGATCTCGCGGCAGGGCGCGTATGGCGTGTTCCTGGACAGCGCCGCTCGATGCTTGTTCGATATGGGCAAGTCGTCGCCTGACGAGTACTCGTTCGCCACGGACGAGAAGACTTTCCGCTACTACTTTTTCGCAGGACCCGACGCGAAAGGCGTCCTGAGACGGTACACCGAGCTTACGGGGCGCATGAACCTGCCGCCGCTCTGGGCGCTCGGGTACCACCAGTCCCGCTTCAGCTACCACCCTCAGCAGCAAGTCGAGGAAGTTGCCTCGCGCTTCCGGGAGAGCGGTATCCCATGCGACGCCATATACCTCGACATCCACTACATGCACGGCTTTCGCGTCTTCACTTTCGACCCGGAGGGATTCCGGGACGCGCCGGAACTCATGAGGCGGCTCGCGGCGATGGGATTCAAGGTCGTTGCGATAGTCGATCCGGGAGTGAAGGTCGACCCGGACTACGCCGTGTATCGGGAAGGCGTTAGCAAGGACTGCTTCGTGAAGTTGCCGGGAGGAAAGGTGTTCGAGGCGAGCGTGTGGCCAGGGCTCGTAGCCTTCCCCGACTTCACCCGCGAGGACGTGCGGACATGGTGGGCAGCGCAGCACAGAGCGCTCTTCGATGCCGGCGTTCGCGGCATATGGAACGACATGAACGAGCCCTCGTGCTTCGACACTCCTACGAAGACCATGCCAGGCCAGGCGCTTCACGGGGAGCCCGCAGAGGAGGTGCCGCACGCCCAGGTCCACAACGCCTACGCCAACTTCATGAGTGAAGCCACGTGCCAGGCGTTCAGAGAGCTGTTGCCAGGCGTGCGCCCGTTCGTCATCAGCAGGGCGGGGCACGCCGGGATACAGCGCCACGCGTGCATCTGGACGGGAGACAACTCGAGTTGGTGGCAGCACCTGATGATGGCGGTTCCCATGTGTCTCAACCTCGGCATGTCAGGTGTATCGTTCGTAGGAACGGACGTCGGGGGCTTTTCCGGTGACAGCGATCCCGAACTCGTAGCAAGATGGACGCAGTTGGGGGCGTTCACGCCCTTCTTCCGCAATCACACCACGCTCGGAAGCCGGCCGCAGGAGCCATATTCGCTTGGAGAGCCGTATGTGTCAGTGTGCCGGGACTACATAAGGCTCAGGTACAGGCTCCTTCCGTACATCTACACGCTCATGCGCGAGTCCGCCCAAGAAGGGATCCCAGCGATGCGAGCCATGTTGCTGGAGTTCCCAGAAGACGACAAGGCCCGCGCGGCCTTCGACCAGTTCATGCTCGGGCGGGACATCCTTGTCGCTCCGGTGTACCATCCAGGTTCTTCGTGTCGAATGGTGTACTTGCCTGAGGGGGACTGGGTGGACTTTCACACAGGAGAGAAGGTGCGGGGTGGACGATGCGTCATAGCTGACGCGCCCCTCGAGCGAATCCCCCTCTTCTACAGGGAAGGAGCGATCGTCCCGTATGGAAGGGAGATGAACTATGTCGGAGAGGTTCCCCAGGCGCTGGAGATCGTCGACGTGTACCCCTCTGCCCGTGTCCCGGAGCGAGCTTTCGAGCTATACGTGGACGACGGCGAAACCACGGACTACATGTCGGGCGCGTTTGGGTTCGTAGAGCTAAGATACAAGCTGACGGAGTCAGGAGGAGGACTCCCGGGCGATCCATGCGGCGCGGCGCGCGGCTTCGGAAAGGCCCTTAGCGTCACCGTGGACGCTCATGACGAACGCTACCCGTGCGCGCTTCCCCTCGGAGTGATCAGGATCTTGGGCTGTGATGCTCCCCCTTCGAGAGTCGTCCTAGGTGGCGAGGTGTTGCGCGAGGTAAGCAGCTTGTCGGAGATACGCGGTGGAAGGCGCGCGTACTTTGTGGACGCGGCGAGACACCAGGTGTACGTCGGCGTGCATGGAATAGCCCACGGCGTGCGCATCGAGGCACTGTGGGCATAGATTGTGGGCACGGGACGACGCGGCCCTTGGCTCCTTGACCGAAGGGAAGGAGCGACCCACCCCCCTCGCCGGCCCAGACGCTTCGCGCGTTCGCCGCGGGCCGCGGAGTGAGCGGCCGGTGCTGAGCGGCCGGTGCTGAAGGGAGGAGGATGATCAGAAACCGGGGATCGCGAGCATCCCTCGCGAGCGCCCCGGTTTTCTAGTGCAAGCCCTCTTCAGCATGGGCTATTCGGGCTATCTCGCTGTCAGCGGAAGCAACCCGGCCGTGCCCCAACCGCTGACCGACCGCCGGATGGTTCAAGCATTCAGCGGGATGAGAAAGATGAAGAAGAATGGGAAGACGATGATGGCAATGATGATGATGATCCACCACCAGTTGCCGCCGAACCAACCGGACTTGGGCTTGGTTATCTCTGCCATGTTGCCACCCCCTCGGCGTGCCGTCACCGGCTTGTCGTGGTCCGCGGATACCCCACAGCCACGATATCATATGTCCGACCTATTGGGGATGACACATCGGAGAGGCGGCGGTGTGAAACCAATGGTGGAGGCGGCGGGAGTCGAACCCGCGTCCGAAGAGGCAACTCGAGGAGCTTCTACGAGCGTAGCGTGGGGTTTCCGTTCGCCCCGGGGGCGCTCCCGCGCCGGCTCCCCGCGAGGCTATCTCGATGATCTTGACTCGACCCTCCGAGAATTGGGACGAGAGCATCCTGGTTTAGATGACGCCCGCACCGGTCTCCCAGGCCAAGCCCGGATTGGACGGCTGCGTTAATTACGCAGCGTAAGCGTACTCGTTGTTGGCACTTATCGTGCGTTCCACCGTTTAACGAGGTCGGCGGGATCTCGGCTCGCTACCCCTGTCGTCACAGCTCCCCGTCGAAACCGTAACGCCCCCACAAACTTGAGCTCCCGATCACGCTCTCCCGGCTCTTTCCTTGATCGCACGGTCCGTCTCACGCGCGAGATCTCGCTTCGCGACGGCCTCGCGTTTGTCGTAGAGCTTCTTGCCCTTCGCGAGGGCAAGCTCGACTTTGGCGAGGCCCCCTCTAAGGTACACCTTGAGCGGCACCAGCGTGAAGCCGCGCTCTTGGGTCTTGCCCTGGAGCCGCCTGATCTCCTGCTTGTGTAGGAGAAGCCTTCGCGTGCGGAGGGGCTCGTGGTTGAACCTGTTCCCATGATCGTACGGGCTTATGTTCATGTTATAAAGCAGAACCTCGCCATCCTCCACTCTCGCGAAGCTGTCGCGAAGGCTCACCATTCCGCGTCGAACCGATTGGATCTCCGTGCCGGTGAGGGCTATCCCCGCCTCGTACGTCTCATGGATATGATAGTCGTGATACGCCTTTCGATTCGTCGCGACGATCTTCTGCTCTGACAAAGCCCCTCACCTGCACGCCCATTATACCATGGCGGCAGGGGGCGTTCAAGCGACACCGGAGGGACGACGCCGAAGGCAGGGCCCTCGCCTGGCTACAGCCCGAGCTCCTCCGCGATTCCCTGCATGGCCGCAAGCCCGATCCCGATGAAACCTTCGAGCGAGAGGCCGAGCTCGGAGCAGCTCCTGATCTGGTCCCTGTTCGCTCCGCGTGCGAACGACGACTCCTTGAACCTGTTCATCACGAAGCCCACGTCTATGGCTGAAAGCCTCTTCTCCGGATGGATGAGAGCCGCCGCCACGAGAAGCCCGGTCAGAGGATCCACAGCATAGAGCGCCTTGTCCAGGCGAGTTTCGCGGGGAATCCCGTGGACTTCGTTGTGCGCCTTGACAGCGCTCACTACGTCGCCAGGTAGTCCCAGCCTCTCGAGCATCTCGCCGCCCACGAGGCTGTGACGGTCAGGGTCGTGAGAGGTCTCGTCGTAGTCTATGTCATGAAGGAGGCCCGCCAACGCCCACTTTTCCGCGTCCTCTCCGAAGTGCTCAGCGAGTGCCTTCATGACTGCCTCCGTGGCGAGCATGTGCTTTATGAGGTTCTTGGTCTTCACATGCCTCTTCACAAGTTCAAACGCGTCTTGTCTGGACATCATGGGATCATCCGTCTCCTTCCCGAACCGGCCGAAATGTGTGGGTGCGTACCGAAGGGCCCGGGCCCCGCCCGGGCCCCGTAAGTGGCGGAAGAAGTGCATGGAGACCATGCACTTCTTCGGAATATCCACGTCTCCATTACACCGACGCCCGGCTTCACGCGGTGCTTCTCCAAGAGTCCGGCGCGCCGACGAAGGTCAAGTCACCCAGAGGTCACGCGAATCCTGACGCCCAAACGGAACCCAAACGTCACGATACACAGCGTCGTGGGGGCACCAAGCCACATTCCGCCATAGGCCGCCACAGGCCTACCTGAACAGCCCCGTGATGGCCGCGTTCAACTCGATGATTAGCGGTGCAAAGACGAGAGCGACCACGGTCATGAGTTTGAGAAGGATGTTCAGGGCCGGACCCGCGGTATCCTTGAACGGATCGCCGACTGTGTCACCTATGACGGCGGCGGCGTGGACCGGTGTCCCCTTGCCTCCGAGGTTCCCGGCCTCGATGTGCTTCTTGGCGTTGTCCCACGCACCTCCCGCGTTGGCAAGCTGGATTGCCAGCGGCACGCCGGTCGCGAGGGACCCCGCGAGAAGCCCACCGAGCGTGTCCACACCCAGGGCTATTCCGACTATGAGAGGTATGACCACTGCCAACAGTCCCGGCACGACCATCTCTCGCAGCGCGCCCGCGGTCGTGATGTCAACGCACCTCGCGTATTCCGCGCGCGCCGTGCCCTCCATGAGGCCAGGTATCTCCTTGAACTGCCTGCGGACTTCCTCGACTACCTTGAACGCTGCGCGCCCGACGGCCTCCATGGCACTGGCAGCGAAGATGTAGGGAACCATCGCCCCGACAAACAGGCCTGCCACCACCCTCGCGTTCAGAAGATCCATCACGGAGAGCTTGACCGCTTGGGCATATGCGAAGAACAATGCAAGCGCTGTGAGAGCGGCGGATCCGATGGCAAACCCTTTCGCTATGGCCGCCGTTGTATTCCCGGCGGCGTCCAGTGAATCGGTGATCTTTCGAACCTCGGGCGGCATGTGGGCCATCTCGGCGATGCCACCGGCGTTATCGGATATGGGCCCGTACGCGTCGACCGACACCGTCATGCCCGCGATAGAGAGCATCCCGAGAGCCGCGACCGCAATTCCGTAGAAGCCCGCCGCGGCGAAGGCGACCAGGATGGCAACGGCGACAAAGAGCAGCGGGAGAGCGGTGCTCCTCATGCTGAGGGCGAATCCCCCGATGATGTTGGTGGCCGGTCCGGTGAGGCACGTCTTCGCGAGGTTCTCGACGGACTTCCCAGATGTGTACCTCTCCGCTACCTGCCCGATGACAACGCCAGCCAAGAGCCCCAGGAGCGCCGCCCAGAAGACGTTGAGCTCACCATAATAGAACCTGCTAAGAATGAACGAGCCCACCACGGCAAGTGCCGCGCTGGCGAACGTGCCCGTCCGAAGCGCCGCGCCCGGATCTCCGCCGGTCTCGCTCGTCCTCACGAAGAACGTCGCGATAACGGAAGCGATGATTCCTACCGCCGCGAGCCCCAGAGCAAACACTATGCCTTTGAACTTGGCTTCAGGTGTGGGGAACGTCGCAACCGCTATCACCATGGCCGACACTATGGAGCCGACGTACGACTCATAGAGGTCCGCGCCCATCCCGGCTACGTCACCCACGTTGTCACCCACCAAGTCGGCGATGACTGCTGGGTTACGAGGGTCATCCTCGGGGATGCCCTTCTCCACCTTGCCTACGAGGTCGGCTCCCACATCAGCGGCTTTAGTGTAGATACCTCCGCCCACCCTGGCGAACAGGGCAACGAAGCTCGCGCCCATGCTGAAGCCTGCCACGAGTTCCGTGGCTGAGAAGGGATCCTGCCCTGGGAGCCTGGCCAATATGTAGTATACGAGTGATAGCGTGAATAACCCGATGCCGACCACGTACATCCCCATGACAGCCCCGCCGGGAAACGCCACGCGCAGGGCGTTGTTGAACCCCTTCGTGGCTGCCTGGGCAGTCCTAGCGTTTGCCCGCGTGGATATCTGCATGCCTACGAAGCCCGCTGATATGGACGCGCCGGCCCCAAGCGCGAACGCCAGAGCGCTGTACGGGCTTATGCCCACCACGAGGATGACGAAAACTATCACGAGGAACACGAATACCACGGTGTACTCCCGCTTCAGAAACGCCATCGCTCCCTCATGGATGGCGCCGGAGAGCTCTCTCATCGTGGCGTTGCCCGGATCTTTGGCGAGAACACTGGAGATCAGGTAGCCGACGAACGCTAGCGCAAGTGCTCCCGCAAACGTTGTGTACAGGACGGACGACGTGGCAATACCCGGCATTTCACTTCACCTCTCGACCGATTCCATCGTCTGTGCCGCGCCATACATCTCAGCCGCACCGCACGCAAGCGCGCCTCGCACTCCGAGGACAAAGTGCCCCGGCCTTTGCACGGCACGGGGCGCGGGTCTATCTAACCACAGTGAGCAGAACCGAGGACACCAGGAAGGCCACCGCCACCACGGTGGTGATCTTGCTCAGCAGGTCCTCCCAACCCTTGTTCTTCGCAAAGAACAACTGCCCGCCGCCGCCTATGGATCCGAGTCCCTCGCCCTTGCTGGACTGCAGAAGCACGACGACGATGAGAGCGACGGACACGATGAACTGGATCACGATCAGCGCCGTTCGCAAAGCTTGCCACCCCCCATGCCGCTGCTCTACGAAATGATGTACCTCTCCGCCCGGTGAGAACCAAAACCCATTGTAGCACACCGCCAGGGAGGTGGCAAGCGTTCGACCAGCCGGCTGACCGGGCAACCGCGCCTCGTACCGGCCCGGACACTCAGCCGCCGGACCTCGCACGGTCTCCCTTCCTTCCTCCGCCAGGCCTCCGCCAGGGTGCTTGTCACACGCGGAACGCCGCACGTCCCGCGAACATCCCGGCCTCGTCGAGCATGTCCTCTATCCTCAGTAGCTCGTTGTACTTGGCCACTCGGTCCGTGCGCGACGGCGCTCCCGTCTTTATCTGGCCGCTGTTCGTGGCGACCGCTATGTGGGCTATGGTGACGTCCTCTGTCTCCCCAGAGCGGTGAGATATGACCGCCGTGTAACCAGCTCTGTGGGCCATCTCGATGGCCGCCAGCGTCTCGGTGAGGGTCCCGATCTGATTCACCTTGATGAGGACCGAGTTCGCGACGCCGGACCTTGTCCCGCGCTCGATTCGCTCGGTGTTCGTCACGAACACGTCGTCCCCCACTATCTGGACCCTCTTGCCGAGCGTGTCAGTGAGCAGCTTCCAGCCGTCCCAATCGTCCTCGGCAAGCCCGTCCTCTATCGATATGATCGGGTACTTCTCGGCGAGTCCCTTCCAGTAATCTACCAGCTCAGCAGTGGTCCGCTTTCGACCTTCGCCCTCGAATACATAGGCACCGTCCTTGTACATCTCACTAGCCGCAGGGTCCAGCGCTATGAGCACGTCATCCCCCGGCCTGTAACCGGCGGTCTCGATAGCCCGCACGATGAGCTCGAGGGCTTCTTCGTTCGATCCAAGATTCGGGGCAATGCCGCCCTCGTCTCCGACAGCCGTGCTCATTCCCTTCTTCTTTACGACATTTCGGAGGTTGTGGAACACCTCCGCTCCCATGCGCAGCGCGTCCGCGAACGTGACGCCGCCCACCGGCGCTATCATGAACTCCTGGATGTCCACGTTGTTGTCGGCGTGCTTGCCGCCGTTCAGGATGTTCATTAGCGGCACAGGCAGCACGTGCGCCGCGGTACCTCCGATGTATCGGTAGAGAGGAAGCCCGAGCGATTCGGCCGCGGCTTTCGCGCACGCGAGCGACACGGCGAGAATGGCGTTGGCTCCCAGCTTCTCCTTGTTGGGCGTACCATCCAGCTCGAGCATGATGTTGTCGATCTCCATCTGCTCGGTGGCGTCCATGCCCTCCAGCTCGGGGCCAATGGTCTCGTTGACGTTCTCCACTGCCTTCTGGACGCCCTTGCCGAGGTACCTCTTCTCGTCCCTGTCACGCAGCTCGAGCGCCTCGTGAGTCCCCGTGGACGCGCCTGACGGAACCGCCGCCCTCCCGACGGTGCCGTCGGCCAAAGTCACCTCCGCTTCCACGGTGGGATTCCCGCGCGAGTCTAGGATCTCCCGTGCGTACACATCCACGATCGTAGTCATGAAAACACCCCTCTCGCTCACACAGATGCCATGTTCGGCTTGTCCATGAGTCACCTGGACTTGACAATGGCCGCGAAAC
Organism: Bacillota bacterium; assembly: GCA_024653485.1. Classification (NCBI taxonomy): domain Bacteria; kingdom Bacillati; phylum Bacillota; species Bacillota bacterium. Next base: position 150,310 of record JANLFY010000001.1, on the reverse strand, counting down.
TCTCCGAGTCGAGACTCGCCCCTCCGACGAGGGCGCCGTCTATGTCGGGCTGACCGAGGAAGTCCGCGATATTCTGGGGTTTCACGCTGCCCCCGTACTGAATTCGAACCTCTTGTGCGATCCTCTCGTTGAAGACCTCGGCCACCGACTGCCTGATGAGGTGGATCACCCTGTTTGCTTCTTCAGCCGAGGCGGTCCGGCCGGTGCCGATGGCCCAGACGGGCTCGTAGGCTATTACGATCCTCTCGGCGCCGTTCGTCTTCACGCCGCTCAGGGCAGCTTTCGTCTGCCTCACGACCACGTCTTCGGTCCTGCCTGCGTCGCGTTCCTCAAGGGTCTCGCCTACGCAGATTATGGGAAGCAGCCCGTTTGCCATGGCCGACTTGACCTTCCTGTTCACAGCCTCATCCGTCTCGCCGAAGTAGGTCCTGCGCTCGGAATGGCCCAGGATCACGTACATGCACCCGAGGCTCCGCAGCATCAGAGGGGATATCTCGCCCGTGTACGCCCCCTCCTCCTCCCAGTGCATGTTCTGCGCTCCGAGCTCGATGTTGCTGCCGCGGAGAGCCTCCCGAACCGCGTCGAGGGCGGTGAAGGGAGGGCACACCACTACCTCCACGTCTCCCACATCGGCAAGAGTCCCCTTGAGATCCTCGACGAGGTCCACCGCCTCATCGCGGGTCTTGTTCATCTTCCAGTTGCCTGCGATTATCCGTCGCCGCAAACCATTCACCTCCGCATCCCCGCGTGCCCGCGCCGCCCATGATGGCCGTGAGGATCGTGAGGACGTCCCACGGCTCCTCGGTGCCCGGTTCCGGGCAGGGCTCATTCGCCCGGAGCCTCGCCCGCAGAAGGGCTCACCACCTCACGGGCCAGCCCAGGCATCGCCCCCTTTGGCACACGCATCGTCGTTCACGCCTTGTCCTTGAGCACAGCCACGCCGGGCAGTTCCCTACCCTCGAGGAACTCCAGCGAAGCTCCACCTCCCGTGGAGACGTGGGTCACCTTGTCGGCGAAGCCCATCTCTTCGAGGGCAGCCGCAGAGTCTCCGCCCCCGACTATGGTGACAGCTTTCGACTCGGCGAGAGCCCTCGCTACACCTCGCGTGCCCTCGGCGAACGGCTTCATCTCGAACACACCCATCGGGCCGTTCCACACAACCGTCCTCGCGCCTGCGATCTCCCTGCTGAACCTTGTGACAGTCTCGGGTCCGATGTCAAGCGCCTGCCAGTCCCGCGGGATCTGGTCCACCTGTACTACGCGGGTCCTCGCATCCTCGGCCATGCGGTCGGCGATGACCACGTCTGACGGAAGAAGGAACCTCACGCCTCTAGTCTCGGCTCTCTCCATGAGCTCCTTGGCGAGATCGATCTTGTCGGCCTCTAAGATGGACTGGCCCACCTCAAGACCCTTGGCCTTGAGGAACGTGTACGCCATTCCGCCTCCGATCATTAGCGTGTCCACCTTGTCGAGGAGGTTGCGCACCACGCCCACCTTGTCCCTCACCTTTGCTCCACCCAATATCGCCACGAACGGCCTCTCGGGGTCGGCGAGGGCCTTTCCCATGATCCGTATCTCCTTCTCCATGAGGAAACCCGCGACAGCCGGCAGGAATCTTGCCACACCTGCGGTTGACGCGTGAGCGCGATGAGCGGTTCCAAAGGCGTCATTCACATAGAGGTCGGCCAAGTCCGCAAGATCCCTCGAGAACCCCTCGTCATTGGCCTCCTCTTCCGCGTGAAACCTGAGGTTTTCGAGGAGCACCACGTCTCCCGGGTTCATCGCGGCAACGGTCGCCTTGACCTCGTCGCCCACGCATTCGTTCAGCTTGAGTACGGGTTTTTCTAGGAGTTCCGAAAGCCTCCTGGCCACGGGGTCCATCCTGAACTCGTCCGTAGGCTTGCCCTTGGGACGTCCGAGATGGGAGGCAAGGATCACCTTGGCCCCGCGGTCGACAAGGTACTTTATAGTCGGCAGTGCTGCCTTGATACGGGTATCGTCCGTTATCTTGCGGCTTGCGTCCATCGGGACGTTGAAGTCCACCCTAACCAGGACGCGCTTTCTACCTACATCCACATCTCTGATGGTAGCCTTCGCCACGCGCGATCACCTCTTTCTGGATTCCGTGGCTCCCCTTGTGCCGGAGCAACCTCCTGGAATGGCCGCGTCGTCCGGCCCTGCCGGCCTGCTGACGCGGCCATTCCCTTCCCTTCAGCACATAGCCGCTGCGCTAGCTGCCCCACTCGCAACGTCTCGAGCTCACAGCCCTTTGCCGGCGATATAGGCCACGAGGTCCACAACCCTCACCGAGTAAGCCCACTCGTTGTCGTACCACGCTATGACCTTGACCATCGTGCCGTCCATTACCATCGTGGACATCGCATCGACTATCGCGGAGTGCGGGTCTCCGTTGAAGTCCTTGGAAACGAGCGGCTCCTCCGTGTAAGCAAGAATGCCCTTGAGCGCCCCTTCCGACGCCGCCCTCAAAGCTGCGTTCACTTCCTCGGCGGTCGTGGGCTTTTCCACGTCAGCCACGAGGTCTACCACAGACACGTTGGGGGTAGGCACGCGCATCGCAAAACCGTTCAACTTGCCGTTGAGCTCCGGAAGCACCTTGCCTACGGCTTTAGCCGCGCCGGTCGTCGTTGGAATGATGGACATTCCTGCGGCTCGCGCGCGCCGGAAGTCTTTGTGCATGAGATCCAGAGTCCTCTGATCGTTGGTGTACGAATGAACTGTCGTCATAAGCCCCCTGATGATGGTGAAGTTCTCGTGAATGACCTTGGCGACCGGGGCAAGACAGTTCGTGGTGCAGGACGCGTTGGAGATGATGTTGTGCTTTTGGGGATCGTAGCTCTTCTCGTTGACCCCCATCACTATCGTGAGGTCCTCACCCTTGGCGGGAGCCGTGATGATGACCTTCTTCGCCCCGCCCTTGAGGTGTCCGGCAGCCTTGTCGGCGTTCGTGAACACGCCTGTGGACTCGATGACTATGTCCACACCCAGATCCTTCCATGGTATGGCCGCGGGGTCTTTCTCGGATATCACCTTGACTGACTTGCCGTTGACTACTATCTCTCCCTCTTTCGCTTCCACAGTGCCACGGAAGGTGCCGTGCACCGAATCGTATTTCAATAGGTGAGCGTTGATCTTCGCGTCGGCAAGGTCGTTCACCGCGACGATGTCGATGGCCGGGTTCTCCAAAGCCGCCCGGTACGCTATCCTTCCGATCCTGCCGAAACCGTTGATTCCAACTCTGACTGCCATTTTCCCTCTCCTCCTCATAGCTTCGGGTCTTGCGTCTATCTCTCGAGCTCTCGCATTCTCCGAGCCGCCGCCTCGTCGGTCACGAGCGCCTCCCGACTCTGTTGCTTGATGACGGCCAGCACCGCCTGCGCCTTCTTGGCTCCGCCGGCCACAGCCACCAGCTTCTTTCCGGCGAGGTCCTCCGGGCGTATGCCCATGCTCGGCGTGTAGTATACCATCCTGCCCTCGCTGTCGAAGTAGTATCCGAACATCTCGGCCACGGCGCCACTCGATGTGAGGATCTCCAGCGCCTGTCCGGTGATGCCACGTCTTCTCGCCATCTCCTCAAGGGTGCCAACCCCGTGAACAACGATTCGAGCCCTCTTTATGAGGTCCAAGACTTCCTTTATGCGAGGCTCGTCCACTATCCGCGAAATCGTGTCCGGGTGGAGATCATCAGGCACGTTGAGCACCCGGTAGGCGCCCCCCATGCGCTTCGCCATGGTCACCGCTATGGTATCGGCTTGTGTCTCTACCTCCTCTCCGAGGCTTCCCCGCGCTGGGACGACAGTGATGCCCTTGGGCCATCCCGAAGGCACGATGGCCGACGCTACCTCGGCCATGGTCGTGCCCCCACCGGCGGCTATGATGTCCCCTTCCTCCACGATATCCCGGAGGATGCGCACCACTGCTCTGCCCATCTCTTTCTTGACTGTGGGATCGCGCCCGGAGTCACCCGCAACCACCACCACCCTTGCCACTGGCAATTGCTCCTCCAGACTCTGCTCGAGCCTGGCAAAGCCGCGAAGCTCGCGCACGTACTCCCCCAATTCCGCGAAAGTGCGCTCGCCGTCTGGAGTCAGAGTCACGCCAGCCGGGCCGACAGCAACGAGGCCTTGCTGACGCAAGAACTCCAGCTCTCCCCTGACCGCTCGCTCTTTCTCCGCAAGCCGTGTGGAGAGGGTGCGCCTGCCCACCGGCTGAGAGAAGTGTATGTGACGGAGGAGCGAGTAACGGATGTCCACGAGCTCTCCGATCTCGGGGGCTATCTTCCGCTGCAGACTCACGAACCTGTCCATATCGCGTGTCCCGGCCTCTTTCCTCGGAGCCTGTTTCGGCAAGCCACCACGCAGGCTGGACAGTCTGCAGGTCGGCTGCTTGCACGGCGCGACACGGTCCGCGACCCACCATGGGATTGGATGGCAACTCCGTGGGACGCCTTCCGTCCCGGCGGAGGCATCAGCGTCCCACTAGATCCAAAATAAAAAGTCCCATCGTCCTCTGTATTTTATTCTTCACGCGGCGGAAAAATCCTTCTCCTCGGCATCCCAAATCTGCTCAAAACCTCTTACGCTGCTTGGAGGCGGGAATCATGTCCTCCTCACGGTACTTGGCCACGGTGCGCCTGGATATGAGGATGCCTTGCGCCCTCAGCAGGTCAGCTATCGCCTGGTCGCTCAAGGGCTCCTTGGGATCCTCTGACTCGATGATGTCGCGGATCATCCTCTTGATGCTTTCGCTCGATGCCGAGTCACCGGTGGCCGTCGGGACGCCGCTTGCGAAGAAGAATCTCATCTCGTACACGCCCCTCGGGGTCTGGACGTACTTGCCTGCCGTCGCTCTGCTGACCGTGGATTCGTGGACGCCGATCTCATCCGCGACTTCTTTCAGAGTGAGCGGCTTCAGGTGCTTGATGCCTTTGTCGAAGAAGTCGCGCTGGAACCTGACGATGCACTCGGTGACCCTGTAGAGAGTCCTCCTCCGCTGCTCAATGCTGCGTATTAGCCACATCGCCGAACCCAGCTTGGACTTGACGAACTCGACCGCACCCGCCTCCTGCTGTGGGTTCCTGAGCATCTCCCGATAAGCCGGGTTTATGGTAAGGCGCGGAGCCGACACGTCGTTCACGACGATCACGTAGTCGTCGCCCACCCTCTCCACCGTCACGTCCGGCACTATGTACCCGGCCGGGCGCGTTCCAGAGAACTCCCTACCAGGCTTCGGATCGAGGGTCTTGATCACGTCGCACGCTCTTTGGACCGCCGCGACCGGCCTCTGAAGGCGCTGGGCTATCTTAGCCAGCCTCCCAGCGGCCACATCATCCAGGTAGTCCTTGATGAGAGTGGACGCGAGGTCTCGCTCATCGGCCGGAACGTCGATGGTGCCGAGCTGGATGAGAAGACATTCCCTGAGATTCCGAGCGCCCACCCCCGAAGGCTCGAACCCCTGTACCACACTGAGCACTCGTTCGACTCGCTCGACGCTTACCCCCGCCATCGCTGCTATCTCGGAGACCTCCATCCGAAGGTAGCCGTCATCGTCGATCCCCCCGATGATGATGCTCCCGATCCTCATGTCATCATCGCTCAGGGGCGACAGGCGCAGCTGAAACATTAGATGCTCCTGAAAGGATTCCTGGTGACCCACGTAGGACTCATACGACGATTCAGCTTCCTCGTTCCTCTCCCTCGGCATGACGTATCCAAGGTCGCTCGCATCGTCGAAGTACGCCTGCCAATCGACGTCCGGGCCGTCCGTTACCGCGTCTCCCCGGTCGTCTTGCGAGCCATCCGAGGCTTCGCCTCTTTGGCGCTCGTTCACATCGCGGGACAACGTCTCATCCGACCGCGCGTCGGCAGCCTCTATACCACCGTCATCTCCCGAGGCTGTTTCAGGCCCGGTCGCGTCAGCCAGCTCGAGCACGGGGTTCTCCAGCATTTCAGTCTCGATGTACTCGCGGAGCTCCATCCAGGGCAACTGGAGGACGGTTATTGCTTGGCGAAGCTCAGGGGTTATCACGAGCTTCTGAACCTGCTTGAGGCTCATCTCATAACCCATCCTCATTGCCCCGTTCACTTCTCGTCACACCTCCCTTCCCCACTAGAGTATTCGCCCCAGGGCTTGAATCTCCTCTGTCTTCCGCTCTGAGGCGGCGGGCAAGATTCAGGAGCCGCCTCATCCGGTGATTGGCCGCGGACTTGGTAATGGCAGGCACTGCCATCTCACCAAGCTCCTTCAGGCTGGCTCCGGGATGCTCCAGCCGAAGCCGGGCGATCTCTTGAAGGCCCGGAGGAAGATGGTGCAAGCCGACCCGCGCCGCGAGCTCCCTTATGGCCTCCATTTGGGCAAGCCCCGCCTCGACCGCCTTCTCTACGTTCGCGGTGTCGCAGTTGACCGCACGGTTGACATTGCCGCGCATCCCGCGCACGACGCGCACGCTCTCAAGGGCGATCACCGACGCGTGGGCGCCGATGACCCGGAGGAGTTGGGCAACGTCATCGCCCCCTTTGACGTACACCATGACCCCCCTCCTGCGCCCGGATATCCTCGCCGCGACCGCGAAAGAGGCGGCCAGACGCACTATCCCCTTCGCGTGCGACTGTGCGTCAGTCATTATCTCCATGTGATATGCGTGCTCGGGGTCTTGGACGTACCCCCGGGCAAGGAACGCTCCCCTCAGGTACGCCCTCCGGCAGCACATTCTCGCTAGTATCCTCCAAGGAACCCCTGGTCTCATGGCACAGCGCCCGTCGCGGCAGGTTCTCCGCAAGACCACGCCCATCTCGTCTAGTGCCGCACAGGTCCTCTCGTCCAACGGAAGCGACACGACATGAAGGTGTCCAGGAGCGCCCCCCTTGCGTTTCACGGTGTTTACCGGCGGCCTCAGACCGAAGAGATCGCGCACGAGAGACACGATTCTCCTGGCAAGCGCCGCGTTCTCCGTGGTCATCTCGAAACGCGAGTCGCCCCGATCCTGCCTCCCCCCGGCGAAGCGCCCCGTCATGCGAGCGATGGCCGCAAGTTCAGCCAGAACGCAACACCTGCTCTCCGCGCTGAACCGCGCGAGCTCGTCCTTGGTATTGGCCGAGAACATGAGACATCCCACCCGTCTCGATTCTACCACAGCCTCCTAAGACTCGCCTTGGGAATAATCGAAGCGGCTGCCAGAATAGCTTTACGGTGGGGCCAAACCCGGCTCGGTCGCAACCAAGTTATGGGCGGTGCGTGCTGGGCGAGGTGAACGGCCCTCGTTTCTCAAAGAACGGAGGCGGTGGAATGGCTGTCGACTCACCACGTTCGGCCTCGCGACTATTGCTACTGAGGAGGCGTACGCCATGGCAAGCGCGGTGTGGCTCTTCTTGATAGCGGCAGGAGTGGTAACGGGGCTATTCACGGGAACGAGCGAGGCGGTGACCCGCGCGGCGCTGGACTCCGCGGGTTCGGCCGTCACCCTGTGCCTCGGCCTCATCGGCGCGATGGCCCTGTGGTGCGGCATCATGAAGGTCGCAGAGGAAGCCGGCGTCGCACGTTCGATCGCGCGACTGGTCGCGCCTGCTGCAAGGCTGCTCTTTCCCTCAGTTCCAGCGCGGCACCCCGCCGTTGCCGCGGTCGCCATGAGCATCACCGCAAACCTCCTGGGCATGGGCAACGCGGCTACGCCCCTCGGAATCAAGGCCATGGAGGAGCTGGCCGCGTTGTCGCGCGACAAGGGAGAAGCAAGCGACGCCATGTGCACTTTCGTCGCCATGTGCACAGCCGGCGTGACTCTCGTCCCGACCACGATCATCGCGGTCAGGTCCCAGTTGGGCTCGAGAAGTCCTTCCGAGGTCGTAGCGCCTATCATCCTGGTGAACCTGCTGGCGACACTCGTGGCCGTGATCGCTGACAGGTTCTTCAGGCCCGTTTCGCGGTCGATGTGAACCCGGGGGCGGCGGTGACCCGTCGGATGTCTTTCCTAAGCGGCCGAGGGAGGTGATCCCATGCTCGTCAGGGCGATCTCAACAGCCTCGAGCGTCATGGTTCCCATCGTGATCCTTGCGATATGTCTTGTAGGTCGTCTCAAAGGGGTTAGAGTGTACGAGACGTTCGTAGAAGGGGCAAGGGAAGGCTTCGACACGGCAGTCCGCCTGATCCCGTTTCTTGTAGCCATGTTCGTCGCCATCGGAATGTTCAGGGCGTCGGGCGCCCTCGGCATCGTCACTTCAGCCCTCTGTCCCGTCGCACGCCTAATCGGAATGCCCGAGGAGCTCCTTCCGCTCGCCATCATCCGTCCGCTCTCCGGCAGCGGCGCGCTTGAGATCGCGACTAACCTGCTGAAGACATATGGACCGGACTCGGCCATAGGAAGGATGGCTTCGACGATGCAGGCAAGCTCGGAAACGACGCTATACGTAGTCACCGTGTACTTCGGCGCGGTAGGTGTCAAAAAAACCCGTCATACACTGGCGGCGGGTCTTCTCGCGGATCTCGTGGCTTTCTCTTCCTCTGTCGTGATATGGCGTCTCCTCCTTGGCTCCGTCTCATGATGACACCGGGATGACGCCGAAAGGAAATGAAAGAGTGTGCGCCCCAGTCAGCTGCCGCCCGACGTCTCTGGAGGCCGGCCCTGCAGTAGCCCGCAATAGCCCGCACACGACACCGCTCACGAAACTGACGCGCGCCTCCGTCCGTTCGCCGGCCTGTTCCCTCTGCCGACCGAGGCCCTCGCCTCGATGACCAGCTTCATTATAGCGCGGGCGAGACGCTCTGGATCGTGTCGGGCGTAGTCTGCAACGGACACCAGGTCGCCCTCTACCACAGACACCCCCAGCGCTCTCAGTCCTTCGCCATCCACGGCCACCGGGTACGCGCCCTCCTGCCTGTACCTTTCGGCCAGCTTTGGCGGCACTTCTCCGGTGTTGACCACAACCACGTCTACCATGCCGCTCCCGACGTGCTCAAAGAGCGCCCTGAGATGGTCGGACGCGTCGAACCCGTCTGTCTCGCCCGGCTCCGTCATGACGTTGCAAACGTACACCTTCAGCGCGTTGCTGCGACGGATCGCCTCCCTGATCCCTGGCACTAAGAGGTTCGGCAACACGCTGGTAAACAGGCTTCCCGGCCCGAGCACTATCACCTCCGCACCTGCTATGGCCTCAACTGCGTCGGGAAGCGCCATGGGGTCCTGCGGCCTGAGGAAAACCCGCCTTATTGAAGCGCCGCATGTCGAAAGGGTGGACTCCCCCTCAACCATGAGCCCACCTTCGCACTCCGCCACGAGCACGACATCGTCGAGCGTGGATGGCAAGACCCTCCCTCTCACCGCCAACACCCGACTCGACTCTTTGACCGCCTGCTCGAAATCGCCTGTGATGGCGGACATGGTAGCTATGAAGAGGTTCCCGAACGTGTGACCTCCCAAGCCGGTCGGGTCCCCATCCGGAAACCTGTATTGAAAGAGGCGGGCCATGAGAGGCTCGGAGTCCGCCAGGGCCACCAGACAGTTGCGGATGTCCCCCGGAGGCAGTACCCCCATTTCCTTGCGCAACCTGCCGGAGCTTCCGCCATCATCTGCAACCGTGACTATTGCGGTAACGTTGCTCGTATACGCCTTGATGCCTCGAAGCAGCGTGGAAAGACCGGTTCCCCCGCCTACCACGACGACCCTGGGGCCCCTTCCGAGCTGGCGCTCGCGCTGGACGAGCTCGGCGATGTGATTCTCCGCTCCTGGCAGGAGCGCTGCCACTATAGAACGGATGACCGCTCCTGCGGACAACAACATGACCACCAGGCCGGAGAGCGTGGCCGAGATGCCCACGGCCGTGGCGATGCTCCTGTGGAATGGCCCCGGTTGAGGGCCCACAAGCCACAGGAGCCACTTGCGCAGGATTCCGATAGCTGCGCCGTTGAGAATCGTCACGCTTCCCAACACCACGAGCGCCGCTCCGAGCGCAAACGCCAGGAGCCACCTCTTGACTCTCATCCCCGGATACAACCACCGGAGCGTTCTCATGTCTCCATCACGTCTCTTGTCCCGCCATCGTGCGGGTCTCGATCTCGCTCTCGCTCCGCCACCTTATCCTGCACGTCCCTGTCGCGGTACTCCACAGACACGTTGTACCCACGTTCCTTCAGAAAACCCGCGAGTCGGTCTGCCACGGCTATGGACCGGTGTTTGCCACCGGTGCAGCCAATGCCCACCACAAGCTGCGTCTTGCCTTCTTTGACGTAATGAGGCAGGAGAAATGCCATGAGGTCGAAGAGTTTCTGAAGGAACCTCCGCGTCACCGGCGACTGGAATACGTACTCCCGCACGGGCTCGGTGTCTCCGGTAAGCTTCCGCAGCGACTCCACGTAATGCGGATTTGGCAGGAACCTCACGTCGAAAACCAGGTCAGCGTCCATTGGGATCCCGTGCTTGAAACCGAAGGCCACGACTATCACGTCGAGCCGCTCTCTCCGGGACTCTCCGGTGAACACGTTCATTATGCGCTCCCGCAATTGCCGCGGTGAGAGGGACGTCGTGTCTAGGATGCGGGTGGCCCTCCCGCGAATCTCTCCCAACCTGCGACGCTCATCCTCTATGCCCTCCAATACCCCACCGCCCTCCGACGAAAGGGGGTGGCGTCGCCTGGTCTCCTTGAACCTACGGACGAGCACCTCGTCGGACGCCTCGAGGAAAAGGATCTCATAGGTCACTCCCATGCCTTCGAGGTCATCGAGAGCGCTGCAAAGGCTGTCGAAGAATTCCCTGCTCCTTATGTCAACTACTAGGGCTATCCTATTCGTCTTGCCCTCCGACTGTGCCACGAGCTCCGCGAACTTCGGTATGAGGGTGGGCGGAAGGTTATCCACGCAGAAGAAGCCCATGTCCTCAAAAGCTCGAACCGCCTCGCTCTTACCGGCGCCCGAAAGCCCCGTTATGATTACGAACCGTTCCTCGCCCAAGCCCTCAATCCTCCGGTTTCCCCCCGCATTCGTGTAGGGACGCCGCGCGCACGCTTACGCGCGCACGTTGATGATCCTCTCCGGGTCCACGCCCGCGCGGAGCGCGACCTCCAATGCGTTCCCGAAATCGCCAACCTCTTCAGGGCTGTGAGCGTCGCTGCTTATGCAGAAAGTCGCCCCCTGTTTCGCTGCAGCCCTGATGAACCCCACATCGAGATGGGCGTGTTTCGCGTTGATCTCCAGAGCCGTCCCGGCCCTCGCGCACTCGCGTGCGAGCTCCTCCGTATCAATGGATACATGGAGACCGGGATGAGTTACGATATCCACTCTGTTCTTTCTTATAGCTTCTATCAGCGACTTCGTGTTGTCAACCCGTGCTCGCTCGGCAAGACGACGACTCCACCTTGCGACGTAGTTGCGCGCCGAGATCTTCCACCATTCCACCAGACTACTCCCGCGCACGACGAGGTGGTGTCCAGCAAGCACTATGTCGAGGCGCTCGAGCAGCTCCTCCGGGACGTCGAGGCCCCCCTGGGTGTTGATGACGTTCGCCTCCACGCCCATCAGCACCCTGACCTCGGGGAACTCCTTCCTGCTCCTCTCCACCTGCTCAGCGATGTCATCGAAAGCCGCAAGACTGCTGATACCCAGGCCAAACAGGTTGGCCGGGCCGTGGTCCGTGATGGCTACCGCCTCCAGGCCCTTCCGGGCCGCCGCGCGAACGTTGTCCAGCACCGTGCCCTTGCCGTGGCTGAATCTCGTGTGGGTGTGGTAGTCCGCAAATACCTTCATCAGCGATCATCAGCGATCAGTATACCATGGTCCGCGTGCCGGGGCCGGGGACGAACCCCTCGGGCGACGGCTCCAGCTGCATAGCCGCTTCCTCGTCCACGATCAGCGTGACGTCCGGATGGAGCTGCAACACCGAGCTGGGTACCATCTCCGTAACAGGCCCCTGCACGGTTTGGGCGATGACCTGCGCCTTGGCCTTGCCGCTCGCGAGAAGAAGGATGGACCTGCTGTTCATTATGGTGCGTATGCCGACTGATATGGCTTGCCTCGGAACGGCTTTCTCGTCGCCCCCAAAGAACCTCGCGTTCGCCTCAATCGTGCGCTTTGCAAGGAAGAGCGCCCGAGTGCGTGACCCGAACTCGGTCCTCGGTTCGTTGAACCCAATGTGACCGTTCCTTCCGACTCCGAGGACGGCAAGATCTATCCCTCCCGCGTTTCTTATTGCCCGTTCGTACGCCCGGCATTCCTCGCGAACGTCCGCGGCGAGCCCGTTCGGAATGAAGATGCGGTCCTGTCTGACGTTCACGTGGTTGAAGAACCGGGTATACATGTAGTAGTGAAAGCTTGCGGGATGGTCAGGAGCGAGCCCTAGATACTCATCGAGGTTGAACGTTGTGATCGCCGAGAAGTCCAGCCCTTCCTCTCGGTGCATCCTTACCAATTCGGCGTACAGGCCGAATTGGGTCGCGCCCGTCGCAAGGCCGAGGACACTCGCGGGTTTCCTCCTGACCTGTTCGGCCACGGCCTTCGCAGCCTCTCGGCTCATCGTGTCAAAGTCCTGAGCAATGACCACAACCATATGCTCACACCCCCAGCGTCCTTCTCTACCCACGTATTGCTTCGGATCCTCAGCGCTCCGCATCTCAGACAAAGACTACCCACAACCGCCTGAGAAGCCGCGTTAGTGGGATGTCACACCCTCACGCTAGAGCCTGGTGGACCAGCACACCCCGAACGAAAGTAGCTCCGATCATGCCGGACCGGTCGATGAGGACCATGTCGGCATCCTTGCCATTCTCTATACTGCCCTTGCGATCATAAACCCCTGCAACCCTCGCGGGGACTTGTGACGCCATGGCCACGGCCTGAGCAAGCGTTATGCCCAGGTCGTCCATCGCGCGGCGGACTGCCCTGTCAAGGGTCAAGGCGCTTCCGGCCAGGTTTCCGTCGGGAAGTCTCACGGCGCCGTCTGCAAAGCTGACCCGCTGCCCGCCGAGCTCGTACTCACCTTCCTGCATGCATGCCGCCATCGTGGCGTCCGTGACCAGAGCAAGCTTGTCCACACCTTTGCACTTGTGAAGGACGGCCACCGCCGCAGGATGCAGGTGAAAGCCGTCCAAGATAGCTTCGGCGGTGAGTTCGTCGCACGCGAGCATCGCTCCTACCATCCCCGGTCTGCGGTGATGGAGCCCGCTCATGGCGTTGAAAGCGTGAGTGATGTGGGTCGCGCCGGACCTCATCGCACACACGACTTCCTCGAACGACGCCATGGAATGACCGAGGGAAACCCTTACACCCCGTGCGACAGCCTCTTCGATGAACTCACACGCGCCTTCGAGCTCGGGCGCGACAGTAGTGATCCGCACGAGCCCGCCCGACTCCCCTATGAGCCTGTCGAGCTCCGCGACGCTAGGCGGCCGGATCGCTTCCAGCGCTTGCGCGCCTCTGCTTTCAGGGTTGATCCACGGCCCTTCCAAGTGAACTCCCAGGACTTCGGCACCCCCGGTGCCGCGCCTAGCGGCGTCCGCCACAGCCCGGACCGCGTCAAGCAGATCCTCGTGGCGCGCGGCCATGGTCGTCGGTAACAAGGAAGTCGTGCCGTGGACTGCGTGGGCGCGGCACATCGCGGCCACGGCCTCGTACGTTCCCTCAAGCACGTCATGGCCTCCGCCCCCGTGTACGTGGATGTCCACGAACCCGGGCACGAGCGTGAGACCGCGCGCGTCAAACACTTCGTGTCCAGACGTCGGATACTCCCGGAACTCCCCGTGCGACCCGACTTTCGCGATCTTACCGCCGCATGTCACAACGAAACCCGACACCATTATACCTCGCGGCGTCAGGATGTCAGCGTTCTTGATGATCACCGGTCTTCTCTCCTCCGATCGCGCACCCATCCGGCCGCCCGACCAGGCATCCTTACGCCCGGCGCTCACGATGAGCGCACGAGCGAGTCTTCGATGTTCTCGACGATCTTTCCTGTTATACGGAAGCCGGCCTCCTGGATCCCCAGGAGATACGCCCCCACCACAGGCGGGAACCTCGCCCCCACGACCTCGCACACGGGAGCCGTCTTCTCGAGCTCCCTGGCCAGGGCCTTCCTTACGACGTCCCCCGCTGCGAAGACGCCTCCCGAGGTTACACACAGCACGGCGTCGTCTTGCATTCCAAGGGCCTTCACAACGCTCGCAGCTGCGAGACCGAGCTCCTCTCCCGCCCGGCGAAGTATTCGACGGGCCACACGATCGCCCTTGCGGGCAGTCTCAGCCACTACGACTGCCAGACCAGCTATGTCCGTTCGCCCCAGGCCCTTGCGGTACGCAAGCTCCACCAGGTCCTCCGGAGAGGCCACTTTAAGATGCTGCAGCACTGCCTCGAAGAGCGCCGTGGGGTCTCCCCGCCCATCGCTCGCCCTGACCACCGACGCGAGGGCCTGCCGCCCGATATCATACGCGCTGCCCTCATCCCCCAGGAGGTAGCCCCACCCCCCGGAACGAGCCCTTTCTCCACGCGAGTTCATGCCGAACGCGATCGAGCCCGTGCCGGCGATCACTACGACCCCCGGCTGGCCCAGCGTACCTCCGGCAAGCGCTATGACGGCGTCATTGTCAACCACTGTCCTGCCCGCAAGGCCGGCCCCATCAAGAACGCCGGCGACCTCCTGGAGATCACCTGGCCTCCCCACGCCCGCGATGCCGAGGAACGCAATGTCGAACGCCTCGTCTCCGGCAGGCAGCAGATTTCGTGCTCTTCCGATCGCCGCCAGGACCTCTTGTTTCACACCCGCCGGACCCGAAACCTGGAAGTTCGCGGGACCGGCCCATGCTCGTGCCAGCACCTCACCATGGACTGTTCCGACAAGGCAGTCTGTCTTGGTTCCACCAGCGTCTATCCCAATGATCAGCCCCATGTCGCCCCTCCCAGCTCCTGGCGGCGGCTCTTGAGACTTGATGCACTGCCCGCGCGACTTATCTCGAGTCTCGGGCGTCAAAGGGTCGTCTCCCACGTCTTCCAGAGAGTTTCTCGAATTCCAGAGTCTGTCCCGACGCCCGCCAGTTCTAGAGCCAGGAGCACCGCGCCCAACACGGGCGGAACTTTGAGCATGATGAACTCGGTAGCCGGGAAGTCCGCGAGGACACGTGCCTTGAGCGTGGCGGTCATCGCAGGGTCTTCGTTTGCGAAGACCCCACCCGACAGCACGACCTTGACACACGCATCCGGCGGGAACAGCTTGCGGAGCGCGGCGAGTATCGCGATTGCGAGCTCTCGCCCCACCTCCCGCAGAATGTCGCAGGCCACCTCGTCGCCACATCGTGCGGCTTCGAACACGAGAGGGGCGAGGGACGCCACCTGCGCCCGGTCGCCGGATCCAGATCCAGGGTAGAACTGCTCCACGAGATCGTCAAGGCTCCGTAGGTGGAGCTTCTCGCAAAGCATGTCATGAAGGATGGTGGGCTTGCCGCGGCCATCCCGCCCGCGCGTCGCCATTCTCACCGCAAGCACGCCAATGTGGCCCGCGCCCGCGCCGTCCCCGAACATGTATCCGAGTCCCCCGATCTGCACGCGCCTGCCTTCTCGATTGAACCCGATCACGTTCGTGCCGGTGCCGCACACCGCCACCACGCCCACACCGTCGACAGTAGCAGCCCGGAGCGCTATCGTCGCGTCATTCTCCAAACCCATCCGAGGCGCCGGGTTCACGCTGGCCAAGAACCGCTCTATTGTCGCGAAGTCCGCGGGACGGTCGGCTCCCGCCATCCCGAAGAAGGCCGCCTCCACGCAACAGGCCGCGACGCCGGCTGACTCGAGCGCAAGATCGATGGCCTTCTTCACGTTAGCCCTGGCGAGATCCACGCCCACCGCCTGGAAGTTGGCAGGGCCGGCCTTCCCTGCTCCGACTGCGTGTCCCTCCATGTCGCTCACGAGCGCGAGGGTTTTCGTGCCTCCCGCGTCCACGCCCACTACGTAGCTCATTGCCTCCCCCCTCTCCCGGGCCTCCCAGGCTCATCCTCCTCACTGGCACGTCCCGTCTTTCCTTGCTAACGGCCACTGGAGCTCGCACCAGCGCCCTTAAAAGCGCCCCCCGCGACGTGGCGGGCAAGGGCCGGCGCAAGCGCCTTGTCCCTGAACGGACCGCGGGCAAGGCTCTGCCAGTACCCCGGATTGTCGGAGATAGCGTCATACGAGAAGAGCACCACCCCCGCGGCCTTGAGGAGCCTCGCGATGCGGATCTTCTCGACACAGCCTTCCGGGTCTTCCAGCATGTTGTAGGCACCCACTCCAGCCAGAACACGTCCTCTTGCCCTGCCGCGGGCGGCCGCCTCCACCGCGTCGCGCACGTGCCTCGTGAATACGTCCCCATTGGACGTATATACCATCGGAACCAGAAAGTCAACGATCCCTCGTGAAAGCCAGGTATCCCAGTCCTGAAGCCTCCTAGATGCTGCATCCGCGGCATCGGGGAACACGGCGCAAGACACTGCGACACCAGGTTTCACGCGCTTGACTTCCTCATAGACACGCCGGACGACCTCGGTGACCTGATCTCGACGGAACTCATCCCATTTCGCCATGAGCTCGCCGCGCTGCGTCTCCCGTTCCTTCCCCGCCCCGTCCTCGACCGCCTCCTGGCCTCTCGTAAGGTCGAGGGGGTCGAATCCCGTAAGGTCCCTAAACGCACTCCTCGCAACGTCTCCGTATCCAAACCTCGTCGACGGATACCTGATGTAATCGAAATGGACCCCGTCCACATCGTAGTTTCGAACGACCTCCATGAAAACGTCGTGAACGTACTCCTTCACGCCCTCGATGGCAGGGTCGAGCATGGGAGATACGAGCTCGCCCTCGGCCATGTCCTTGGTGTAGTCAAGCGTCGAGACGCCCGCTTCGTCCACGAGCGCCCACTCGGGGTGCCTGGAAAGCACGTGCCCCGGAGGATACGTCCTCCTGCCGATCTCACCGACGGTGAACGCATTGATCCACGCGTGCACCTGGAGACCGGCCTCGTGAGCCCGCTGGATGCAAAACTCCAGGGGATCGAATCCCTCGTGCACACGCGGCGCCCTCGGCACCAGGCTGCTCGTGTAATATGCCTCTCCTCTGCCGTTCACCTGCACGAAGAGGGCATTGAAGTTGTGCTTGGAAGCAAGGTCCACCATCTTCTCCACAGACCCTCGAGTGGCCATGCTCGTGCGGACCACCCACAGGCCCCTCACTTCTTGATCCTTCATCCATGCCACGTTCGACTGAGACCTCATGAAAAGGCACACCACCCCTCCCACGACGAAAACGGCTGCAGCCGAGCAGGCGCGGCGATGCTCCGGGCTCGCGCCCGCGCATCTCGCGGCCAGCCTCGTTGTGCCCTCCATGAAAGCAAGGAAGGCGCGCAACCACGCCTCGAACGCGAGGACGAGCCGCCGCCTTCGGGTCACAACTCCCTTTTCCACGTCTCGCCTGCCTCCCCGAACCCACGTGCATCTTCCGTCCATCGATACGCCGGGGCCGTTCATCAGCATCGCGCGGGTCAAACCTCGGGCCTTTCCTGCTCCGTCCGGATCTTCCCGCGTGACCGGAGGAAGTCCATGATCCTCCGCGTGCTGGTGTTGAGCACGAGGTCCTCAGTGAGGCCAGCGCTCTCCGCAAGCTCAACCGCGGCGTCGAACACTCCGACCCGCGAGGCATGATGTGCGTCGCTCCCGATGACCACGGTCACCCCTAGCGCCCCCGCGAGCTCGGCGAACCGATGACAGTTCTCCCGGCTGTCCAGCCTCACTATAGTGAGAGACGAGTTGTTGATCTCCAAGAGCTTGCCGAGACGCTTGGCAGCCTTCACGACCTCCTCGACGTCCACCTGGAAGGCGGGATTCCCGGGATGGGCAATGGCATCCACATGGGGGTTCTCCATGGCGGCAATCATGGCCCGGGTATTCTCCTCTACAGTACCCCCATCATAGCCCGTACCCACGTGAAACCCGGCCAGCACGAATTCCAACTTCTGTAGGGTTCGATCCGGGAGGTCCAACTCGCCGCTGGGGCTTATTATGTTCGCTTCGACACCCTTGAGGACCTCCACTCCTTCGATCGTCGCGGGGATGACTCTCAGGTTGCCGAAGTAGTATCGATGCGGCCCGCCGGGGATGCTCGGCCCGTGGTCGGTGACGGCGATCATCTCCAGGCCGGCTTCGCGGGCCGCTCGGGCCATTTCGTCGATGGTGTTGTAAGCGTGTCCGCTTGCGATGGAGTGAGTGTGGAGGTCAGCAACGAGCCGCATTTCCGGGTCCTCCCAGGTCATTCCCGTCCTCAATATCGTAGCGCACACCAGCGTGCGCTGCAATGAGCAATTCAACGCTGGGAGGCTGATCCCTGCTTTGCGGAGAAAGCCGACAAGTCGATATCCGGGAACACCGAGTCTATGGCCTCGATCTCCTCGAGGTACCGGACGGTCTCAAGCGCTTGGCTCCGCCGCTCGAGGGCCTCGAGGAGCCGGACGAACCTGCACTTGTGCTCGAGGAACCGCCGTGAGGCGTAGTCGGCAGCTTGCTCTGTCGTCACCAGGAACGGCCAGTCGCTGCTCTGAAGGAGCAGCGCCTCGCGCGCCGCCTGGCGGACCAGCCGTCCCGTAAGGTCTGGGGCTTCCGGGACTCGTAGCTCGCCGAGGTCCGGGCGACCCACCGCGTCCCCGATCGTGGCCGAGATCCTTTCCATCTCCTCCTCCGCAGAGTGGATCTCTTCCCACATCCAGCCTGTGGCCTCGTTGTCCCAGATGTAGTGCCCGCCTCCCATCCCCCAGGAGCTTTCCACCAGGTCGATCTCGCCTGCGGGCCTGTGGTTCTCCAAGTACCCGGCAGCTGTCGCAAGCTCCACGCTCTCGCTGCGTGCGAGACCTTCGAGAACCCATCTCAGCCAATCCAGCCCCTCCATCCACCAGTGGCCGAAGAGCTCGACGTCAAAGGGGGCGACGATGACGCCGCGCTTCCCCGTCTCCCTGTGGAACCCTTCGAGGAGCCTCTCCACGAGGGCGACGAAGTGTTCCGCGTGGTCTTTCGCCCGACCCAGAGCGGCTTGTGGCTCGTAGATTTCCTTGGAGCCCAGATCCACCAACCTACTCGTGACCTTCCAGTAACGAAACCCGGAAATGGAGTCCCGCTTGTGAAACTCCCTGTAGTTTCCATCACCAGGGTAACCCCATTCGGATGACCACACCTGGAGGGCGGTTCTCTCGTTCCGCCCGAGGACGAGGAGGCCGCTGCCGGATACTGAGTACGGCAGGTACGTGGTGAACCCTGGTCTGGCTGGAATGTACCTGGGCTTGGGTTGTTGTCGAGCATACCTCGCTCCGTACATGCCGGCGGACGCCCCGCCTTGGATGGCGTGGGAATCCACGAAGAAGTGCTTTATCCCCAAAGTCGACAGCACTCCGTCGACGCCCGCGCCCCCGAAGGCGGCTCCGGGTCGAGCGACGGATGAGTCGCGGGGACGGTACCCGCACTCGGGCAGCCACATGCCCAGAGGCCTTCTCCCGAAGCAACGCTCGTAAGTGTCACAGCCCACCTTCACCTGGGCGTATATCGACGATTCCCTGGCCAAGAGAGGCAGGTAAGCATGGGTCGCGGCGCCCGCGATGAGCTCGATGTGACCGCCGTCCTGAAGGGAACGGAAAGCGGAGATGAGGTCACGCCCGTACCTCTCATGGAAGCTGGTCCGCACGCGCTCATATCTGTCGCGATAGAACTCCGCGAGATTGCGGAGCCGTCCCTCGCTTTCCGCTTCGAACCGTGAGATGTCTCCTTCCGCCGCGGCAATCTTCGTCTCCACGTACTCATCGAAGCGAAAGAGCATGTACGGGTCTTTGAGCTGATCGAGCAACACCGGTGTAAGACCGACGGTCAGTTTGGCGGGGATGCCGCTTTCCACGAGATCCGATATGATGTCAAGAAGCGGAATGTACGTCTCCGCCATCGCTTCGAAGACCCACTCCTCGCCGAACGGCCAGACGCCTGCCTTCCTGCAGTACGGCAAGTGGCTGTGGAGAACGAACACGAACGTGCCCGTCGACACGATGGCCCCTCCTCTCTTGCGCTTCACATAGTTTGGCCTTGCGAGCAGCACGATATTCTCGAGCGCGGAGAAGCCTGGAAACCTGGTAAGGCTTGGCCAGGTGCAGCGCAATACATGGTGATGTGGCGTCAACACGAAGAGAGGCGGCGACGCATCGCGGCGTAGTGCGAGCGGCGGAAAGAGGCAGGTCTGCACTCGTTGCCGTTTCTGGCAAATCCACACAGCGGCTCTCGAATAAACAGCTAGGACGCAAGGGATATTATTACAGAGATACGGTGGAGCGTATCTTGACGCTCATTGCTTGACAAGGCCGTGCGACGCAATGAATTCCGGGAGGTAGCCGGGGTGGCGGCGATAGTTGACGAAACTAGATCATCGGCATCATCGGACGGGAACGTGAGCCAATCTGTCCTTTACGAGGAGAAGGGCGGGAAGTCTGCTGTTCTCGGCGGCGTCGAGGAGGTGCGCCTCCCGGAGAGCGTGTCAGAGCTTCGCATTGTGGAGACGCAAGAGCTCAAAGTCGCCGAGGATATCGCCCACGCCGCCACGCACCCCATGTACACGGCCCAAACGCAGACAGAGCCGGAGCTCCCACAAGGATACGGCTCTACGAGGCTCGTCCTGATGGTGCGCGACCCGTTCTGGCTCCACGCTTACTGGGAAATCGCCCATGACGTGTCGGAGACCGTCACGGCGGCCTTGGGACCGGATGGGTGGCTTGTCGCCAGAAAGACCCTTCGCGTGCACGACGTGACAGACGTGGAGTTCGACGGAACCAACGCCCACCGCACGTTCGACATCGACGTCAGCTGCGGCGCCAACAACTGGTACATCAACGTGGATCGACCGAACAGATCCTACTGTGCCGAGCTAGGCCTCATCGGTCCCGGTGGTCGGTTCGTGCTCCTTTCCAGATCCAACGTCGTTCGCACACCTCGCGCGGGCCCGTCTGAGATCATAGACGAAGAGTGGATGACCATCTCAGCGGTGGAACGGTACTACCCGCACCCAGGGCGGCTGCCTTCGTCTCCCGAAATGATCACCGCGCGCCTGGAACACATGGCGCTCGAGATGGGGTCGGGTTTCGTCGCGGGCATATCCAGCCCGGGAGTAGGAGTGTCGGCCCCGGAAAGAAAGGCTTTCTGGCTGAACGCCTCCGTCGAGGTGATCGTGCACGGCGCCACTGAACCCGGGTCCACCGTTACGATCCAAGGCGTTCCCGTGAGACTCCGTCCCGATGGCACGTTCTCCGCCAGGTTCCAGCTGCCCGACGGACAGCAAGTCGTTCCCATCGAAGCTGTGTCCAAAGATGGAAGCATGAAGCGGAGCATTACCACGAGACTTGCTCGCGACACCTGGTAGAACCGCTCGGCTAGACAACCCACGGTCTGAGCTGACAGCTCGCACCACGCACAGCACGCATCAGGCGCGCAGCAGACAGGGGGATGAGACCGGGATATGGCTCATGAAAAGGGTTACCTCGCGCTTGTCCTTCACGCGCATCTTCCGTACGTCAGGCATCCGGAACACCCTGACTTCCTCGAGGAGACATGGCTCTTCGAAGCCATCACCGAGACGTACATCCCGCTCATCAAAGTGTTCCAGGGATTGGTTCGCGATGGCATCAGATTCCGGATCACCATGTCCATCACGCCGCCTCTCGCCTCGATGCTCCTGGATCCGCTCCTACAGGAACGGTACCTCCGCCACGTCGGGAAACTGATAGAGCTTGCGGAGAAGGAAGTCGAGCGTACGAGGTGGCTCCCCGAGTTCAACGAGAACGCAAGGATGTACCGGGACAGGTTCCACGAGGCTCGCCACGTTTTCGAGGACGTGTATGGCCGGAACATCCTCACGGCGTTCAAGGAGCTCGAGGCCATGGGGCGGCTGGAGATAGTCACTTCCGGGGCCACCCACGGGTACCTGCCGCTCATGGAGGTCTGCCGGGAAGCCGTGCGAGGCCAGATCAACGTCGCCATTGACTTCCACGAGCGGACCTTCGGTCGGAGGCCGGTGGGCTTCTGGCTTCCCGAGTGCGGGTACAACCCTGGGGACGACAGGTTCCTGAAAGAACACGGCATCAGGTACTTCGTCACCGATGCCCACGGCGTCCTCTTCGCCTCGCCAAGGCCCAGGTACGGCGTGTTCGCCCCCGTGTATTGCGAGTCCGGCGTGGCTGCGTTCGGTCGGGACATGGAATCGTCCAAGCAAGTGTGGAGCGCGCGCGAAGGCTACCCTGGCGACTATGATTACCGCGAATTCTACAGGGACATCGGGTACGATCTCGATTACGAGTATATCCGCCCGTACGTGCACCCTAGCGGCGCGAGGATCAACACCGGGATAAAATACTATAGGATCACCGGAAAGACCCACGACAAGGAGCCGTACAACCGCCAACGGGCTCTGGAGAAAGCTGCGATTCACGCAGGCAACTTCATGTTCAACAGGGAGAAGCAGATAGAGTACCTCGCCTCGGTCATGGACCGCAATCCGATAGTCGTGGCACCGTACGACGCCGAACTCTTCGGCCACTGGTGGTTCGAGGGTCCCGAATGGCTCGATTTTCTCATAAGAAAGATTGCGTACGACCAGAACACCATCGCGCTCATAACCCCTGGGGACTACCTCGACATCTACAAGCGCAACCAGGTGTCAACCCCGTCCCTCTCGAGCTGGGGATACAAGGGCTACAACGAGGTGTGGCTGGAAGGGTCCAACGATTGGATATACCGGCACTTGCACAAAGCGGCCGAAAGAATGGTTGAGCTGGCCCGCACATTTCCCGACGCAGACGGGCTCGTTCGTCGCGCCCTGAATCAGGCAGCGCGGGAGCTCCTTCTGGCGCAAAGCAGCGACTGGGCGTTCATCATGAAGACAGGCACGATGGTGTCTTACGCTCAGCGGAGGACGAAAGAGCACGTATGGCGGTTCACCAAGCTCTACCATGACATCCACGGCGGGACCATCGACGAACCCTGGCTCGCCGAGATCGAGTGCCGGGATAACATCTTCCCTCACATCGATTACCGGGTGTATGCGGGCGGCGCACGGGCGGCTACGCCAATCGCGGCCGCCTCAGGATGAACTGGGGCTTCGGTGCGAGCGGCCGCAGCGAGAGCGTGATCCGTAATCCGCCGTCACGTGGCTCTGATCTCGTCGATCTTGGCCATGTACATCTCTCGCAGCGTCTCGGCGTCCGCGGGGGTGGAGGCCTCGCTGTAAACATGGAAAAGGGGCTCCTCGGAATCAGGGAGTACCAGCGCCCAGCCGGTATCGTGGTACACCTTGATTCCGTCGATCAGTTCCACCTTCTCGTTTCGCACCTGCTCGATGAGCATGCGCATGACTTTGCCCTTGTCTTCCCAGGGGCACTCCACCGTCCTCTTGCTCATGTAGAACCTGGGCACCAGAGAGAGCAACGACGAAAGGCGGGCGTTTTCCGTTGCCATGACCTCGAGAATCTTGGCGAGGGACAAGAGCGCGTCGAAGGCGGGGTGGAACCCCGGCAGCTCCCTTTCTCCGATGAGTATCTTCTCCTCGATCACCCTCTCCATGACCGACCGTGGATTGGTCCGCGTACGAATCACACGGCCGCGGTAGTTCCGCGCCATCTCCTCTATGATCTTGGGCGCGGTCACAGGCACGGCCACGGTTGCGCCTTCCTTGGACTTGAGGATGAGAAGGGACATGAGCGCGCAAAACATCTCCTCCGAGACACCGTTGCCTTGCTCGTCCACGAGCAGGAGCCGCTCAGCGTTGGCATCCACGGCTATGCCGAGGTCAGCCCGGTTTGCGACGACAGCCTTCGATAGCAGGGAGAGAGAATCGAGCATCTCGTAGTGGTTCCTGGGCTTGGCCGTGCCGCCGTCGTTGGGGTTCAATGCGAGCACTTCGCACCCGAGAGCGTCCAGAAGGGTCGGGAGGAGGAGGGACAGGTTCCCCGGATCGAAATCCACGATCACCTTGAAGCGACGGGCGCGCACGGTCGCCACGGACACAGCTTTGAGGAGGCCGTCCAGGTACTGCTCGACGACCCTCGTGAGGAAGGCGACCTCTCCTATGTCCTCGGCGTCCACACGCCTGAAATCCTCGCTGAAGAAAGCGTTTTCGATCTTGCGTTCCATGGATCTATCAACGTTGAGGCCTCGTTCGTCCAGGAACTCGACGAGCCCGATGTTCGGGTCGTAAGGGGAAAGCCTCACGTGAAGGCCGCCCGCGACACCCAGGGCGGCCACGGCATGGCGGGTGACGGGAGTGGTCATTCGTCCGATGTCGTACACGTTGGTGCCGCTCGATAGAAGGCCGGCGGTGATCGCTCGCTTCAACATGCGCGAAGGCTTGTACGCATCGGAGCTCACCACAATCGCCCGCTTCTCGCCGAGACACGCGCCGTACGCCGCACCCAGCTTCGCCGCGAACTCAGGGGTGAGTTCCACGTTGAGGAGACCGGATACGCCGTACGACCCGAAGAGTCTCCTGGACCACTTCGCGCCCCAGACAAGGCTCGTAGTTATCGTGGTGCCGGCATCGATGATCTTGTTCGGCCATATCTTCACGCCCGGCTTGATGACGCTCCGTTCCCCGATGGAGCAATCCGCCCCGACCACCGACCCCTCGAAGATGGCGGTCTTCGTCTTGATGCTCGCCCTGGAACACACTATGGCGCCTCGTAGCTCGGTCTCCTTCCCCACGTAAGAGTTGTTCCAGATTATGCTCCTCTTCACCGATGCCCCCTCGTTGAGGAGGTTCTGTTCGCCGATGACCGTGCCGTCCCCCACCTCCGCATTACGCTTCACGCGGCAACGATCCCCGATCACCACGGGCGGAATGAGCCGCGCGTTCGGGTGGATCTCCGCCCCCTCTCCGATGTACACCCCCCTCTCCACTTCCTCGCCAGGCATGTCCACCTTTGCCCGGCCTTCCAAGATGTCGTAGTGGGTCTGACGGTACTGCTCTATGGTCCCGATGTCGCTCCAGTAACCGCTCGCTATGTACCCGAAGAGGGGGAGCCTCCTCCTGAGGATGAGTGGGAAGAGGTTCTTGGAGAAGTCGAATTCACGTCCGAAGTCCACGAAGCCCAGCACCTCGGGCTCGAGCACGTAGATGCCGGTGTTTACCGTATCGCTGAACACCTCGCTCCAGCTGGGCTTCTCAAGAAAGCGCGCTATGCGCCCATCGTCGTCGGTGATCACCACGCCGTACTCCAGGGGGGTCGGCACTCGAGCGAGGACGATAGTAGCTATAGCGCCTTTTGACTTGTGAAAATCAAGCGCCTGCGCGAGGTCGAAGTCGGTGAGGGCGTCTCCGCTGATAACTAGGAACGTCGAGTCGAGGTGCTCCTCACACGCCTTGACGCTCCCAGCCGTTCCCAGAGGTGTCTCCTCCACCGAGTAGCGCATTGTGACCCCAAAGGACTCACCGGTACCAAAGTAGTCTTGGATCACCTCGGGCATGTAGTGAAGAGTCGCGTAGATGTCAGTGAAACCGTGCCTGCGGAGGAGCCTCACGATGTGCTCGAGAATGGGCCTGCCCACCACGGGAACCATGGGCTTGGGCTTGTCGCACGTTAGCGGACGAAGGCGTGTGCCCTTTCCGCCCGCCATCACCACGGCTTTCATATTGCCCGAACCTCCAGACCGTGCAGAGTCTTGAGCACTCCGTACAGCTTGCGGTCGCCAGCGACCAGACAACTAGTGAGAGACGCGAGAGAACGACCATCGCTCACATGGAGCTCAGCGTGCGTTCTCTGGCACCCCATAGCGCGAGTAGCCCCGTGACGCCTCGGCGGTTTGCGCGAACCAGCGCGGACCCGCTACCGCCCATGGACTGGAGCGATAGGCAGTCAGCACTTCGTCGTAAACCGCCTCGGTGCTCTCGGCTATTACGTCCCAGTTGAACCTCTCCCGGACGTCGCGACCGGCCGCCTCGCGAATTCGCTCACGGACCCTGTCGTCTCCGAGGAGGGTCAGGATGTTGTCCGCAAGAGAACCGGGGTTCGATACCCACGCTTTCATGCCGGTGATCCCATGAGTCACGACCTCGCCGAGCCCGCCCGTGTCTGACACGACCACCGGCACGCCACACGCCATGCCTTCGAGCGCTGTGATGCCAAAGGGTTCATAGAGACTCGGGACTACCGCGACGTCAGCGCACTTGTAAAGACGGTTGCGCGTTTCGTCATCCACGAAACCCGCAAAGTAGATTCGATGGTAGATCCCGAGCGACTGAGCGAGGTGCCTGAGATACGAATCGGCCGGCCCCTTTCCCGCTATGACCAGCTTGGCTTTGTCGTAATACGCGAGGACCTTCGCGAAAGCCTCGATCAGGACGTGAACGCCCTTCTCGTGGACGAGTCGGCCGATGAAGAAGACGATCTTTTCGTCTGGCGCCGCCCATCGCGACCTGAACGACACAAGGTCCTCTCCTTCGGGCACTTCGAACCTCGACGGATCTACGCCGTTCGGGATCACGCGTACCTTGTCCGCTGGGAACTGAAAAACCCACGCAAGCTCGCCGCGCATGTATTCGCTGCAGCATATGACGCGCCATGCCTCGAAGCCCAGCCACCATTCGACGCTGCTGATGTATCGCTGCAGATCGTTGTGAAGCCCCCAGTTCCGACCGTACTCCGTGGCATGAATGGTGGCGACGAGCGGGAGCCTGAACGCGTGCTTGAGCGTCTTCGCAGCGTAGGCTGTGACCCAATCGTGGGCATGTATGAGGTCGGCCCCTTGAGCCGCCTGGGGAATGGCGCGCTCCAGGAGGCTTAGGTTCATTTGCATGACCCAGGTCACGAAATCCGGGGGCGACGGGCCACCGAACGGCACCCTGAAAACCTTGACGCCGGAATCGTCTTCCATCTCTTCAGCGCCGTCGCAAGCCAGGGTGACAACGTCGACACGCACGCCCCGCCGCGCGAAGGCCCTGGAGAGATCTTGAACGTGTCGAGCGATCCCCCCGACTATCCTCGGCGGATACTCCCACGAGAGCATGAGAACACGCATCTCGTCCCCTCCCATCCAACGTTCTGGGAACGTGTTCCATGCTCTTATGATTCGCTGGCGGACGCGGATTATTCGCATGAAGAGGCGCGTCGTTCGCCATGTCCACACGAGCGAGGTCTACCCGCGCCAACTTAGGAGTCGAGAGGGCAATTGCATTGGAGGCGGACCCTGCCGAGCGCAGGCCCTAGTCGCTGTAGGCGTGACACCGGACGGTACGATGCAAGTCAACCGACACCGGCCCGGGCTCGAACGTGTCGCAGCATGGCCGACGCAGGTCGCAACGGGGTGCGAAACCGCAACCCGGCCCGAGGCAGGCAAGGTCAGGGACCTCGCCCATAA
The DNA here is from genome assembly GCA_024653485.1 of Bacillota bacterium. NCBI lineage: Bacteria > Bacillati > Bacillota > Bacillota bacterium. Next base: position 122,942 of record JANLFY010000001.1, on the reverse strand, counting down.
TCGGAGTCAGCCGTTTCCTCTCGCCCATGCGCGGAATAGAACGAAGGAGCCCCCGAGTGTAGGGGTGCATCGGGTCCTCCAAGACCGCTTCGGTGGGTCCCTGCTCCACGATCTGGCCCGCGTACATGACCGCCACCTCGTGACAGAATTCGGCAGCGAGAGCGAGGTCGTGAGTTACAAGCGCGACGGCCGTCCCTGCAGTCTCGTTGATCTCGCGCACGAGCTCAAGCACTTGAGCTTGAACCGTGACGTCCAGCGCAGTAGTGGGCTCGTCCGCCAGCAGGACTTTGGGTTTGCACGCAAGCGCAATCGCTATGAGAATGCGCTGCTGCATTCCCCCGCTAAACTGGTGCGGATACTCGAGGTGTCTCGTCTCGGGCGACGGGATCCCCACCTTCCGTAGTAGCTCTGTCACAAGTTCCCGCTCCCGCGCCCGGCTTGCGCGCGAAAGGCTGGCCGGGAACCGCGGGAGAAGCCCGTGCACCCGAAGGGATTCGGCTATCTGCTCGCCCACCCTGAAAACGGGATTCAACGTGGTCATGGGATCCTGGAACACCATGGCAATGTCCCTGCCTCGCACCTCTCGCATCGCCCCGGGGTTCAACTCCATGAGATTCTGTCCGGCGAAGAGGACGCTTCCTCCCACGATCCGCCCCGGACGGGGCACCAACCGCATGATCGAGAGGAGCGTGGCGCTCTTGCCGCAGCCTGACTCCCCTACTATCGCCAGCAAGTGCCCTTCGCGGATCGTAAAGCTCACGTTACGCACCGCTTGGACGTCACCCCGGGACGTAGGGTACACGGTGGATAGCCCGGTCACCTCAAGCACGGCGTGGGCCGCTTGCGTCGCGTGCAACGCGCTTCACACCTCTTTCAGCCTCGGGTCGAGGACGTCTCGAAGGGCTTCTCCGACGAGGTTGATTGCGAGCACCAACACCACGAGGGCGAGCCCCGGCAGGGTAGCGATCCACCAAGCGGTGAGCATGTACCGCCTTCCGTCATTCACCATCGATCCCCAGGCGGGAACACGCGGCGGCATCCCAAGGCCAAGGAAGCTCAGGGACGACTCCAACACGATCATGTTGCCCATACGCAACGTCCCAAGGACCACTATTGAGTGGACGATGTTGGGCAAGATCTCCGAACAAATGATAGCCGCGTGGGAGCGTCCGAGCGCCCTCGCAGCATCTACGTACTCCTTCGTCTTTTCAGACATGGCCTCCGCCCTCGCCAGCCGATAGAACTCCACCCATCCCTTGAAGCTCAAGGCCCAAACGAGGTTCCAGAATCCGGGTCCAAGCATGGCCATGGCACCGATCACGAAGATGAGATATGGGAAGGCAAGGAGCAAATCGGTGAACCTCGACACAAGCCTGTCGAAGGGTCCCCTGAAATAGCCCGCCACCACTCCCAGACCGACCCCGATCGCGATTGAGATGGCGATGGTGAGCACGCCCACCATGATAGAGACCCGGGCACCGAATATCACTCGAGACAAGATATCCCTTCCTAGCTGGTCGGTGCCAAAAGGAAACTCTCCTGCCCAGCTGGGTGGAGTAAGACGTCGCGCCAAAGACACTTCGTCGGGAGCGTGTGGAGCCAACCACGGGGCGAATACAGCAGCCGCGAGATACACAAGGATCACCGCCCCGCCCACGACCGCGGACCGATGTGCAGCCATGCGCCGTGCGAGGTCTGCGAGGTCTGAGAGACCGTCGAGCGCAAGACCGAGACCCATGGCTACCGACGCCAACGGTTTTCCGGCTTCTCGCGACCGCGCGTTGCCCACGGCGCTCCCGGATGCAAGCGTGTGGCAGCTCTTGTTCGCGGCATCAGTTCCATCAACCTCATCCAGCCACACGGACGAGTCCCCCAAGGCTCCCATCCCTCCCGGTGGTTCCGCGGCTCCCGAGCCTGAACTTATAGAGTCATCCTCGGATTGAGATACGTATAGAGAACGTCCGTCGCAAGGTTCACGGCGACGAACGTCAAGGCGTACACCATCACGGCCGCTTGCACCAGCGGATAGTCCCTCGAAAAGATGGCGTCTACCACGACGCGCCCGAGGCCCGGCCAACTGAAGACCGTCTCTACTATCATGTTTCCGCCAAGAAGCGTGCCGACCTGGATCCCGAACACGGTCACAGCCGGGATGAGCGCGTTGCGCAGGGCGTGGCGGACGATGACAGCGCCCTCGGCCACGCCCTTGGCCCTCGCAAACAGAACGTAGTCGGCTCGGAGCACCTCCAACATGCTGGAGCGTACCACCCTCGCCACCACGCCCGCCACGCCGGCCCCCAGGGTGGCAGCGGGTAGAACGAGATGCCTCAGAGCGTCCCGCAATGCTGGGAAGTTCCCGGTGAGCAAGGCGTCCAGCGTGAACAGGCCCGTGATGGTCTCGGGCTCAAACCCGTACGTGATGCGCCCAGACGTGGGGAGCCACCCCAAGCGTAACGAAAACACGATGATCCCGATAAGGGCGAACCAAAACCCCGGCATCGATACACCCAGAAGCGACGCGGTCATGCTCGCCCGGTCGATGGCCGAGCCCTGCCTGAGTGCGGAGACGACACCCGCTGGGACGGCGACGATCAGCGCGAAGACCAGAGAATACATGGCGAGCTCTATCGTCGCCGGCAAGGCCTCCACGATCATGTCCGCGACCGGACGCGAGCTTTGCATGGAGTATCCGAGGTCGCCTCTCACCAGCCCGGCCAGGTACGTTCCGAGCTGCACCAGGACTGGCTTATCCAACCCGAGCTCTGCCCTGAGTGACGCGATGTCTTCCTGCGTCACGCCGCCGGACTCTCCGATCATGATGTCCACGGGGTCTCCTGGCATGAGCCGCATGAGAACGAAGACGGCGATGGCGACGCCGAGCGCCACGGGCATGGTCGCAAGCACCCGCTCAAGGACTTGCACGTGCGTCTTTCGCACATCTATCCCTCCGTATCCGCTATCCCTCCGTATCCGCCTGAGCATCCGCCGGCCGATTCCCTTCATGCCAGACGGCCTGGCCGACCCGGCCCCGCCGCCGGACCCTCACTTCACGGAATAGCCGGCTTCTCTCAAGAGAGCCTTCGCCTTCTCAGGATCGTACGGATAGGGACGGAGGTCGGGGTCGAAACCAAAGCCGCTGGGCAAGAACGCCGTGGCAAGGCGCTTCCCCGTACCCCCATAGATCGTCTTGAGGATCCTATCCCAGTTGACGGCGTAGTTCATCGCCCTGCGCACCCTCACGTCGTTGAAGGGCGGCGCGGAGCAATTCAGCTCGACGCAATACACCCTGGTTCCCTCGACCGCTTTGACCTGCACGTTCTTGTCCCTCTCAAGGCTCGCCACCAGATCGGGCGGCACCTGCTGCGCTATCTGCACCTCGCCGGCTTTCAGGGCGGCGATGCGGACGGTGGGATCGGGCATCATCCTGAAGATCACCCGCTTCACCTGCGCGAGCCCTACCGGGGGAAGGTCGGGCGAACCGCCGTAGTAGGCGTCGAACCTCTCCATCACGATCTGATCGTCGAGTCTGCCTCCGACGAACTTGAACGGGCCGCAGCCCACGGGATTTCTCGCGAACTCCTCGTCGCCCACGGTCTCAATGTAGTCTTTCGGGACCACCTGCGTTTGCACCAGGGCCTGCAGGAAGACGGGAAAGGGGTTTGACAGCGAAAACCTGACTGTGTATTTGTCGAGCTTCTCCACCTTTTCGATGGGTCCGAGAAGCCCTGCTCGGGGGGACGACCGTCCACCGATGGTGCCCGATTTCAGCGTTCGCTCGAATGTGAAGATCACGTCGTCAGCGTCGAGTTCCTCGCCGTTATGAAACTTGATTCCCTTGCGGATCTTGAATACGTACACGTTGTCCTGTGGCGTCGCCCACGACTCGGCGATCTCCGGCACGACCTTGCCATCCCACGTGCGCGTGACGAGGCCGTCGAACATGTTGCGAATCACCGTCTCTGTGTCGCGCTCGCGGTGCATGGCTGGGTCCAAGGTCACCACCTTGTCGGTCTTCATCGCCACGACAATGGTGTCGCCGCGTGCGAGCCCGACATCGTGAAGGTTGATGCGCGAGTCCATCGCCGGCTGCCAGCCCTTGACGTCAGCCCTCGCCGCCTCGATCTCGCTCAGGTAATACCCGAAGATCCACGGCGCGTCCTCGCGTATGATGGCCTGCGCGTCGCGATAAGCCTTTCGCCTGACTTCCGGGTCGACTGCGGAAAGAGCAGTGTCCATGGCAAGATCGAAGGCCGGGTTACTATAGTGAGAGTAATTGCCGCGGTCTCCGGTGCGGAGCTTCGGCACGGCCAGATCAAAGGGATCGAAGTACGCGCTGCCCCAGTCCGTCAAATACATCTGCCGCTCGCCTTTGAGAGCGCTGTCCTTCAGCGCGCTCCACTCCCAGATTCGGACGTCTGCCTGAACGCCGATTACCCGAAGATCGGCTGCTATGGCCTCTGCCTCGTCCGCCCTGTTCGCCTCGGCATCGAGCACGACTGTCAGCGTCTTGCCCGACGCCTGGAGCGCCCCGCCGCTCGGAAGGCCCATCGGGAGGAGGGCGAGCCCCAGCACGACGACAGCGATCCAGCTACCTCTCCCGCTGTACACGCTCTTTCCTCTTCGCACGCTCGTCGTCATCTCAAACGCCTCCCTTACGTCCATGATGGGTTTCGTCTCTCTGCTGCCACATGACCCAAGGTCACGCAGGCACGCTCTCGTGTGCGAGCTCGCTTGACCTTCTTCAAACGGGGCCAGAACGTCACTGCCCTGAGCATCCAACGGGGCAAGGGGGTCTCACGAAGCGAGTGGGAAGCATACGCTTTGCGCTAGGCTGGAGGACCGCAGGAAAACGATAGCCCAGGAGGACCCTGGGCAAAAGAAAGGCGTCCCCCTTTCGACGCTTACGAGGTTAGCTGACGGACTCGGGCCGAAGGAGCTGGCCCTACCTGCGGCTCCCCGCAGGATTCGCCCCGTGTCTCTCGGACGTTGGTTCCCCCGCTCTTCCCGAAGGAAGATTAAGCGGCCGCGCGTGGTTCGCGACGGCGAGACCGACGCGTCTATTCAATTGTCTTTCATGCTGTAATTGTAACACCGGGGTACAACTCGCGTCAACCCGGACCCCGCGACACCCGCGGGCAGAGACGTGCCGTGCCACCGTGCGCCGCGAGCCCGCCTGACCGGCCACCGGGCAGGGGGAGGGCCGCGACACGGCGGTCTTGGTTGAGAAGAGGACGGCAGTGTGGTACACTCATAATGGGTGGTTCAGGGACGAACACGCCGGCCTGCCGAAGCGCCGTAGAACCTGACCGGAGGCGCGTCTGAATGACGAGTGGGACGACAAACCCAAAGCCACTAGTGTCGGCACGCAACCTGTCCAAGCACTTCGTGCTGCGCGAGACGCTCCTTTCGAGGTACCTGGCGGGAGTCAGAGAGCGCACGGTGAGAGCGGTGGACGGAGTCAGCCTCGACGTTTATCCAGGCGAGACTCTCAGCCTCGTTGGGGAGTCGGGGTGCGGGAAGAGCACCCTCGGTAGAACGATCCTGGGACTGCACGAACCCACCTCAGGCTACGTCGTGTTCGACGGGAACCCAGTCACGGGGCCGCGTGCCCTGCCCCGGGCGAGCATCAGGCGCGAGGCCCAGATCATATTCCAGAACCCGTACAGCTCCCTCAACCCTCGTCATACGGTGAGGCGCATCCTTGGAGTCGCGCTTGCCGCGCGCGGGGTAACTCCACGCGAGCGGGACGGGGAAATCGAGGCGTTGCTACGCCGTGTGGGCCTGGGCGCGGAGCACGCGGACAGGTACCCGCACCAGTTCAGTGGCGGCCAACGCCAACGCATCGCGGTGGCCCGGGCTCTCGCCACGCACCCCAGGTTCGTCGTGGCGGACGAACCGCTCTCCTCGTTGGACGTTTCGGTGCAAGCCCAGATAATCAACCTTCTGCAAGAGTTGCAGGAGGAGTTTGGGCTGGCGTACCTCTTCATCGCCCACGATCTTCGGGTCGTGTATCACATCAGCCACAGAGTCGCGGTGATGTACCTCGGACAGATCGTGGAATCTGCTCCCACCGACGAGCTATTCGAGAACCCGCTCCACCCGTACACACAAGCTCTCCTGTCGGCCATCCCCAGCATCGAGCGGTATCGCCGAAGACAAAGGATCGTGCTGGAAGGCACGGTGCCCACGCCGATCGATCCCCCTCGTGGGTGCCGCTTCCACCCGCGATGCCCGCGGCGCACGCGCCTCTGCCAGGAGAAAGCCCCGGAACTACTCCGAATCGCGGACGCGCCGGCGCCGGATTCTGCGGCGGGCTCTGGGCACGCCGGCCATTTCGTCCGCTGCCACATGGTGCTGGCCTGACAGCGGCCCGGGATGAGTCGGCCTGGCCGGACCGGCTCGCACCCTATCCTTTATCCTTTGTCCCATCCTGTTTGACGTGTACCTCGCCAGCCGCGGCCCTCGCCCTGCGCACGGCCTCCTCAAAGTAATCCCTGTCTATCTCGAACCCCACAAACGATACGCCAAGCCTGACGCAAGCTATGGCGGTGTTTCCTATGCCAAGGAATGGATCCAACACCAGCCCACACTTATCCATGCCGTGCAGCCTCACGCACATTTCAGGGAGGCGAGGCGGAAACGTCGCAGGATGCGGCCTGTCCTTCTCTCTCCTGTTTATGGTCTCGTAAGGAATGAACCAAGTGTTCCCTCGACACCGCACGCCCGCCCGCGCCGTTTTCCAGCGCCCCACGTTGGACTTGTCTTGGTACGGCACGCCAATGGCCAGCCTGTCCAGTGGCACCCTGCCCGTCTTCGTGAAATGAAAGATGTACTCGTGACAGTCGTTGAGGTACCGCCGGCCGTTGATTGGCTTGTAGTGGCCGACAGCAGCGTCAGACGCAAGGGCGCCGTAGTCACCCACGTCGACCTTGGAGATGGCGATGGACTTGACCCAGTGGATCACGTTCTGAAGGTGGAAAAGCCCTCGCATCACCCCTGCCACCTCGAAGGGAACCCACGGGTCGGTGGGTTTGGACCCCACGTTGAGGAAGAACGAGGCTTCGTCAGACATCGCTTCCTTCACGGCCTCCGCCCACTTCGCAGTCCAGGCGAGATAATCGCCTCGGTCGATCGTGTCGTCATACTGGCCGTAGCGCACGCCCAGGTTGTAGGGGGGCGACGTGACGACCACGTCCACGCTTCCAGGTTCCAGCCGCTGCCTCATCCCCTGTACGCAGTCTTCCAGGTAGAAGTCCCACCGGACTTCCGGGGAGCCCTGGTAGCCCTTATGCACAATACTCTCTTGGCGCGCATCCTCTCGCAGGCTATCCACGCTACTCCTCACCCCTGCGCGGCGGCATCGCGTTCCGCTCGCCACGTGCTCGGTTCCGAGCCCGCCCGCCGCGTTGAGCACGGCAATCGCGGCAATGGTGAGTTCGACGCGTCTCCAGATGATCCTCCACCTGTCGAGGCGGTGGGCGGGCGCCCTCGGGGGATGCGAGGGCACCGCGCCTCAAGCGGCGTGCGTCTGCGGGGGTGGCCTAGAAGATCACGACTGTGCTCCAGTACTCCAGGTACGGAACCGTGAACTCGTACGTATTCTCGGGCCCGTCCGCAACCCTTGTAAGCTCCACTCTCTCCATCCTTCCGCCGCGGTATTCGGGCGAAGCGAACAGGATCTGGTCACAAGGGCGGTCGAGGCACACGCGAAAGCGCACGTTCCGCAGTACAGGCGGCGGAGCCTGCTCGATGCGCCACGTTGCGTCCGCCACTCGCAGAAGGTTGACGAGGTTTGCGACCACCAGGCCGTCCTTGCGCCTCGGAATGACCCAGATCTCCTCCGCGGCATAGTCGCTCGACGTAGACGGATAATCCAGCGCGACCAAGCTGAAGTCGTCGCTCGGGAAGAAACTTGGTCCCGAGGTCCCTCCGAACAGGAGATCAGCATACCTGGCACAGAAGTCATAGTAGCCTCGGAGGCTCGAGGCGAGACGCTCAGGGACCCGCTCGTAACGAGGAAAGTACGGGTCCGCCAGCATGTTCGCGCCCTCGCCCAGCTCGATGTGCGAGCCTCCCGCGGAGAAGATGACCGCGTCGAGGTACCTTGCCGAGGCCTCGAGAGCGGGTGAGAGATACGCCGCAAGGACTACCTCCTTCCCGCCGCTCAGCCTCCTCCCTTCGGAAATGAGCTCCACTATGTCCGAGTACGTGTCGTGGGGCGGCCATACCTCAATGTAGACGATGTCCGCGTCTGACGTGGCGATCGTCTCGATGGGCCAATTGTTTACGCAGTTGAACGCGACGAAAGCCCCTGGGCGAACCGCCGTCACCGCGCGCTTTGCGTCGTCGGTGAATTCCGCGAACGCGTCGTCGACCCGGAGAACGCTTCCGCTCTCACACTCGGGGGTCGTGAAGGCGCGCTTCGGATATCCGTACTGGTCTATGTGGATCCCATCGAAGTCCATGGTAGACACGACCCTTTGGTACTCATCCATCATCCTTGCGTGCCACGGAGAGGTTCGTGCAGGATTCATGAGATAGAGGTACCCGCCGCCTAGAGTGTAGGGAACGTCTATTCCTTGCCACAGAGCCCACTCGCGGTGCGCCTCAAAGAACTGCTTCGACGCAGCGTAGACCGTGGCGTACGCCATGGCCGCCATTCCGCGCTCCTGAACGGCGCAAATCCTGTCGGCCACCGCTTTGATCGAGAGGGGTCGACCCATGCTGTCCACGAACTCTTCGTGCTCCGGCAAGAGTGTGTCATGGCGGTACATCCAGTCATAGAACTGAACGGCGTTTATGTGATAACGGTTCATCACTTTCGCTCGCTCGCGAGCGTCAGAGAGGTCGCCCGTGCCGCGCGGAAAGTCGCACATGAATCCGTACCTGGGGGTCTCTCGCCACGAGTCTGCCACATTAAAGGCAGTCGATGCACTCAGGAACTCGTCGCCTGCTTCAAACTCGACGTCGACGCCGTACCCGACTTTCTCATCCGGCGGAAACCACGAGAACGCACGCACGAAAGTCGAGCCTGCCCGCACCTGGACGACATCGCGAACGACGTGAGCTTCATGAGCCAGCCTCTTGAAAGAGACAGTCAGCCGCCCGCTCACTGAGACCGGACGCGGGTTTGAGATCGTCACCTCGATTGAAGCGGGTTCACCTGGCTTGAAGAAGCACTTGGTGGGGCATGAGTCGATGGAAAGTGCCGCGCTCCCGGTCTTCGATCCTTCGTCGCCGAACACGGGGGACGACGCAGCAAGCGTAAACAACACCAAGACAATCACCGCCCGAAAATGACCTGTCATCGCGCGTCCGCCTATCCTTTCATGCCGGTCAAGGTTACGCCCTCTATGAAATACCGCTGAGCCAGGAAGAATACCACGAGAATCGGCAGGGAGAAAACGATCGACGCGGCCATGAGAAGGCTGAATTCGGTACTGTGGAGGCTTTGGAAGAGACGAAGACCCAGCGCCAGTGTGTACTTCTCCTGGTCGCTCAGGTATATTAGGGGCGAGAAGAAGTCGGTCCAGTTCGCAACGAAGATGAATACGCCGACAGCCGTGAGAGCGGGTTTGCTCAGAGGCACTATGATCCGCATGAGGATTCCGAAGTTGCTGCACCCATCTATCTTTGCCGCGTCGCAAAGCTCGTTCGGGATGGTCATGTAGAACTGCCTCAGCAGGAATATGTTGAACGCCCCACCTCCGAGAAACGCGGGGATGATGAGCGCCCGTAGGTTGTTGTACCATCCCAGCCTCTGAAACAACACGAAAACGGGGATCATCGTCACCTGCCCGGGGAGCATCATCGAGGCAAGGAGCACTCCGAAGAGGGCGTCTCGCCCGGGCGCCCGAAGCTTGGCGAACCCATACGCCACTATCGCGCTGGCTGACAGGGCGCCCACGACGCATGCCGACGTCACCAGAGCGGTATTGCCGAGATAGCGCCAAAACGGAATGAACTCGAGCGCCCTTGCGTAATTGCCCCATACGACCGGCTTTGGAATCCACGAGAACTCGGAGGCCACGACCTGGTCGTATCCTTTGAGAGACGTGGACACCATCCAGAGAAACGGCGTCAGGACAGCGACCGATCCTGCTAACAAGGCGAGATAGACGAGAGTCCTACGAAAGATGGCACCACGTTTGGCCATGTCGGAGCCCCTACCTCCTGAAATCCCCCTCGTAGTACACCCACCGGCGGGATAGTCTGAGCTGGAGAAACGTGAAACTGACGAGGATCACGAAGAGTATCCATGCAAGGGCCGAGGCGTACCCCATTTGGAAGAACTCGAACGCGGTCCTGTAGAGATAGAGCACATAGAAGAGGGTCGAATTCAACGGGCCGCCCTGCGTCATCACGTATGACTGCGTGAAGACTTGAAATGACCCTATGATCCCCATGACAATGGAGAAGAACAAAGTCGGGGATAGCATGGGAAGTGTTACGTGAATGAACTGTTGCCAAGGCGTGGCCCCGTCGACAACCGCTGCTTCGTACAGATGTCTGGGGACGCCTTGCAGGCCGGCGAGGAAGATGACCATGCCACCCCCTATTCCCCACAACCCCATCAGGATCAATGCTGGTTTTGACCAGACCGGATCGGCCAGCCACAACGGCCCTTTCACACCAACTACAGACAGAAGTCGGTTTACGAGCCCGTGTTGGGGATTGAAGAGCCATATCCAGAGGATCGACGAGGCGACAGCCGGCATTATGGACGGCATGTAGAAGATGGTCCGGAACACCCGCACTCCGCGAACCCTCTGGTTCAGCAGAAGAGCCAGCGCGAGGCTGCCGGCCACTCCGAGGGGCACCGCAAACAAAGTGTAGTAAGCCGTGTTGTAGAGGGCTGTCCAGAAGAGAGGATCATCCGTGAAGATGGCTACGTAATTGGCAAGGCCTACCCAGGTGGGGGGCTGGAGTATGTTGTACTCGCAAAGGCTATAGTACAAAGATACCACCATAGGACCAAGAGTGAGCACCGAGAAGCCCACGAGCCAGGGGAGTATACACAGATAGAAGTCGCGCGTCTCCCTTACGGCGTTACGGCTCATGCGTCTGTGTCTCGGGCCGGGATTCCTCGAAGCACTGTAGCTGATTTCCTTGGCCATCGTCCGTGTCCCCTCACCATCAAGTCCCGTCGCGCCTTTCCGGTATCCGCGGCTTGCGCCTCTCCGGTATCTGCGGCACAGCCCTCGCAAGCGCGACCGCGGTAGTTCGCAGCGAGCCATGCCTTCCAACGCACATCAGACAGCTACCGTCCAAGGTGCTTGTTGTACCTGTCAAGCACCTTCTGTGCCCTGCTTGCAGCCCATTCCAGAGCAGCTTTCGGTGACATCTCCCCGTGAACGGCCTTGTCGACCGCTTGGTAGATGTAAGATTCGACTTCGGGAAACGCGGGGTGCACCGGCCTGTACCGTGCGTGCTCCATCGCATCGATGAACGGCTTGAGGAGAGGCTCGCCCGCGACTTGCGGATCAAGGGCGGCTGCCTTCAGAGCGGGGATCGTGCCCACCTTGCGCGCGAATAGAACCTGCGCGTCCTTGCTCACCGCGAACTTGATGAATTCCCATGCGGCGTCGGCGTTTCGGGCTCCCTTCGGGATGACAAGGGAGAATCCCCCTGCTATGGTCGCCCGAACCTTGTCTTGAGGAAGCGGAGCGATTCCCAGGTCATCCGCGACCAGCTTCGGCGCGTACTTCCGCATGTCGCTCAGCATCCAGCACCCTTCGGATTTCATAGCCACTTTGCCTGTGTAGAATGGATCCGACAAGTGGCTGCCGAAACCCGCCGCCAAGCTCACAAGGTTGTCGTACCCGTAGTAGTCGACCAGGGACACGACCCATTCCAACGCCTTTGTGCCCTCGGGCCCGTTGAACGCAACCTCGGTGGCATCGGAGTTGAACACTTCCCCTCCTGCCTGCCACAGGTAGTGGATCAGCGATACGCCGTTCCATATCGGCACGAAGCCTACTTGCACGAGCCTGCCTTTCTCATCCCGTTTAGTGAGCGCTTTTGAGTAGCGCACGAGATCGTCCCAGGTCTTCGGGGGTTTCGAGGGATCGAGCCCTGCCTCTTTGAACAGCCTCTTGTTGTACATGAGGACGCGAGAGTTCGTTTCGAAAGGAATGCTGTATGTCTTGCCCCGGTATACAGTCTCGTTCCAGCAAGCCTCGAAGAATGCACTCGGATCCACCTTGTCCCTTGCGATGTACGAGTCGAGGGGAGTCAAGGCATCACGAGACGCGTACTGTCCGGTCATGTATCTATCGAAGAGGACCACGTCAGGCGGAACTTTCCCGGCCACCGACGCCAGCAGCTTGGTCCCCAGATCGGGTGTGACGGTGGGCTTGACGACTATGCTCGACTGGGACTTGTTGAACGCGTCCACCACAGCGACTACACCGTCTCCACCTTCCCCGGTCCAATCGTGCCAAAACGCGATCTCGACGGAAGCGCGTCCCGCGAAAGCCGCTTGACCCGTCATGATCGTTGCAAGCAAACTCGCGCACAAGGTCAAAGTCACGAGCCGAAGGATCTGTCTCACGACAATTCCCTCCCGTCGGGAACCTATTCCTCAGCTGACTGCAGAGTGATGGCGAATACCCTGATGGCTGGCTCCTCGGGCAGAGTCACGGACACAACCTCCCGCGCCGGGTCGGTCTTGAAGGAGAACACATACAGTCTTCCTCCAGGCGTCACGTCTCCTTCAGAGGAATGCTTGTGATCCGTCTCCACTCCAACGTAGCCGCCGAACCCGGGAGCGCCCTTCATGTCAGGGATGCGCTGCGAGACGGTCGAACTGGACCCGTCCACGTAGGTGATGTTGAACGCCGCCCTCCTCGTCCCGGATATGGACGTGACGAGCATGTGCAGGGCCACGCAACGGGTCGCCGGAACTTTCACGACTTGGTTGTAACAGACTATGTTGTTGTCGCGGCCGTCCTCCGTCGGCGGGAATACGAAGTACACCCCACGGAGACGCGCCGCCTGTCCTGCCCGCGCGAGTTGCTCCGCGGGAAGGGACATCCAGCCAAAATCGAGGTCGCCGTCGATGGGGTCGTGGTCCCATGAGATACCATCGTTGTTGAAGTAGTCGTCGAGGTTCACCAGCGTGTAGGTCGTGCTCGTCTGGGCGGCTCGTGCCACGCTGCACGAAGCCGCGAGCGCCAAGAGAACGCACACAGCATTCAGTAAAGCCCTTCGCACTCAGGTTCACCTCCGTCCCGCTGTATCTCCCCGTCTAACTCTGCGCGGAGGCGGCGAACTCCGTCCGCGGCTAGGGCAGCGGAGCCAGCGGGAGGGGGCGGGGCCAGCGCTTCGGACGTTTGAGCCGATCGCGCCCGGTCACGATGGCCTGCCCCGGGCCCCTCCCGATGCGACAGGATCACGGGTAGACATGAGAAACGATCGCGAACGTGTCCTTGTCCTTGCTATATGAGCTCAGAATCGCCCTCTGGTCCACCCCAGGCTTGGTCAGCATGTCCAGGACATTCGGGTGGTACCCGCTTTCGTCGCTCCCTCCGAATTGCCACTCCGTCCTCTCACGGAGAACCCTCCGAACCTTGATACCATCCATCACGTCTTTGCTGCCTTCCTGCCCCATGAGGAGGACCTGGTACCCCCAACCTGGAGACGGCGTCCCCAGCCACGAAAGTGGGACCCAAATCCTTATGGTATTCCCGACAACGCTCGCCTTCTTCGCCACGTGTATGCACGATCGCATCTCGTCGTCCACAAGCCCCGCCATGATGTCCTCGACCTCGGTGCCCCACCCTCCCTCACAGAGCACTGCCTTGTCCCAGAGGGAGTCTTCCGCGAACGCCACGTTGGCCCCGGGCACACACTCGGCAAATCCCGAAGACTTCTCGCTGTCCACGTAGATGTGGAACATCTCCACACTGACGCCGTTCGGACCGCCCCAAGGGTTCGCGATGGGCTTGGCCAGGGTGATCTCGAACCGCGCCTCGTCGGCTTCCTTGTACACCTCGAATTTCACGATGTCGAATGCCCCCGGGAAGAAAACGGAGTTCGTCGGGTAGACATACGTCCCTGGTCCATAATCATCGTCCACCGGATCTGTAAGCGACGAAACAGGCGCCTCGGTTCCCTCCGCAGTGGATACACCCAGTAACACGATGAGCGCGACGAGCATGACAACACTCAACCTCTGTCGCATGGTCTCGTATCCCTCCCTGGCGTCACAGTATGTCTTCTGTCTGCACTGCCCGACTCCCTGCACAGACCCCCTGATTGCATCGCGTTTCCTCTCATTCACCCCCTTGACACGAGCCTCAGTGCCGAAGCGTCCGTATCCCTTCCATCAAGTTCCGCAACTTCGTGCGACAGAACCAGGTACATTGCGTGGGACCAAAGCAAGGGCCTGGCCACCGGACCCCAGCGCTCCACCCATACGCCCACGTATTCTGGGTCGTTCACGTGGTCGCTCACCTGCTCCGGAAGCTCGCCGCGTTCGTCTGCGCAGCCCTCGACCCAATCCAGAATCGGCGCGGCAAGGCTGGGCCGTCCCGTTAGGCAATAGTACCAGCCGAGCCAACATGCCAGGAGCGGCCACTCACCACCGCCGTAGTAGGTGTCCTCTGGGTAGCGGTGGACTCCTCGATGGTAGAGGTGTCGCTCGATCTCATCCACTGTGCATATCATGATCGGGTCGACCGGATCCACGGCAGCGAAAGGCACGGCAAGCCACAGAAGGCTCGCGTCTATGCTTGAGTTTCCTACGGACTTCGCGAACCGTCTTCCGAACGCGCCACGGTCCAGCACGCCGTTTCTCAGTATGTAGTCGCGGATGTCTCCCGCTAGTCTGGTGGCCTTCTCCGCTTCGTCCTGCTTGACGAGATTCCGTGCGGCCGTCAGCCCTCCGTATAAGCAAGCCAGGGTGGCGGGATGGAGCCGATCGCCGAACTCCTCCCAACAATCGTAGTTGGGCATCCTCCAACAAAGAGAGATGTACCTGAGAGTAAGGCTTACGCAGTCGTTGAGCCTATCTACCAGCCCGACATCGCCTGTCATCCGCACGTGTTGGGCAAGGCCCCACAGCCAAGTCCCGTATCCGTCCAACTGGAAGTTGGGCCAGGAGTCGTCCTCCGGAGCTCCATCCAGCCGGTAGCGCGTAGGGAGCATGTCCTTCGAGGAAGGGGTGCCCCCCTGCTCCACGACGCGGGCTATACGGTCCACTCGCGCGGCTCCCTGACGCAGGACCGAGCCCACCCAAAGGTAGAACCGGCGAGCGGAGTCGTGTTGGCCCGCCCGGTCCATGGCGTACGCGGTGAAGGTACCGTCCCGCAGCCAGCAGAACCTGTAAGGAGCGAAGTGCGGACAGGCCACGTATGCACCGCTCGGCGCTTGGTTGCGGCGGATGATTTCGATGCTTCGCTCACGCAGGTCTGGCATTGACTCCCCACCCTTTGAGATCGTTTCTAGTGAGATCGTTTCTAGTTCCAGCCCGACCTCGGTCGGCGGACCTCGATACGCGACTTGCAACTCGCAAGAAAGCGGAGCCCGGATCGGTTTCCATGCTGTTTACCGGTCAACTTACCTTGAGTGTACCATGAGTGGATCTGCCTGTCAAGTCCTTCGAGCGCGACCTGGAATGCCACATGGAGCCATCAACGCGTGGCTTGCTACACGGCCTCGCTACGCTGAGACGATCCACCAGACGCAGTTCGAATCCGGTTCGGGCAATGCCAAGCCGATAGCGGCGCCAACGTCATTGACGGCATGAATGAGGTGGTATAGAATTGAAGTATCGATGTGTTTACCGTGCAACGCCAGGATGTGAGCTCATCCACCTGGCAGCCGGCCAGGTCTCCTGAAGACGGCGGTGCCCGTTCCCAAAGCAACGCTGTCGGGGTTCACGTCACGTGTGCGGTCTAAGTCACGTGGGCACGGCCTGGAATGGCAGACAAAGGAGTGGCCATGATGGCGGCAACCATTCGAGATGTTGCAAGGAAGGCCGGGGTCTCGCACACGACCGTCTCTAACGTGGTGAACAACGTCCCCAAAGTCAGCGAAGAGACGCGCCAGCGGGTCCTCAAGGCAATGGCGGAACTCGGGTTCGAACCGAACCTCGCAGCGAGGAGCCTGTACACCAAGCGATCCTATCTCGTCGGCTACATGGTGCCCGCCATCACCAACGAGTTCTTCATGAACGTGGCGCGCGGGGCCGAGAGGGTGCTGTATCGCGAGGGAATCGGCCTTTTCCTGTGTGACACGACGCTTGCGTCCGAGCGCGAAGCCGACTACCTGCGGAGGCTCATCCGTCACCGAGTGGACGGCATCATCGTGAACTACGTGGCAAACCGAAGGACGATCCATGATGCCGTGCGCGCCGGAATCCCTGTCGTGGCCATCGAATCCCCCCTTGGGGAGCCAAAGATATCTCTCGTGGAAGTGGACAACGCAGGAGCGGCCATGCTCGGAGTCGATCACCTGACCGAGCTCGGACACCGCAATATCGGCGTGATCTCCATAGACTTCGAAAGCGACGTCAACAGAGAACGCTTGCGCGGCTTCCAGAACGGGCTCAAGCTCCACGATCTCCAGCCCCGTTCCGATCTATTGGTGTCTTTGTCGGCGCTCATCAGGGAGAACGGGTACTTCGATCGCACACAAGACCTCACGGCGAGCCCGGTAGCGGCCCATCGTGAACTCGCCGGGATAGTGGAGCGACTCCTGAAGCTCGAGGAGCCGCCGACTGCCCTCTTTTGCTTTGACTATCAGAGCGCCATGCTCGTAATCCGTTGCTTGAACACACTGGGCCTTGCGCCCGGCACCGACGTCTCGGTGCTTGGGTTCGATGCCCCAAACACCGTGACCGTGCCGCGCATCAGCGCAGTAACACAGCCCGCAGCGGAGATGGGCTCGATAGCTGCTGAGCTTTTGCTCGAGAGAGTGCGCGATCCGAAAGCCAGACCCCGGTCTGTGCGGCTCTCAGCCCAATTGACGCTGGGCGAGACCACAGGCCCACCGGCAGTCAGATGAGGCACGGAACGCGGCTGAGTAGTCTTGGAACCGCCGGAACCCCGACCTCTGAGGAAGCGTTCCCGCATCCGCGCCAACAGCCGTTACCATCTTCGGGACGCGCTCGCTCTCGCGGAGTCCGACGAACAACGGTCAGTTGGTGAGCACGACTCAGCGCCCCCGAATAGCGGCTCTTCCCCGGACGCTTCCGGGTCCTCGACCACGACCGCACCTCGTGGGCAGACGCGGGTCACGACGGTTCGGCACGCTACCCCGCTGGCGCCGAACGCCTCTAGCATGGCTTCCGCCACGCTATGGGGGTTGGTGCGGGCAAAGGCAACGACCGACGGACCCGAGCCGCTCAGTGCGGCCCCGAGAGCCCCTGCCCGAGTCGCTGCAACAAGCACGTTGTCTAGACCTGGCACCAGATTCGCGCGATAGGGCTGGTGAAGCCTGTCCGACATAGCAGCGGATAGAAAGTCGAGCCGGCCACACGCGATGGCTCCCACGAGGAGAGCCACGCGGCCTATGTTGTGCACAGCGTCCGCCAGCGTCACGCTTTCGGGGAGGATGCTTCGGGCGAGCTCCGTTGACACGTGGAGGTCGGGTATGGCGACCACCACGTGAAGACTCCCAGGGACGTCGAGCCTGAGATGACACGGAGGCCGATTGCCGTCGGAAACGCTTACCACGAAGCCGCCGAAGAGCGCGGCGGCCACGTTGTCAGGGTGGCCTTCGATCTCGACAGCCAGCTCGAGCAAGGCGTCCTTGGAAAGAGGAAAACCCGCGAGGGCGTTGGCGCCCACGAGCCCCGCCACGATGGCGGCGGCGCTGGAACCAAGACCTCGCGACACCGGGATCGCCTGGTTCACGTGAATGCGGAGCCCCGGCACGACCAGCCCTGCTTCCTCGAATAAGGCGACTGCTGATCTGGCCACGAGATTGGTCCGGTCGGCCGGCTGATCCCCATCGTCCCCGAGGACGGTGATCTCGAGGCCGGTAGGGGCGGTACCCATCCTGACCACGTTGAATATCTCGAGGGCCATGCCCACGGCGTCGAAACCCGGGCCGAGGTTCGCCACTGATGCCGGCACGAAGACTTCGACAGAAGTTGCCACGAACATCGCCTTCCCTCTCGCCTACTTCCTTCTCGTGAGGCTTGCTTCCGTTGATCCGAAGACGTGTTTCCGACCTTTCGACGTTCTCTTCTCGCTGGGCCATCGTTTCGTGTCCACGGCCACTTGATGCATCCACGGGCACAATCATCACGCAGGCGAGGGCGCACGCGGCAGACACGAGCCGCACGACCGCGGACCGCCGACTCCATTGGCACAGGTGTTCAGCCAAGCCTGACGCCAGCCGCGGCGAGAACGCGCTCTACCGAAGTCATGTCAGGTTCTGTCAAGAGAGGCGACTCCCCCAGCCGCATCATGGCTTCGGGATCCTTCAATCCATGGCCGGTAAGGACGCACACGACCGTCGCGTGACCTTTGCCCAAGAAATAGCCCCTGCGCGCCAGCCTGATCACGCCCGCAACCGACGCCGCCGACGCGGGCTCCACGAGGACCCCCTCTCTCGCCGCCAGCAGCCGGCACGCACTGAGGATCTCATCGTCAGTCACGCTGTCTATCAGGCCGCCCGACTCGTCTCTGGCCGCGATCGCGCCTTTCCAGCTCGCCGGGTTGCCTATCCTTATAGCCGTGGCGACCGTCTGCGGTCGGTCCACAGGCCTACCCTCCACTAGGGGAGCGGCCCCTGCAGCCTGGAATCCGATCATGCGAGGCAGCGACGGGATCTTTCCGCTCTCCCTGTACTCGCGAAAGCCTCTCCAGTACGCTGTGATGTTGCCCGCGTTTCCCACCGGAATCGCCAGATAGTCTGGCGCCCGTCCCCCTAGCTGATCACACACTTCGAAGGCAGCGGTCTTCTGTCCCTCGATGCGATCGGGATTGAGGGAGTTGAGAAGCGCGATCCGGTGACGCGCCACGAGCTCCCGCACCACCGCAAGGGCCTGATCGAAGTTGCCTCGGACGGCCACGACCGCCGCCCCATGGGCTACTGCCTGAGCCAGCTTCCCGGCGGCAACGGCGGATTCAGGGATGATGACCACCGGCCGGATCCCTGCCCTCACACAATAGGCTGCGGCTGAGGCTGAGGTGTTGCCCGTAGACGCGCAAACCCCTATCCGGTAACCGGCTTCCCGAGCCTTGCTCACGGCGTAAGCCATACCTCTATCCTTGAATGACCCGGTGGGGTTCAGCCCTTCGTACTTGAGGTACACGCGCAAGACGTCGTCTCCTGCCGAGAAGGGCGGGACGGCCTCTTCCGCCCGAGCTGCGTTCCTTCCCACCTCGGCGCGTGCGTGCCATTGGGCCTCCATCACCGCAGCTGATACTGCGCGGGCCTCGATGAGTGGAGTCCCGCCTTCTCCCAGCGTGATCACGGCGGCTGGATCCACCTTCGGGAGATGGTCGGCGTACGTGGCGATGATCCCTCTTGAACGTGAGTCGCCCATAGCCGGTGCGTTCATTCCGTCTCCCTCCGCGGCCCGGAACGAACTGTTCGGGCCATGTATTAATGGACATTCTACCACGAGCCATCGGCTAATGCCATACCTTGGTGCCAATCCTCACCGTGAATTGACTCCTCGGCAGCATCTGAGACAGTGTGATGTACGGGTCGGGTGACGGCCTCTGGCCTTTCCACGGCAGAGCGTAATTTCCCTCGTTGAGGAGGAACACGTCTTGGCGGCTGTGGTAGAATAGAAGCACGGAGGAAGGTGATCGCGGTGTTGGAAATGAAGGTCCTGAGCGTTATAGCCGATGAGAGCAGCAGCTTTTCCATGCTATTGACTGACGCGGATCAGAGGGTCATCCTGCCTATCGGCATAGGCCCGTTCGAGGCTCAATCCATAGCCATTGCGGTACAGGGAGAAGAGCCTCCTCGCCCTCTCACGCATGATCTCCTCAAGACAGTGTGCGAAGACCTCGGCGCAACCGTGGAGAAAGTTGTAATCACCGACGCCAGAGAAGGAGTGTTCTTCGCGGAGATCCACTTATACCAGGACGGCAAGTCACTCGTCCTAGACTCACGCCCCAGCGACGCCGTGGCGCTTGCCGTACGTTGTGGGTGCCCCATTCTCATGTCCCCCAAGCTCGTGGAATTCACCTACAAGTTCGAGGACATTGTCGCCCAGGAGTGAACGGCTCCGCTCCGCACCCAAACCCGAGTTTTTCCCGAAGTGGCGGACTTTGCAGGAATTCCTCGACGCACGTCGAATAGTCATATCCAGCATCAGGCAGAGTTTCCAGTGCTGCCTTGCGCGACCACATTCGCGACCGAATTCAACCAGCCGTCGGTTGGGCGTCGCCGGGAACCCACAACTCTCCGCCCCGGCTCCTGGGATGCATCGTCCGCATCGATTTCAGCTCTGTGCGGAAGGTCTGTCGCTCGGGACCTCGCTGCCTGAGTCTTCCGCGAGGTCACCCGATAGGTGCCATGGGCACCTGGCATCCCATGCCGTTCCAGCCGGCGGCACACACCACCGTATGGGAGACGTGCTGGATGCTGGACAGACTCATCACCGAACTGTCTTCGCAAAAACCCCTGAGCGCGTCCCGCCAGAAAGCGCTCTTGCTCGCCGCAGCAGCTCTAGTGGAGATGCGCGATCCCGTCACTGCCGGCCACTCCACCAGGGTAGGCAATCTCAGTGCGACCATCGCCCGCGAACTTGGGCTGATTCCAGACATACAGGGGGCTCTGCGTCTCGCGGGGCTTGTCCACGACATAGGGAAGATAGGCGTGCCCAAAGCCTACCTACTGAAAGCGGGAAAGCTCACCGAGGCAGAGATGGCGGAGATTCGTAAGCACCCGGGCCTCAGTTACGAGATAGTCTCGGAGGTGCCAGGCCTTATCCACATAGCGCAGATCGTGCTCCATCATCACGAACGTCTGGACGGTCGCGGCTATCCGGACCGCCTGGCAGGAGACGAAATCCCCCTCGGATCCAGGATCTTGTGCGTGGCGGATAGTCTGGACGCAATGGTTACTGAGCGGGCGTACCGGCCGCCGCTCCCCATCAGCGCAGCCATAGATGAACTCCAGCGTTGCGCGGGGACGCAGTTCGACCCGGTGATCGTCGAGGCGCTCAAGGCGTACCTGCTGCGCAAGGATCTTCAGTTGCCCTAGCGTTGCGGAAGTCCGCGGGCGGGGCGACGTTCATGCGGGCATTCGGGCGGATCGCCTGCACGACGAGCACAGCCGATGAGAACCATGTGCTGGCGAAGCAGGGTGCGACGTACGCAACCCCGCAACGAACGAAACAAGAGACGGAGCTGGGAGGCGTGTGCGGTGAAGTGGTTCATGAACATCAGCTTAAGATTCAAGATCGTGGCCCTGGTGGTGCTCCTCATCGGCAGCGGAGTCGGGATCGGAGCGTTCGCGCTCACGCGGCTCGAGGCGGTGAAGACGGATGCTGTCGAGCTTGCCACCAATTGGCTTCCGAAGACGGAGCTTCTGAAGAAGATGGACGCGCACGTGTCTGAGCTCGAGCTGCAAGTGCTCGAGCTCGCCATGAGCACGAGCGAAATGGACTCCAAGGCGCGCGAGGAAGAGATCCGGAAGCGCCGAAGCGAATTCGAGGCTGATTACGGTCGTGTTGGATCCATGCTCGTAACGGATGAGGGCAAGCGCATCCATGCAGATGTGGGTGGGGAATGGAAGGAGTTCACGGCATTCTTGGAGGAAGCGACAGGCCTCGCAAGCCAGATGCGGGGCCAGGAAGCCATCGAGTTGGTGCGCGGACGTGGACGTGAGGTGGGACACCGGTTGAACACCTCCATCGCCGAGATGATTGCGTTGATTGAGGGACAAGTGAACGCGGTCGTGGCTGAAGCGAACAGAACAGCTTCCGCCGCGACTCGCGACGTCATAGCGGTAATGGTGGTATCCAGCTTGCTGGGCCTCGTGTTCGGCCTCTTGCTCACCAAGGCCGTCATCGACCCGGTTCAGAGGCTGGTCCGCGCGGCCGACAAGGCGGCGAGGGGCGATCTATCCGAGGCTCCCGTGGCTCGATCCGCGGACGAAATAGGCACATTGACCAAGGCGTTCGCCAGCATGCTGGAAAGCCTGAGGACTCTGGTCAGAGAGGTGACCGCCTCCGCGCAGACCGTGGCGGCAACGAGCTCAGAGCTGTCAGCATCCGCGGAGGAGTCGGCCAAAGCTGTGCAGCAGATATCCGACACCGTTCAGCAAGTGGCCGCGGGCGCGCAGGACCAAAGCTCCAGCGTGAATGAAGTGGCGTCGTCTGTGGGCCAGGTCAACCAGGCGATAGTCCAAGTTGCCAAGGGCGCGGAGTCGCAGGTGAGAAGCGTCCATGAGGCGTCCACGGTGGTGAACGGGATGAAGGCATCCCTCAACGAAACGTTGCAAGCTCTGGAGATCGTGGGGGAGTCTTCGCGTCGAAGCGCGCGTTCGGCCGCTCGAGGGGGCGAATCGGTTCGGAACGTCATCTCAAGTATGGAACGGATAGCAGGCACGACACACGCGGTAGCAGAGCGCATCAGGGAGCTGGACAAGCATTCACAAGAGATCGGGCGGATACTGGAGATCATCGACGACATCGCGGAACAGACCAACCTCCTGGCCCTTAACGCCGCCATCGAGGCTGCAAGGGCAGGTGAACACGGGCGAGGGTTCGCAGTCGTTGCAGATGAGGTGCGCAAGCTGGCGGAGCGCTCGTCGAGTGAGACGAAGGCCATAGCGGATCTGGTGAGCCAGGTCAAACAGGCCACGGACAAGGCTGTGGCCGCTATCGACTCGGGGCTGAAGGAAGTGGAGACCGGAAGCGAGCTCTCGCAGGAAGCGGGGAACGCACTCGCGCAGATCTCGTCGGACGCCACCGAGGGTGAGACCCTCATCGGGAGGCTCATCCAGTCAGCGCAGGCTCTAGGCGAGGCGAGCGACAGGGTCGGCAAGGCCATAGACGACATAGTGAGCGTGGCCGAGGAGAACACTGCTGCAACGGAACAAATGGCCGCCGGAGCAGAGGAAGTGAGGAAGGCGGTGGACGCCATCGCGTCGGTGTCCGAGGAGACCGCGGCATCGGTGGAAGAGGTCTCGGCGTCAGCCGAGCAGGTGAGCGCGTCGATTCAGGAGATGGCGACCTCGGCCGAGTCCCTCGCTGACATGGCCGAGAGGCTTCGCGAAGCGGTCAGCAGGTTCAAGGTGTGACAAGAACACGAAAGCGTGACGCATGCCAGAGATGGGGGAGTCGAATTGCCGAGCACAGTCGCAGAAGAGTCGCACGCATCAGTCATGCCCGTCAGCGGCCCAGAGTCCAGTCCGCCGCCGAGATCCGCCGCAGAGTGGTCGAATCGTGGTGAACTCCAGGTCGTCACGTTCAAGCTGGGCGGTGGGGAGTACGGCATCGATATCATGCAGATCCAGGAGATAATCCGGCTCCCGGAGATAGTGCACGTGCCTAAGGCTCCCAAGTTCGTCGAAGGAGTCATCGCCCTGCGGGACCAGGTGCTACCAGTCATCGATCTAGCCAAGCGTTTCGGGGTCCATGCGGCACCCGCGCCCGGGCTCTCCGGGACGCCCGGCACCGGGTCGAAGGGGGCGTCCGCCTCTGGCCGCATAGTAGTCACCAAAGTCAAGGGCAGCCCCACTGTGGGTCTCATCGTGGACGAGGTGTGCGAGGTCATCCGCATCCCCCTCGAAGCGGTGGGCGCGCTTCCGGAGATCGTTGCCGACTCGGGCTCGGGGTTCCTGAAGGGCGTCGCGCGCCTCAACGACAGGCTGATCATTCTCGTGGATCTCGCAAAGACCCTGTCATCGGAGGAGAGCGCCCAGCTGCAAACAGGGATGGAAGGGGATGCGAGAACACATCCCCAAATCCCTTCAGGGATGCCCGCCTGACCGGCCCCGCTGCCGAGGGTGCGCGGACGCTTCCCTGATCCCCTGAACATACCAGTAGTACACCATGATCTGAAGCACCACAGCGAGCAGCGCACGGCTGCCCCGGCGCCTGAGCCGCTCCAGCACGCGGACGGCGCCGGGGCGATCAGGCCAGCCCCCCATCCCGAGGATTGAGACAATCCAAATGAATGGCGCCACCGTCATTGTGGTCATGCGGACGCTGAACGTGGGGTGCTTCCTGACGTATACCATGGCCATGTGGCCGCGTTCGATCTCTCGACGCCTGATAGCGGGTAGATCCTCGATGCCAAACTCGCGTTTTAGGTGATAGCCCGCGGGTGCCTCGGAGCGCACCACGCGCAGCCCCAGCTTCTTCAGCCTCTTGCCGAGCTCGAGGTCCTCCCAGCCGTATTCCGTGAAGTCCTCGTCGAAGAGGCCTGCTTCCACCACCCAGCGGCGTGCGATGGAGACATTGCCACTGGCGAAGAACGCCGTGGAGATGTCGGTGATCTTCCGGGGCTCGGTCGTGGGATCATCTAGATTCGTCGTGTAGATGACCCGTCCGTGCACTATCACCCTGCTGTTGTCCAGGACGATCGCCAAGTCGCCTCCGTCATGCCAGACCTTCGCCGACTCCGATTGCAGACATCCTCCTTCGCGAACTGCCTCGCTGACGTGCTCATTGACATGAGCCTCCACGAATCCGGCGCGGGTCACGATATCGCTGTCCAAGAAGATGAGCAGCGCACCCCTGGCCACTTTGATGCCCTCGTTCCGTGCAGCGGCTGCACATGTATGACTGCGGTAGCGATACACCAGCGGGCAGGGAGGCACATCGGAGGATTCTCGGGCCGTACCGCCTCCCCGAGTCTCCGGAGCTCGTGCATTCCACTGACGGATGAGATCCTTCACCATTTCTCGTGTCCCGTCCGTGGAACCATCGTCGATCACAATGACCTCGTAGAGACCGGCCGGGAACGTCTGGGCGAGAAGCCCGCGTAGGCATTTCTCCAGGATGGCCTCTCGATTGTATGTCGGGACTATCACGCTCACCACCGGGTCCGCGCTCAGCCCTCGGTTCTTGCGCTTGCTCAGACTGTCGTCGCGGGTCTGCCTTGCCATGGATCTTCTTCACCCGACCTATCTTGAGTTCAGTGCGCCGCCGACTCGCCGTACTGACGCTGCTCTCCGGAAAGCGTCCTGCGCGCTCTCGCCCGCGTAGGCAAGAACTCCGTAGATGACGAAGAAAAGAGGGAGCATGTCCCCAGAGTACAAAGTCATATCGAATTGAAGGTGAGCCATGACCGTAGCGAACGCAGCCAACGCAACCCCGGACACACGGCGAGCGCGCACTGCAGCCTCTTCATGCGCATGTTGCACCGAATCTCCCTCTTCGGCTCGTTCTGGAGCTGTCCCTCCGGAGCTCTCGGCGGCCGGGGCCCCTCCGAGGCGAGGAGCTGGCACGCAAGCCCGTGGGTTCTTGGCCTGCCCGCAGGCTTTCACACCGTTCGCGATGCCCAGGCCAACGACGCAGAGAAGGAGTATGAGCCCCGGTATCCCTGTCGACGCCCCGAACTCCATGAAGACATTGTGCGCTGTGGACATCGCCTGATGACCGTACCGTTCGGGATGCGGGTACCTCAGGTATACCTCGTGGAAGTTGTTCACTCCCACGCCCAGGATGGGGCGATCTCTCATCATGAGCGCGGCTGTACGCCAGACCTCCAGTCGATCTCTGTTGGCCGATGGCTTGAATATGCTCTCATATCTCGCCAAGAGAGGCGGGTACATGTAGGCGCACGTGACGAACACTGCAAACAGGCCCAACAGTGCAACGCCGAGCGCCCTGCCCGAACGTAAGCGCAGGCCGGTCATGAGAAGGACGATAAAGCCCACACCTAACGCTACTACGGCTCCCCTCGATTGCGTTGCCGCGAGCGCCCCTCCCGTTAGCGCGACCACCACCATCAAGGCGATTCTCTCCAAGCGTTTCGCAAATCCCACGCATCCCAGTGCCACTACTGCTGCCACGGCGAACACGGTTCCCGCAAGATTGCATCCCCCAACCGGCAGCTGCGCGCGCGGGACCCCCCCGCGTCCCGCCAGATACAGGCCGAAGCCGACTAGTCCATATGCTGCACTAATGCTGCTTGAAGCAAGAAAGCCCCGGAGCAGTTGTCCGCCAAGCATGGAGCGGTCCGCCATCACCTTGTTGACGGCTCCAAGCGTCACCCAGGCACTGAGCGCCATCCCGACTGTGCCGCCCCAAGCGTCGAATCGGCTTACGGCCGTA
The DNA here is from genome assembly GCA_024653485.1 of Bacillota bacterium. NCBI lineage: Bacteria > Bacillati > Bacillota > Bacillota bacterium. The sequence goes on along the minus strand of JANLFY010000001.1, from coordinate 96,739 downwards.
AGCCCCGACAGCATCATCCACACACCGAGCGCAAGCAGCATGATGGTGGAGCGCGTGGTCCTGATGCGTCTCGAACCGGGATCTGCGGCGATCCGCCGCAGTTGGCAAACGAGGAGCACAAGCTGTGCGGTGAGGGTGTGGCCCATACCCAGCCCTATCGCTCCGGCACAATAGGCTAGTCTCTCGACCGCGGACACCCCGGACTTCGGCGCACTCACTTGTCTTCTCAGGAAACCCGATCCTTGGACGATCTCATTGCATCTCCGCCTCATGGCAACCCCTCTGTTACCTTGCCGGTAGCGGGCCCAAGCCTGGCCACGACGCATAGGCCGTCTTGTACACATGTTCTAGCTAGACAACACGAATCCTTCAGCGCAACTCCTCGGGGTGCCTCCGACGGTTTCTTTCTCCTCTTGCCGTCGCGTTCCGCAGGAATCGCCGCTGGTTTGGAGGAAACCCGTTCTCGGAAGGATCGTAAACGAATCCCACTTCTGAGAGAAAGGAGCAAGACGGCCGACGGCAGCGCCGAGGTCCCGGCCCTCGCTCTCCACGGGCTCCTGGGCATGGGGTATCGATGGTGAGTCCACGACAGCTGTGCGGAACCTGTGGGTCTCCTACGGCGTCATTACCAAGTGATCTCCAATAGTCGGCTGCGGCCCATCACCTGGTTCGCTGACCAGACGCCGACGACCGCGCCAACCAGCGTGTCGCTGGGCCAGTGGGCACGCTCGTAGACTCGTGAGATGGCGACGAGGGTGGCGCCGGCGTAGAAAAGCACGCGATACCTCGGATACTGCCTCGCCAGGACGGTGGCAAGGGCGAACACGGCTGCGCTGTGGCCTGAGGGCATGGAGTTACGCCCTTCGCGTATGCACGGACCCGCGAACGCGTATGGCCCTTCGCCCACCTCAGGTCGCGCGCGCCCAAAAGCGGCCTTGAGAACAGCGCAGCTGATGCCGGAGTAGATGACGGCGTTCGCGGCGAGATATCCCGTCTTCGCATCGTGAAGCGCCACCAGGCCGGAGATCCCAAGGGTTGCGACACCCGTTCCGAGATCCGTGATGGCGTCCCCCAAGCGATCAACCGCGGGATCCCTGGGGCCTTTCGTGATCTCGTCATACAGCTCGCGGTCCACGAGCATGACGGTCCCGGCAGCGAACGTCAGTAACGCGACCTTTCCGGGGTCGAGCTCGACGCGAGGTGCGTAGATTCTGAGAAGGTCATCGCGAAGGCCGTCGACGCCGACCGCTTCAGAGAAAACGTCGGTGTCGTCCTCAGGTGCGGTGCCGTCCTCGGGCGCGGGAATGGAGACTGCGACTTGAACGGGAGCAGGGCACGCCAGGGTGGCTTGCGCGCACACTGCAAGAATGCCTACCCCGAACACCGAGGCAGCCATGGCTACCACCGCCACGGTCCGCACTCGTCCCACGGCTCGTCCCATGCAGGAGCTCGTGCACGAAATGAAGCGACAGCGCTTGCGGCGAATGCGCATTGCTCCACCTCTCTCCCTGAGTCAGCGTCTTCCGAAGCGCGTCTCGCGCCGCAGCTCGTCCTGGATCCCACTAGACTCCGTCAGCCGGCATAGCCGCGCGGATGGCGGCGGTGCCACTCCCAAGCAGTGGCTATTATGGTTTCGAGGTCCTCGTATCGCGGCTTCCAACCGAGCTCTCGCATTATCCTTTCGGAGCTTGCCACGAGCACGGCCGGGTCGCCCGGACGGCGCGGCGCTTCCACGACGGGGATGGATAACCCAGTTACGCGACGTGCTGTCTCTATCACCTGCCTCACGGTGTGACCCTTTCCATTGCCCAGGTTGTACACCTTTGACTCGCACCCGTCCGCGAGTGCCTCGGCGGCCAAGACGTGCGCGGTCGCAAGGTCGCACACGTGAACGTAGTCCCGCACGCAGGTCCCGTCGGGGGTATGGTAATCCGTGCCGAACAGCTCAAGGCGTGGACGCAGGCCCATTGCCGTCATGAGCACGAGTGGGATGAGCTGTGTCTCGGGGTCGTGATCTTCCCCGATGTCCCCGGATGGATCTGCTCCCGCCGCGTTGAAATAGCGTAGAGCCACGTACCGGACGCCGTACGCCCTGTCGTACGCGGAGAGCACGCGTTCGAACATGAGCTTGGTCTCGCCGTACACGTTCGTCGGCCGGCAGTCGGCGTCTTCCTCGATGGGCACCCGTTCCGGGTCACCGTACACTGCCGCAGACGAGGAAAACACCATCCGGCGGACACCCGCCTCCCTCATGACGTCGAGAAGCGTGAGCCCCTTCGCTACGTTGTTGTGGAAGTACTTCGCCGGGTCCTGCATGGACTCGGCGACCGAAGTGTGGGCAGCGAAATGCATCACCACGTCGAAGTCACGAGACGCAAAGACCTCGCGTAGAACGTCTCGGTCACCCGTATCGCCCACGACGAGCGGGCATCCCTCGACAGCCTCGCGATGGCCTTTCTCGAGGTTATCGTACACGACCACGTCGTGGCCAGCTCGGACGAGCTCGCGCACGACGTGACTCCCGATGTATCCTGCGCCTCCAACTACGAGCACACGCACTAGCGAGACCCTCCTCTCCACCCGCCTGCGAACCGCGAATCTGCCGCTTTCTGCCTCACCTATCTCGTAAACCTCACTTCGAGCCCGAACTCCCTGCGCTTCTCGCGCCACGTGGCCGCGATGTCGTAGCAGTGGTGATGGTTCGTCACCGAGAGATCCAGGTCATCCAGGACGCCGGCGTCCACGTCGTAGCTGGATCCCAATTCCACCGTCCACGAAGGCGCGAGCCGCACAGCGAGCTCCACGGTCACTTGGTTGAGCGCGCCTACGGCGTCAAAGGTGAACGGGCTTGCGCCCGACACCACCCTTCGCGTGTATTCCAGACCGGCGACGACGCGCGGCACATCGATGCCGAACGCTTCGAGGCTCCCGAACCGACCTTCGAGGTTGACTGCGGCCATCAGCGACCCGGCACTGTCTCCCGTCTCGTACCAGGCCCGCCTGGCCGATCCGGTCAACGTCAGAGTCGCATCTGCGTTCTTTGCGAACGTGAGGCTCAGAGGCCGCGATGTCACGGAGAGTGCGGCGTAAGTGCGACTGGACCGGGCGCCGCGCGCGGGCTCCTCGAACCGTCCCACGCCTGCGCTCAACGTCAAGCGCGCTCCCGAACCCGGGATCGTCACGGGGCCCAGGGACGCATCTACGGCTGGAAACGAGTATACCGGGCCTGTGCTGGGAAGGTCTTTGCGCGCAGCGGCCTTCAGGACAAGAGGCCCCAACTTCCCGGTGAGTTGCGCGCCTCCCTGCAACCCGGCGTCGTGCGCCGTGCCGGAGCGGTATCGAGCGTCAGCTGCGAAAGACATCTGAGAGAAGGGATCAATCCTGCACATGGCCGACCCGTACGGCCCCTCCCATGAGCGCAGGCCTCCCGTGACCTCCGCGCTCACCCCTGGCGCCGGGCCAGCTTGAGCACGCGCCTCGAGCTGGATGCCCCGCGCCCGCGAAGCGTAAGCTCCATCCCAGCGGATGGTAAGACCCTCGCGCGAGCGGTCCAGGTAACTCATACCGGCCACAAAGCCGCTTTGAGGGTCGTACGAGAGCCTCGGGACGGGATAGCCTTCGCCCTCGACCCATCCCACCCTCTCCCCGCGAAGCGGAATGCTGAGCCTGGGCACGACCAGCACCGGTACTCGTTCCAGCCACAGCACGGGCCAGTCCGCCACGATCCTTCGATCCGGATATATCACGAGCCTTCGCGAGGTCACTCGGTAGCACGGTTCCTCCAGGTCGCACCCGGTCGCGTGGGCGCCGGCAAGCGCAAACTCGCCGGGAGCGAGATCCATCTCCCTCCCTCTCACGAACGCGCCCGGGACGGACACCCTCGGCTCGATCACGCGCCCGGTGGCTGACGCGACATCATATGCAAACTCGCTGCAACTCGTGGTGGACGAGCCGCGACGGACGAGGACGTTCCCGCGCGCCAGGAGCTCTCCGGCGTCCACGTCCACGCTGAGATAGTCGGCGGATACGGAGATCTCTCGATGCGTCGCCCGCACGCTGCCGCGCGCCTCCACGATCGTGCCGTGGCTGCCGTAGCGATACTCGGTGACATCCGCCTCAATGACGATAGGCTCCTCGTCAGCGGACCGGTCGGGCAGAGCCACCGAGCTCGAATCGGCCAGGTCTACCCGCTGACCGCCCGCGTCGGGGCTGCTCTCGCCCATCACCTGTTCGTCTTGCGCAGCACCAGCCGCGTCCGCAGCCCAGACGCCGGCGAGAGCGACGGCGACGAGAGCGACAAGGATGGCTGTCGTGAGGACGCGCGCGCACCGCCCCGTCCCCGCCCGCGCCGCAGCGTGGGCTCCTTGTGTCCCATGCCAGGAAATACTCACTTCACTCCCGAAAGAGGCCCCTCGAACAAGCTCGGGGGGCCTTGCTCACGTATTGAATCCGATCACAGCTGACCACAGCCGAAGGCTTTTCGACTGCCGGCGGACGTCGCCCAGCCCGGCCTATGACGGAAAGCACGCCGGGCAACTGAGGAGTCGCGGTCTTCGCCTCTTCCTCCTACTTGCTACTTGCCGGGCTTCACCTTTACCGTCGGCGCGTCCTTGGCAAGCTCCACGGCTGTGTCCACGGGGAGCGTCATGCCCAAGACCTTCGTGTCGGCGCCCACAGCAACGTAGAACTCGGTGCCGTCGGGAATGTTGACGTCCTTGCCCTGAACGAAGAAGGCTCCGAGCGCCCCGACCGGCCCGAACACGATGAACCCCGCCAGGCCTGCGCCGATGGCCAGCTGCATGGACTCGTTCAGCTGCTGAGTGCTCTCGTCAAAGGCAAGCGGGACCGCCACACCGTCGAGGGTGCGCACGTCCTTGAGTTCCAGCGTTATCTTGCCGTCCTTCCCCAGCCTCCCCGCCGGAGACACGTCCGTTACCATCCCATACCCGCGCGTTCCCTTCGGGATGACGAGCTCGTTCCCGACAACGACGTCGCGGGCAACCTCGATGTCAACCTTCTGCCCCTTCTGCGTGACGCTGGAATCCAATCTCCCGATGAGCCTGATCCTGACGGGCTGGCCTGCCGGAAGCGTCGTATCCTTCGTCCTGAGCGTGCCTTCGGGCAGGCACAGCGCGGCCAGATGATCCGCTCGAACCACGATGGAGCCTTGACTCGGCGCACCGAGGAGCATCGTCTCCAGCCGGTCCAGCTTGGTCACGGCCGGCTCCGACGTCACGCGTCTCTGGACGAACCACTCGACCGCTGTGAGCTTGTACGCCACCGAAGGTCCCACCCCCGGCCCGCCCCCGCCGACCCTACGCAGCCTGGCGATCCGGTCTATCACCGACCCTTCCTGGGGTTTGCCGAGAAGCTCGCTCTCCAACCTGGCCACACGGTCCACGATCGCTCCGGTGAGCTCCCTGCCGTACAGAGCCGCCTCGATCTCCGCAAGGCTCTTCAGGAGCGTGGGCTGCTGCTCCTGGGCAAAGGCGGCAAAGGCCGGGACGAGCGACGAAGCGGTGAAAATGGCTGATAGCGCTATTGCCGCCACAACTCTCCTGATACGTCTCTTGCTGCGTGCGAACACGCGAAGTAACCCCCTTTCCCTCTTTCACAAGCCGACCCCGGGCCCACCCCAACGCCTCCCGAAGCCCCGCCGTCAAGCGAGTCTTCGCAGGACTCCCGCAGGACTCCTCTAGAACCTTATCGTCAGCTCGGCCGTGGCGACATTCGTGCGATGTGACCCTGGTGACATGGTCTCGGGATCTAGATCCTGGAAGTCAATGAGCCTGTAGCCGAGCACAATCGAGGTCGTGCCAGAGAATGTGTAGCCCACGCCGAAGCTCGCGGTGGTCTTGCGCGCATCCAGTGAGAGACCCGGCAGCGTGTAGTCGCCGAACACCCCCGCCGCCTTCAAGCCGGAATCGCGTGTCTCATCATCGGGAGAGGACCCGCTCCATTCGATGCCCTTCGGCACGAGGTCGGTGATACGCGAATACGTGTACCCTGCCTTGATGAAGGCCGAATCCGACAGGGCAAACTTGTAGTCTATCCCTAGCAGCGTCGTCGCCCTGGCTTTGGTTTCGCTGTCTTCGTCAGGCCCTTTGTCCCCCTTGACCAGCTCATAACTGGCACGGAAGATGGCGAGCTGGCTCAAAGCATACTTCAGGTCGAGACGCGCGACGACATCGTCCCCTTCGGCGGGCGCGATGCCACCGGGAACAGGCGGGCCGCCCAGCGAGAGCTCGGCCTTCGCCCCTTCGTCCAAGGGTATGCTGACTGCCTGCTTCTGGCCTCCACCTTCCTGAGCCCCCGGCGTCTGAGACACGGGCTCGAGCGCGGAGGGCGCGCCCGCTTCACTGTCCCCGAGGAGCTCGGACAGCCTCTTGCCGCCGGCAAACGCTTGGCGCCCCGCCTCTCCTGGGATAGCCAAGAGCGCCGCGTTCATGCCTGGGTCCAGACGCAGCCGAAGCGACGGCCACGCTTGGGATGTGTCGATTTGCCGCGGTGTGCCCGGAATCACTCCAAGAAGAGTCTGGGACAGCGCACTCGTCTTGGGTTCCCCATCCAAAACGAGCGCAGCGTCGGCGTCCGTGTTTCCCGCGCCACCCGCCGCCTCGGGTCCGGCGGAGACGCCCAAGTCAACAACTGAAATCGGAGCAACACCGCCAGCCCTGATGGAAGACGCACGCGTCCCGTCCTTATCGTCCGCATTCTTCATGACCCCGGAAGGAACGTACGCGCCCGTCCCAGCCACCAAGGCGAGCTCTGTCGCGAACTCCTCCTGCAGCCGTGCCAGCATGTCGCGTTGCTGCCCGGTCAAGGCCTCCCCCGCCGACGCCTCCCCTGACTTGATACGATCGCAGAGGCGCGCCACCGCCCAGGCCATCTCGTACCTTGTGACGACGCGGCCCCCGCCGAACGCGTCGGCGGAGTAGCCCTCCACGAGCCCCAAACGAGCAAACTGGGCGATGGCCTCATAGGACCAGTGACCCTGCGGCACGTCGCCGAAGGGATTGGTGGCGGCGTGCGCCGTCAAGACGGCGGAGGTGGCGAGGCACACTAAAATCGCGGCGAACACCGACCGGGCGCGACGCACGCCACGGGTCAGCCCGCGAACGCGGACACCTCTGCAGAGAGTGCTTCTCCTCTCGGCTCTTGTATGCGTACTCGCTGCGTTCATCGTAGGCCACCACACCTTAGCCATGCCCCCCGCGGGCCCCGCCTGCTCGAACCTCGCCGCCGCGGGAGACTGGCCGCCAGGGCCTTGGTTTGCCCCAACCTGCTCTGACCCAGCCTGCCTTAATAAGTATTCTATGACCTCAGATGAAATCCCTCCCGAAGTCCTACTTTTCAACCGGATGGAAAAACCTCTCGGCAAGGATGACTGCGACGTAGTCATCGAAAGGTTCACCTGGCGTTCGCATGGTCAGGGGAACGAGCCTTCCGAGGCCGCGGACCGGGTGATCCTTCAGGTACCGTCTGCGTCCCTCCATGCTGCTCTCGTGCTCGTCGATGAAGACCACGTAAGGGGCGCCCGCCCCGGCTTCATGGAATGCGGCGCGGATCGCCTGGGCAAGCGATCTCGAGCCCGTGCGATCGCCGAGCACGATCGTCTCCACGCCATAGGCGCTGGCAAGGAGTCTGACCCGCTCTGCCGCCTCTTCCCTCGGGATTATGCCCTTCGCCAGCACAGTGCCGTCAGCTTTCACCACAGCCATGCCGCATTTGTCGCGCCCTGGATCCACTGCTATCACCGCTTCAGGGACGCCGCGGACGTCCTCTTCGCCATGGCGGTTCCGCCCGTCCATGTCCACACCCCACATGACGTAGTCTTGCCCCACTCTGGATTCTACCAGGATTGGAGGTGGATGAGAACGACCTTCCCGCGAAATCCCCCAAAGGATGACGGGGCCGCGTCACCCGCACGACCGTCCCAGGACGCTGAGAAGCGTAGCACGAGAGCCTTCGGAGCCCGGGACTTGAGGCTAGCCTCGGCGTGAACCTCGTCCGAGAGTACGAACGGTCCCCGGAGAACGCAAAACCCCGGGGGAGGTGACTCCCCCGGGGCAGCGCATCGCGTCTGACTAGAAGGAGACCTTCAGCGAGCCGGTGATTATGCGCGCCGTGTAGTCCATGGTGGTGTCCGCACCAGCGGCATCGGACCTCACGATCTCGTAGCCCAACTTGAGCGTGGTGTTGGTCGCGATGTTGTAGGTGTACGTCACGTCCGCCAGGATGTTCGTGAGCGGCGCATACTCGTACTGGTCCGTCGGGTTCTCCCACCTGTCGAGCTTGTAGAGCCCGGCGTTCGCCTCGACGCTCGCCTTGGGCGTGAGCTGCGAGACTACGCCAGCCTTCAGGATGTTCTTCGTGTACGGCTTGTATTCGCCGAGGATGTCCGTCTTCAGCTCGTAGCCGTAGCTGCCGGTCACCTTCGTCCCCTCGGCGACCGGGAACTCAGCGGCCGCGCCGAACTTCAGCACGCTGGTGTTGGAGTCAACGATGTCGTCGTCGAAGCCGAGGGCGAGCTTGTCGTCCATCTTGCTCCAGTTGTAGCCGCCGGTCAGCTTGAGGTTCGGCGTCATGGCGTAGTCCAGCGCAAGGTCGAGGACGCTCTCGGTGTAGTACGGCTCGGCGACGCCACCGCTCGCCTTGAGGGTAGCCCCGGTGAGTTTGTACTCAGCCGTGGCCGGGCCGAGCTCGGCCTTCACGCCGCCGACCACCTTGAACACGCTGTCACCGGCCGTGAACTCGTCGTCGAGCACGTATGCCTTGTTCTCCAGGTCCACGCTGGGCGTCACGGTCATGGCGCCGAGGGCCATCTTGTACTCCGCGCCCGCGCTGATGGTGCTGATCTTCTCGACGTCCCAGTCGGCCGTCGCGTCCGCGTCGCCCGTGACCTCGTACCCGCCCTTGAGCGTGAGGTTGCCGAGCGGAAGCGTGCCGCTGACGCTCACGGTCTTGAAGTTGTTGCCTATTCCGTCGTCCGTCGTGTCTATGTCCACGAACGCGGGAGCGAAGGTGTCCTCGATTCGCTCGTAGTTCGCGGCGAGCTCGAGCGCCCCGAGCTTCCCGGTGGCCCCCAGCTTCGCGGCGGTGCCGGTCTGGATCTGGGTCTCACCCTCGAACTTAGTGTTCTTCGCGAACTCGCCGGACACTGTCCAACCGGGGGCTAGACCGAAGCTGCCCGCGACTCCGATCACGGTGTCCTTCGCCGGGTCCTCCACGACCGGGTCACCGTCGTCGATCAGCGCGGACTGCAGGTCCTCGAACTGCGACACGTACGCCACGCTGAGCTTCAGGTTGTCGGTGAGAGCCACCTTGCCCTCGCCGGCGCACACGTAATAGGCATACTCCGAAACCGCGGGCACCTTCAGGAACAACGCCGTCCCGGAAACCTTCCCGAAGGACGCCTCGGCGATGACGCCCTCGTACAGCGGGTCGCCGTCGTCCTCGAGGAGCGCGCCGGACATCGTGTAAGGAGTGAACGCGCCCTCCGGCAGCAGGATGCCGCCTGCGTACAGGCGCGCCAGGATCCCGGGAGTGGTCACCTCGAGGGACAGGTTGCTCAACGCGAAGTCGGTTTCGTCGTCATCGCCGTATATCTTCTTCACGGTGCCCACGCCGATGCCCACGACCACGCCGTCGGCCGGCCGCGCCGTCAGGGTCAGGTCCAGCTTGTGCTCGAAGGTGGAGGTGGGCTCGTAGACGCCGTCTGAGTGGTCATCTTCATCATCGAAATCGAAGATGTCGTTCGGGTCGACCCACGCCTTGTTGCTGTCGTCGCCGGATCCAAACTCGGCGTAGATGTCCACGTCCTCGAGCACGACCTCGCTCGACCCGCTTATCGTGACCTTCTCGTGGCCCGCGACATGCTGGTCGAACTTGGCGGCGAGCGCCGCGAGCCCTTCGCTCCCCGCGCCGATCTTCTGCTCGAGATCGGCGATCTTCGCGTTGACCAGGGCGAGCTGCTCTTCGAGAGCAACCACCCTGACGCCGAGAGCCGTGAGCTCCAGATTGAACTCAGCCTTCAAAGCGTCGATGAGGGCGATGAGCTCCTTCGCCTTGGCCTCTATCTTCGCGTTGAGCTCGCTATCGCCCGCCGCTATCTTCTGCTCGAGCTGCGCCTTGAGCTCAGCTTTCAGGGCTTCGAGTTGATCCGCGAGATCCGCATCGCCCGCGGCGATCTTGCTCTCGAGCTCAAGGGCTTTCACGCTGAACTCGCCCTCCAGTAGAGCGATGGCGCCGTCGAGCTCAACCAGCTTCGCGTTGGCTTCGTCGGCCTTCTTGTCGACCTCGTCGACCTTGCCGGAGACCGCGTCAACCGCGCCCTCCACGTTCGCGACCCTGCCTTCGATGCCGGCAACCCTCGCCGCAAGGGCGTCGAGCTCCTCCGTCTTCAGTTTCTCGACTATGGTGTGCTCGACTACCTTCTCAATGACCGGCTTCTCAACGGTCACGGTCTCCTTCTCGATGATCTTCTCGGTCGGCGCAGGGGCCGGAGCCGGAGCAGGCGCGGGCGCCGGTGCAGGCGTCAACCCTGCCTTGGCGGCCTCTATCTCCGCCTTTATCTGCGCGTCGAGGGAGACCAGCAGCCTGGCGATGACCATGGCCATCTGATACCTGGTCATCGGCTGCGCGCCCTTGAAGGTCCCGTCGGGGAAGCCCTCAACGAGCCCGTACGCAGCGAGCTGCTTCACGGCCTCGTATGCCCAGTGATTCTCAGGCACGTCCGAAAACGGACCGGCCGCCGTCGGAACCGCCAGCGCCAGCACGAGTATCGCTGCCAGCGCAATGGGCATATACCTTCTCATCACGATATACCCCCTTGGTTTTAGTCGTCTTCAGGGCGATGTGCCTCGCCCCGCGGGCTCGGCGGAGAGTAGCCTCGTTCCCTCGTCCACTGAGGCCCGCGACGCCCGGCGCACGCCCCTGTCTCTATCCCTCATCGGCCTTCGTGGGAAACCTCAGGTTCTCACCTCCTCTCGCCCACTGCCGCACGGGATAAACGTGGCTAGAACACCAGTATCGGCCTCGTCTTGATGTATTCTCCATTGTGACAAGAATTCCTTCAATTGGTCGGAAGTTTCTTGGCCGTCTCGCAGGTGTTTCGAGGAATCATTCGTCAGGTCATCCTCATTCTCCTTTTCGAAGCTGAACATGGTTATCCTGCCACGTTGGTGCCAAGACAATGCGCCCACCATCAAGTGTCTTCCAGTCTACGTCTCGGATCGCCCGCCCTTGCTCAGGACGTCGACTCGACGCCACTAAACTATATGTGAAAGCGCCCCGGGATCGTCTTCCCGGGGCGCTGCGAGCATTCTTCTTGAGGTATGCCGGCTTTGATGGAAGTCTCGGTACACGCGAGACCGCGGGCCGGGAGGGCATCCCAGCCCGCGGTCTCCTCTGGCAAGAGCGTTCCGCTGGCAAGAGCGTTCCGCGGGGCTAGCGTGACTTACACGGCTAGCCGGCTCCTGTTTCCAAAGCTCAGAGCTTCCTGCAGAAGTCTCTGATTCCTCGTCAGATCCGGAACGGTCTTGCAGCTCCAGCCTAGAACCTCACGACCAGCGACGCCGTGGCGGCGTTCGACCTGAAGTTCTGGGCCGGATCGTCCTTGGCGGTGTACGACGCTACCTTGTAGCCGAGCTCGAGATCGGTGTTCTGCGCGATGTGGTGCGCGAGGCCGACCTCCCCGGTGAGCAGGCGCCCGTCAACGCCGGGGTCCTGCACCGCTCCGGATGCCAATCCGACCTCTCCGGTCAGCTTCGTGTTGGGTGTCAGCTGGCTCTCGACTCCGGCTTTGGCCGTGGTCTTGACTCCAGCCACTTCGGCGCTGTCCTCGGTCCACGGCGTCGCTTCGCTATAGTCGACGCGTTTGTACTCCCAGGACCCGGTGACCTTCGTCACCGTAGTGAGGTTGAAGCCAAGGTCCACGCCGGCTGTCTTCACGGAGTAGTCCTCGTCAACCTCCGCGCTCCTGGGATCCTGGGCGTCCATCCTGTAGGACTTGTACCCCGCTCTCACCGCTATCTGAGGCGCTAGGTTGTGCGAGAAGTCGAGGTCCAGGACCCTTTCGGAGGACACGGGCGCGTTCGCGCCGGTGTCGCGCACGTCGGTGGCCGCGTACTCAACCGAAAGCGGAGCGTACTTCGCGGAGATGGACCGGTTGATCTCGAGCGAGTCGATTATCGGGTTCTCCTGAGCGCTGTCCCTGTGCGTAAACGCCAGGTTCGCGCCAGCCACGACGTCAGCGCCGAGGAGATTCCTCGCGAACTCCGCTCCGACCGCCTTCGTCGCCACGACGTCACGGCCGTTCTCGCCCGCCTCAGGCACCCAGTCCGCGTTGCCTGTCTTCTCATACCCGCCTTTCAGGGTGAGCTCGCCGCCAAGCATGGCAAGCGGCAAGCTGGCCTCGACGGATAGCGTCTTCACGTTGTCGTCGATCCCACGATCCTTATCGGAGTCGTGCGGCACTTCCACGAACTCCGGACGGTAACCGGCCTCGATCCTCTTGTAAGCCGCACCGACGTCAATCGGGCCGATGCGCCCGTCGAGGCTCATGTCGGTCGCGTTGTGCTGCGACCCGGCCTCGTCGGTGTGCCTCGCGAACTCGGCGGAAATACCCCATCCGGGCGCGAGGGCTATTCTCGCGTTCACAGCTGCCACGCTGTCCTTGCTCGCCTCGGCCGGCCCGTTCGCCAACGACTTGTCGTCGTCGAACGCAGTCACGTACGTCGCTCCGACTATGAGGTTATCGGAAAGGGACAGCTTCGCGTCGACGGCCGCAGCGTATCTGGCGTACGACTCGCTGCCCTCCGTGGTGTCCGGAGCCTTCAGCCTCCAAACCAGCCCCGTGGCGTTCATCCGGTCGTACGCGACCTCGGCGAGAGCGCCTTCGTACAGCGGCACCCCGTCTCCGTCGCGGAGCATGTGGCCCTGCAGGGTCAGGTTCGTGAAAGTCCCGGCAGGTTCAGCCACAGCGCCCACGCGCAAGTGCCGCAGCACGCCCGGGGTCGCGATGTCCAGATAGAGACCGTTATCCTTGATCTGGAACGTGTTATTGTCCCAACCGCCCCCGAGGATGTTCGTCATGGCCGCGAGCCCCGCCTCGACCAGGACCTCGTCCGCGACGTTGGCCGTGAGCTTCAAGTTCAGCTGGTGCTCGAACTCGCTCGTCGGGACGAACACGTAGTCGGCGCTGGACGCGTTCTCGAGAGCGTCGTTGTTCTCGGGATTGAACGGATCGAGCCAGGGAGTCCCCGTGCCGTGGACGTCGACGTCCTCGAAAGTTACACGGCTGTCGCCGGAGATGCGGACCTTATCGTGCCCGGCGATGTGGCCCTCCAACTTCGAAGTGGCTTGAGCGAGCTTCGAGCGGAGTTCCGCCGTGGCTTGGTCTACGTTCTCGAGTCTGGAGTTGGCGGCTGCGAGCTGCTCCTCCAGAGCAGTCACTCGCACACCGAGCACGCTCAACTCCTGGCTGAACTCGGCTTTGAGAGCTTCGATGATGGCTATGGCCTCGGCCACCCGCGCGTCGAGGGTCGCCTGGTCCACGCTTCCTTCCTTCTCGATTATGTGTTGCTCGATGATCTTCTCGATGATGGGCTTCTCTACTATGACCCGCTCTATGACCTTCTCGGCCGGCGCGGCGGGAGCCTGTTCCGAAACGGGCTGCCCCGCGGGCGCTTGCGCCTGGCCTTGCGCCTCAGCCCGTGCATCCTCGTCCGCCCGGGCCTCCGCCTCCGCCTGCGCCTCGGCGGCTTCATGTGCCTTCACGGCCTCTTCCGCGGCCCTCCTTGCCTCCTCGACCGCACCCTGTACAGCCTGTTCCGCCGCAAGCCTCGCTGCCTCCTCGGCAGCAACCTTCGCGGCCTGCTCGGCTGCTTGCCTCGCCGCCTGCCCCGCCTGCGCCGCTGCCTCGGCCGCGGCAACCTTCGCCGCCTCCTCAGCCGCGGCCTTGGACGCGTCGGCGGCCTGCGTCTTGGCCTCGTCGATGGCCTTCATCAATTCCTCTCGCTGCTGCGCATCGGAAATGGCCGCTTCATCCTTGGCCTGCTGGACGGCATCCCTGATCTGCGCGTCCAGGTCTGAAAGCATTCGCGCGACCACCATGGCCATCTGGTATCTGGTCATGCCTTCAGCGCCTTTGAACGTCCCATCCGGGAATCCCTCCACTATGCCCGAGGCCGCAAGCTGCTTCACGGCTTCGTACGCCCAGTGGCTCTCGGGAACGTCGGTGAAGGGACTGGCCATGACGGGCAGCGCAAGCGTGAACGCCATAACGACCGCCATGACCGCTGCCAAGTGTCTTCTCATCATCGTCCAATACCCCCTTGAGTTCACGTGAAGAAGGCCCTTCCCGAAACACAAGGTGGCTTGGGCGATGAGAGCATCCTCGTTTCCTCTCACCCCTTGTGCTCCCTGCGATCGGGGCTATGGGCCCTTTTGCCGCCGCCTGACGCTCGGACACTGATGGGGGCACCTCCTTTCCCGCCCGGATTGCCGACGGCGCAAAAGCCTGCGATCATTGCTGCGAATGTTGCTACGGTAAACGCATGAAGCGCCGCGGCGCCAGCCGCGGCCTTACGCGAGCTCCTGGAGTCAACGTTGAGTCGAGCCACCGCAGCTCATGCGCTTGGGATTGTGAGTTCTCTGTAGGTTTACATAATCCTGCCCGTGCGAGCTATACCTGCCCGTGTGGGTTAGTGGGAGCCGAGACAAGTTCGGGGGATGCAGGGATCCGTTGGACGCGGTGGGACTTGTGAGGAAGGCGGTGGTCCACGCCCTTCAGGGCATCTCGGCTTTCAGGGCATCTCAAGGCAAACGGATGCGGTCCGACGATCCCGACCCGTGACCCGTGGGGCCCGAGACGGCTCGTGCCCCGTCCAGAGCGAGCCCGCCTCGGGATTCATCGGACCACTTGGAAGGACACTTTCAGCGGGGGCTTCGTGTTCCACGTGTCCTGCGCCGCAACGGCAAGGACACGCACCTTGCGGCCGGCCTCCACGATCTTGGAGGCGGCGGCGTTGAATTCGGAGAGAGGCGCCTCTCCCACTCTCCCTTCGGAGTCCGTGACCATCCCTCGCCGGGTCGCCTCGTCGTTCGCCGCCATTAGCAGGGTCATCAGATCGTCCTGAACCCTGTTCGCCCCGAGCGACCCGTCTATCTCTCGTTCCGCCACGACCTGGCCTTGCTTGAAGATGAGCTTGTTCTCGAAGAACTGCAAGTAAGCGTACACCGGTTGCCCGACGAAAGCATTGGTCGCGGACACCAGCCTGACCACTACGGGCCCTTTCGCGCCGGCTATCCTCTGCGCGGTGTTCTCGAGGTTATCCGTGAAGAATATGATGGCCTCGTTCTCGCTTCCCTCGATCTTGGCCTTCCTCCCAAGAGCCAGCTTGTCGGCCTTCTGCAGGAAGGCGGCAACTTCTCGCCGTATTTCCTCGATGGGTCTCGAGCCTTCTATGACGGTGGCGAGGATGATCTCGTCGGCCCGGTACGTAATGTCGGAAAGCTGCAGGCCCTCCAGGTACTGGGACATCCCCTGCAGGTACGAATACAGGACGTTCGCACCCTGCGTGAGGTCTCGAATGCGCGTCTCCAGCGCCCGGCTCTCGTCCTCCAGCTTCTGCTTCTCGTCATCCAGCCGCGAGATGGTCCGCTTGAGTTCCTTCTCCGTGTCCTGGAGGGCGACGATGCGCCGGTTGGCCTCCCCGAGCTTCTCCTGGGCCTCCGTGTAGCTAGCTTTCGTCTCGTTGAGCTGGGTTTTCATGTCCTGGTACTGCTTCTGCAATCTCCCCAGCTCGCTCTGAACCTGGGTAAGGTCGCTCTCCGCCTTGACCCGCTCCCTTTTCACCTGCTCCAATTCGGCGGCAAGCGTCTCGTTCCTCGCCGTGAGGATCTCGTATTCCTTTGCTTTGGTCTTGGCGGCCGCCGACAACTTGTCTATCTCGCCCGTTAGCGTCTCTATCTGCCCCTGGAGCTCGCCCACTCTCTGTTCCTTCGCTGCCAGCTCTTGCTGCTGCGTTGAAAGGCGTGTCACGGCCGACGCCAGCTCCTGCCTGGTGGTAGCGAGCGCAGCCTGGATCTCATGCATGTCGAAGAGGGCGGTCCTGACGTCTTTGGACACTATGCTCATGACGATGAGGGATGTGGTGGACACGACTATCCCCGTTATGACGGTGACGATCATCGAGGTGTGCCTCGGTCGCAGGCCGAATATGCTGAGCCTCCTGCGTCCCACCTTCATGCCGATGCGGTCGCCTATGAAGGCGATGACCCCGCCCACCACTATCAGCATAAGCACGAGCGTAAGACCGTACACTGTATACCTCCTAGGCGGTCACGGGGCAAACCCTCGTACGTCCTCCAGCTTGCCCCCTCCACAGCCGCCCCCTCCGAGTCGAGAGCAAACGAGCTCTCTCCTCGCTCCTCGTCCCGGGACCAGGGCGATCTCAGGACTTGCGCGCGATCATCAGCGCACCGCAGATCCCGAAGACCATGTTCGAGAACCACGCCCCAACCGCAGGCGGCGCGCTGCCCCGCTCCGCAACCGCGCAACTCAAGCTCATTATAACATAGTAGACAAAGATGATGAGTATGCTCATCCCAAAGCCCAACGACGTGGATGCCCTATGAGCCCTGATGCCGAGCGGCGCTCCGACGAGCCCGAATACGAGGCTTGCGAAGGGGATGGCGAATTTGAGGTACAACTCTACGAGGAGACGGGACGTATTCGCGCCTTGCGCTGCCAGGTCGCGGATGTGATCGGCGAGCTCCCTGGCGGACATCTCCTGCGGGGTGAGCGCTCCCTTCGCGACCTCTGACGGTTCGTGAGCGATCCGTGCTTCCTGCCTCGCGAACCTCACCGACGCCACTCTGTCGCCGCCCAGCACCGTGTACACCACCCCGTCCTCAAACCACCAGACTGTGTCCTCCCAACGGGCGCGCGCCGCCTCGGTGATCCTGGCGAGCTTCCCATTCTCGAACTCCTGCACGGTGACCCTCTTGAACACCTTCTCGCGCGCGTCGTACGAATCCGCGTAGATGAGCCTCGCGAGGGCGCCACCGTCGAATTCCTTTATGACCGTCCTCTCCTGAACGAACGGGTTCTTGCGGCGTCCGACCTCCCACATGATCCGCTCGGACGTGCGATTTGCAGCCGGAACCACCGTCTCGTTCAACGCAACGGTAACCAGGCTGACTAGCAGGGCAAGCGCCACGGCCGGCGCCATCACCCGCTGCAGGCTCATGCCGGCGGCGCGCATGGCCACCACCTCGCTCCCCGCGGACAGGCGGCTGTAGCAGAGGAGCGTCCCGAGGAGCGTCGACATGGGCAGCACGAGGACCATGACTCGTGGTAGGCCGAGGGCGAAGATCTGAAGCGCGGTCCCCACGCTCACCGCGCCGTCCACGAGCATACGCGCCAGTTGGAACAGCAGATCGCCCGCTATCATCATGAGCGTGAAAGCCGCCACGGAAAACAGGAGCGGACCGAGAAGTTCCCTGTATAAGTAGCGTTCGAGCAACCTAGTCCTTGGCACGATCAAAGTGTAAACCGCTCCCCAAGGTAGAACTTGCGCGCCACGGGGTCCTCAGCGATGGACTCCGCGTCGCCCGACACCAGGATCTTGCCTTGATGCATTATGTAAGCGCGGTCCACGATGGAAAGGGTGTCGCGGACGTTGTGATCGGTGATGAGCACGCCCAAGCCCTGCCGCCGAAACCGCCCTATGATCTCCTGGATGTCTGCAACGGCTATCGGGTCGACCCCGGTGAAAGGCTCGTCCAGCAAGATGAATTTCGGCGAGGTGGCTAGAGCTCTCGCTATCTCCACCCGCCTCCGCTCCCCGCCGGACAGCGTGTACCCCATCTGCTTGCGGATGTGGCCTATGGCCAGCTCGTCCAGGAGTCCCTCGAGTCGGTCGCGGCGCGCGGCGCAAGATAGCCCCATGAGCTCTAACACGGCGAGGATGTTCTCCTCTACCGTCATCTTCCTGAAGATCGAAGGCTCTTGCGCGAGGTAGCCCAAGCCGAGCCGCGCCCGGCGGTGCATGGGAAGCCTCGTGATGTCGCGCCCCGCGAGGGTTATGCTACCCCCCTGGGCCGCTTCGAGTCCAACTATCATGTAGAACGTGGTGGTCTTGCCGGCACCGTTCGGACCCAGCAGCCCTACCACCTCGCCCTGCTCGACCTCGAGGCTCACGCCCTGCACGACCCTGCGCCGGCCGTACGACTTTGCGAGATCCCGGCAGACGATCGACACACAACACCCTCCAAACCTCTTTCCTTCCTCCGCACGTGCGGCGTCCTCACGTGGCCGCTGCGTTGCTTCTCGCTTCCATTCGACCACCTCTCGCCCGCGAAAAGCTGAGGCGTTCTTGGAGACGCAAAGACGCGGGACGGTCGGCCGCGCTACTGCTCCTTCCCAGGGCTCGACGAGTCCGGGGCGGTCATCTCCTCGCTCGGGATGATCGTGCGCGTACCGCCCGTCGCGATGATCCTCTCCTCCGAGAAGAACACTGTTACGGAGGCGGCAGTGAACACCTTTCCGCCGAGCTCCACCCGCGCGTTCCCAGCGACGACGCCCTTCTTCTCCCTGCCCAGGTAGGTAAGGATGTCGCCCGAAGCGAGGGAACGGCCGCCCTGATAGCTCAGGGTAACTCCGCCGGAGGCCTCCACTTTCTCATCACTCAAGTAGAAGACGATTTCTCCCGCACTCAACACTGTCTTGTCAGCCGTATCCTCGAACCTGACCCTTTCCTTCCCTCGCACACGCACGCACGGCACTCGATCGTCGTACTCGGCCCAATCGCCGGACACCTTGAAGGACCCATACACGATGAGAACCTTGCCTTCGGCGACGGTCACTCGATCCTTGCCACGGTACGTGACCTGTTCCGCGGTCATCTCGAAGGTCTTGCCCCCGGCCGCGGCGGCCGCGCCCGTCGACTGCGACTGCGCCCATGCCCGCCCTCCCCAGGAAGTGAGGCCTCCGGCGAGAAGCGCCAGGCACGCCACGCAGCACGTCACCTTCCGCAACGCGGGCCTTGCGACATGTCGCGCCAAGTCCACCGACCACGCGCAGGCGCTGAAGCCCCTGCCGCCACCATCATGAGCAGCACTAGCCTTTCTCAAAACCACAGCCCTCCCAGCGCCCCGTATCCAAGTAATGCACGATTATCTTCGCCGTCCGCGTGGCGGCTCCCTGCTCTCCCATCCTCTCGTAGCCTGCGCGACGCATCCTCGAGACTCGCGCGGAGTCCCCCAATATCGATAGGACTTCGCGGGCAACTGCCTCCGGCCCGCCCTCTTCAACGAGGACCAACGCGTCGCCAAGGAGTCGCTTCTGCGCTCGGGCGAACCTCTCGTTGAACTGCGGTCCGTCCGTAGGAAACGCCACCACCGGCCTGCCCAGGCCGGCGGCCTGCTCGTTCCCTGTGCCGGACAGCCCGATGATGATGTTGCTCACGTTGAGTACGTCGCCGAACCTTCCCTGTGTCAGAATGACGCAAGGCTCATCGCTCTCGACGGGGAAGAGCCGCCCAACTATCCCAGCTTCGACGTCCCCAGCCTCGCCGTCCTTCGACCCGCCGGGGACGAAGCGCCATCCGGCAGCCCTCACCGCCTGGCCAAGGAGAGTGCAGTCGAGGCTTGGCGCGAGGCCTGCCACGAAATCCAGGCCGTTCCCGGTCGCTTCCGCGAGGCGCCGCACGACACCCAGGATCTCGACCATGTTCCGGTATGCCTCCTGCCTGGACCCCGGCAGTATCCCCACGACCTTCTTCTCTAGCGTCAGGCCGAAGTTCTCTCCCGTGATGGAGAATCCGTCCATCATGACGTTCCCCGCGTAGTCCGCCCTGACCCCCACGGCCGCCAGCGCCTTGGCGGTCCTCGCGTCCCGGGCCAAGACCATGCCGGCCAGCCTGCGCATGAGCCACGTCTCCACGGCGTAGTGACCGTGGATGTACTCGGATTTCGCCGTGGAAAGACACAGTATGGGACGCCTCACGAAGAGGCCCGCAAGCAGCAGAGGGTATGCGTCCCCGACACACACGGCGAGGCTTGCTCCGCGTGCGCACGCCCGCAGGTGCCGGATCTGGTTCGCCGTGTGACCTATGAGGCCCGCCCTTATGTCCCGGAGCAGGAGACGCACCCCGTGTTTGGCGAACCCGCCGCTGGGCATGGCTCTCTGGATCCCCGCTATCCTTATGTGCGCGTCGCGGTAGGGCTTTCCGAGGCCGACGAGAGGAAAACCCACCACGTCGAGGGACGGGCGCAGCGCGCGCACCTCCCTGGCTATCATCGCCCCTATTACGTCCTCTCCGTGCCCGTTACTCAACACGAGAACCGTCGTCATTCGTGCCTCACCACGGTGCTGAACCTGACCCTGCCCTTCATGACAACCTCTTCCAAACGTGCGTCCACCTGAATCGCGTCGGCGGTGATGGTGGATCTGCCGTCAGCATACTTAACCTCTCCTGACGCGAGGAACTTCGCGAGCTCAGGGTCCCAAGCCGCCTGGCGAGCGGAAAACCCCGCTCCTCCTGCGCCCGCTACCTCGACACCACCCGCGAACTCGATCCGTCCGGTCGTAAGGTCCGCTGTCACGGCCCTGGCCCGGATGTGAGTCTGCGCCGCCCCGTTGACATATCTCGCGCCCTCGACCTCGCTCAGCCTGGCCAGCTGGCGCTCCTCTGAGATCTCGATGCGCCCGGCGGAGAACTCCCAGTCAGGCTCGCCCGATGGACGCGGAACCACAAGTTTCGTTCCCTCGAGTATCACCGCCGCACCGGGAAGGAGGTGCGCGTCTTGTCGAGGCCCTTGAGCTGCGCTCCCCTGTGTCTGTGCGGATCCATGATCGGACGGTGCCGGCGACATCCCCGGCGTCGCGCGCCTCGCCG
The DNA here is from genome assembly GCA_024653485.1 of Bacillota bacterium. Classification (NCBI taxonomy): domain Bacteria; kingdom Bacillati; phylum Bacillota; species Bacillota bacterium. The sequence goes on along the minus strand of JANLFY010000001.1, from coordinate 75,833 downwards.
CGCGCGGACAGATCCACGCTGTCGCAACCGCGGCCACGGCCACCGCTGCAAGCACTGCCCAGAGGAGAGGGCTCGCGCGTCGACGGCGCCCCACAGGGCCCGTTTCACCCTGAGTGCCGCCCGCAAGGACCGAGTCCCGGGAGCGCCCCCTGTGCCACCCGCCGGGCGACCGTCTGATCCTTACCACACGGCCACCTTCCTCTTCACCGTTCTCCGCGGCCCGATCTTCACGTTCCGCTTGACTACTCCGCCCTCCTCCACCACGCACTCGTCGCTCAGCACTACCCCCTCGCCGAGCGACGCGCCCCGCTCCAGGTAGCACTCGCTCCCTACCACGCAGTCCTTGAGCGTAGCCTCCCTGCCCACACGGGTGTTGTTCCAGACAACACTCTGATAGATCCGAGCCCCTTCATCCACCACGCAGTTGTCACCGATAACGCTGTAGGGGCCGACCTGAACGCCGGGACCCACCTTCGCCCCTCGCCCAATGAGCACTGGTGCCAGCAGCGTGGCGGCCCTATGTACCTCGGCACCCTCGCCGATCCACACACCGGGTGACACTTCGCGTCCGGGGATGTCGACGTGCACCGCGCCAGCAAGTATGTCCCGGTGAGCCAGCCGGTAGTGGCTGAGGGTCCCGATGTCGCACCAATACTCGTCCAAGACGAGCCCGTAGAACGAGGCTCCCTCTCTCACAAGGCGTGGAAAGACGTCCTTGCCGAAGTCGGGTGCGCCTTCCGTCGGGATGTGGTCGAAGATCTCCGGCTCGAACACGTAGATCATGGTGTTTGCAAGGTTGCTCCTGGCCTCGCCCCGCTTGGGCTTCTCCTGGAACTCGAGGACCCTGCCGTCGTCATCCGCCACGACCACGCCGAACCTCGACGGGTCTCGCACTGGCTTGAGCCCTATTGTGACGAGCGCCTTCTTCTCGCGATGGAACTCAACGAGTCGGCTGAGGTCGGCGCACGTGAGCGCATCGCCTGCGACGAGGAGGAACGTGCCCTCTCCTGCACCCGACCACAGCAGGCTCTTTGCGGCGAGCACCCCGCCCGCCGTTCCGCGAAGTTCCTCCTCGCGTGAGTAACGGAGCGACACTCCGAAAGCCGCTCCATTCCCGAAGTAAGCCTCGATAGATTCCGGAAGGTGCCAGAGGTTCGCGACGACTTCTCTCACGCCGTGTCGCCTCAGGAGCGCGAGTATGTGCTCCATCGCCGGTCTCGTGACCACTGGAACCATGGGCTTCGGGACATTCACCGTCAGGGGCTCGAGGCGGGATCCCACACCTGCCGCCATCACCATGGCCTTCATTGCGCCACCCCACCTCCCGACGCGCCTGTCTTCCGCTTGTGCGTTCCGTCCGCTGTGCCTGGTCCGACCGCTGTGTCACGGGTCCGCGGCCACCCCGAGCGGCCGAAGCCTTTCCGCAGTCGTCAGCGGCTTTGGCAATCGGCAGCTTGAGCAATGGCGGCGAGAGCCCGCGGTCTTGGGAACCCTCGGTGTTCCGCCTGGGCCGCTGCCCCGCCTATATCACCTGCTCCTCGCAGAACTTGGCGGAAGCGAGCCTCGTGTAATGCCCGTTCAGCGCCATGAGATCGTCGTGGGTGCCCGACTCGACTATCCTGCCGCCGTCGATCACCAGGATCCTGTTGGCCATTCGAACCGTTGAGAGCCTATGGGCTATGATGAAAGTCGTCCGGTTTCTGAAGAGACGGGCGAGCGCCTCCTGCACCTGCACCTCCGACTCGGGATCCAGGGACGACGTGGCTTCGTCCAGGATGAGGATGCGCGGGTCGCGCAGAACGGCCCTGGCAATGGCGATCCTCTGACGCTGCCCGCCGGACAGCATAACCCCGCGTTCCCCTATGAGAGTGTCGTACCCGTCGGGAAGGCGCATCACAAAATCGTGAGCGTTCGCCAGCTTCGCAGCCTCCACGATCTCTCTCTCGCTCGCGCCCGGCTTCCCGTAGGCGATGTTCTCCGCCACGCTCACGCTGAACAAGACGGTTTCCTGCGGCACCAAGCCGATGGCACGCCTGAGCGACGACAGTCTCAACCGCCTCAGGTCGTAGCCATCTATGCGCACGGTCCCGCTCGACGGGTCGTAGAACCTCGGGATCAGGTTGATGAGCGTCGTCTTTCCGGCGCCGCTCGGCCCCACCAGCGCCACGATCTCGCCTGGCACGACGGTGAAGCTGATGCCGTTCAGGACAGGCTCGTCAGGACGATAGGCGAAGTGTACGTCCTCGAAGTCCACCCTGCCGGATATGGTAGAGGGCAGCCCAACGGCTCCCGGGGCGTCTTCCACCTCTGGTTCCTCGTCAAGCAGATCGAAAATGCGGTCGGCGGCACCCAACGCCTGCTGAAACGCTCCGTAGGTGGCCGACAGGCGCCCTAGGGGGGTCGGGGCCGTCCCAACCGCGCCAAGGAACGCCATGAACTCGCCGAGGGTCAGGTAGCCGCGTATGACCTGGCGCCCGCCGAACCACAGAACGGCAGCGAGCCCGATCACGGATAGGAACTCGACCACGGGCCCAACGGCTGCGTTCACCCTCGCGCCCTTGAGCGAGGCCGCGAAATTGCCCTCGTTCTCGCGACGGAACCGCTCCATCTCGTGGGCCTCCATGGTGAAGGCCTTGACTATCCTGATCCCGGCCAGAGTCTCCTGGAGAACCGATGTGACGTCTGCGATCGTGCTCTGTATGAGCCCGGTTATCCTGCGGAGTCTGTTGCCGGCCTTCCCCACCACCGCTGCGACCAGCGGCATTATCGCCACCGTCACGAGGGACAGCTTCCAGTCCAGGTAGAACATGAGACCCGCGATGCCCACGAGCATGACCAGCTGCGACAAAAGCTCGGCCATGCCCGAAGACACGCTCGCCTGGACTATTGCCACGTCATTGGTGACGCGGGATATCATCTCGCCCCTGCGCCTGCTCTCGTGGAAACCGAGGGACATACGCTGGAGATGGCCGTATATCCTCTCCCGAAGATCGGCGACGACTCTGTGGCCCACGAACGCCATCAGGTACACCTGACCGTACGACACGATCCCCTTCAGGATGAACAAGACGAGAATCCCGACCACGACGAGGTTGAGCATGGCGGCGCGTCCCACCGCGTCGGGCCCTGTAAGAACCCTGTCTATGAGCTCCTTGACAACCCAGTATATGAGGAGATTGGATAGGCCCGCGAAAATCGTGCAGACGAGGCCGCCCGCAAAGACGTGGGCGTAGGGCAGCATCACCGTGATCAGCTTCTTGAGGGGACCCTGGCCGCCCCGCTTCAACGGCCTCTACCTTCTTTCAATCGCGTTTGCCTCCCGTCGACATGAGCGTCTCGAGGACCACAGAGGCCACCCTGAGGGATGCCCCGGGTTGGCCCATCGCCTGTCTCAACTCCAGAGCAATTCTACCGCGCGCCTTCGCGTCCTGCAATAGCTCCAAAACCTTGATGGCCACGTCCTGGGCTCCGATGATCCCCCTCACCTCGGGAGTGATCATACGCCTCTGTCGCTTGTTGGGAATCGCAGTAAACTCGATGCGTTCGAGCGCTCTCTGAACGCCGATACGCTTCAGATAGCGTCCGACATATGGGATCGCTCCGAGGAGCCCCGGCAACCCCGGCAGCGGGACCTCCTCCGGCATGTTCGTCGGAACGGCTACGACCGTCGGCACCCCCAGAAACGCAAGCTCAGCCGTGACAGTTCCCGGCATGGCCACGGCAACGTCGGCCGCGGCCATTGCCCCGTAGCGGTGTCTGGCCACGAGCTTCACGGCCACGCCTTCGTCCGTTTCTATCAGGTAAGCAGGCTCCGGCGCGCGCGCGGCGCTCGCATCGTGCTCGCTGTCAAGCAGCACGAGCCTGCCACGAGCCCCTTCCAATCTCCGACTGGGGCGCCAGCCGTGTCCAGAACCCCAACGCGCGCCAGACCGGTCCGCGCCAGACCGGTCCCCTTGCTCCACGTGCGTCTGCCTCGAGTCGGCCCTCGACGACGCGGCAGCGCCCGCCGCATAGGCCGACAGAGCCGCGCTCACCATGCTGGGCCCTACGTAGGGCGATAGCACGGCAACGAAATGCGCGTCACCCCGGAACTTCTTCACGATCTCCGCTACCCTCAGGAAGAACGGCATGGCGCAAGATATCTGCTGTCTCCGGCTTCCCGGCATCAGGCACACCAGCGGAGCGCCTGCCGTAACTCCCAACTCTGCCCTCGCAGCAGCCCGATCCACGCGAGCTTCCACGCCGTCTATCATGAGGTTTCCCACTATGGTGATCTTGTCCGCCGGCACGCCCTTTTTCCGCAGCTTGGCTTCGACGCGAGCATCTTCGGCCAAGAACCGGACGAAGCTTCCCACGAACCCCGCCGTGCGGTCCGTGTAGAGCACCGCCGGATAACCCAGCCTTCTCGAAAGGAGCGCTGAATGCATGGGGTCGCCCCCGAGGTGCACTACGACGCCAGGGCTACCAGAAAGCGGCCGAAGCCCCTTCGGAACCACGCCGAAAAGCGCATACTTCAGGTATTCCGATGGAGCCACAACGGCGTCCACGCCCTCGATGGCTGCGGCCACCTCGGTCTCCCGCCCGCTCGCGAACGGACACGGCGGCACGACCACTACCACACCGAGCCCGCCAAACGCAGGCGCGATCGTGGCTTCGAGGGAACGCAGGCTTGCCACGACAGGTCTCGCCCAACCCGAGATCTCCCCGGGGCTGTTGGCCACGACGACCACCGCCGCGCGTCGCCCTACCGTGCACCCATGCGGGTGAATTCCGCTCTCGCGTCCCGGGCTCATGCCCGCGCCACCTCGATAACAAGTCTGGCGACCCGCTCCAGCGCGCCGGGAGAGCCAAGGGCGGTGCGGGCCTTCGCCAGGCCCTCGATCATCTCGTCGGCAGACGCCGGGTCGTCCAGGAGCCTCAACGTTTCGCGTGCGATGCGCTCCCCGGTGGCCTCGCCTTGGAGCAGCTCTGGAACGATGCGCTGTCGCGCAAGGATGTTGGGCCACGAGATGTAGGGTATCTTCAGGAGAAGCCTCGCCAGCGCTGCCGTGGACCGAGACACTCTGTACACCACAACCATCGGTGTCCCCACGATGGTCGCCTCGAGCGTGGCCGTGCCCGACGCGACCACCAGCGCGTCGGCCGCGGCCATGCACTCGTGCGCCTGACGCCGGACCAACCGGATCGGAAGGCCAACAGCCGCGACGGCCTTTCGGACCGCCTCGTCAGGCACTGTCTCAGCGAGAGGTAGCACGAACCGAGCCCCCGGCCTCGCTCTAGCGATCCTCACCGCGCCCTCCAGCATCGGCGCGAGGAGCAGCCTCATCTCTTGGGCGCGGCTTCCCGGCAGAAGACCCACGATCGGTGCGTTGGTATCCACTTTCGAGCCTGCTCCCAATCCTAACTCCTCCCTGGCGGCCTGTCTGTCGGCAAGCCCGGCCGGGCTCACCAGGTCCAGAAGAGGATGGCCCACGAACTCCACACTCGCGCCTGCTTCGCGGTACACCTCGGCCTCGAGTGGAAACACCGAAGCGACCTTCGTGACCGTTCGCGCAATTCGCCTGGCGCGGCCTCGACGCCACGCCCATGCCGTCGGAGGGAAGAGGTACACCGATCTCACGCCCCGTCTGGCAGCCTCCCCGGCAAGTCTCGTGTTGAACTCCGGAAAATCGATTAGAACGAGACACGAGGGCCGTTCCGAACTCAAGGCTCGTCTGGCCTCGACGAGAACTTCGCGCAGCGCAACCGCACTGCGCAGTGCCTCGGCGAAGCCCACAGCGGAAAGGCCGGTAGGGTCGAAAAGCAGGCGCACACCGGCGGCCTGCATCAACTTCCCGCCCAGCCCGAAGAGATCGATGCCTGGGCGCAAGACCTTGAGCTTCTCTGCCAGGCGGCCTCCGTACATGTCGCCGGACGCCTCCCCGGTCACGATCATGACCCTCAAGCCTTCCCGCCTCTCATCCGCGATACTCCTACCAAGGCGATGCCCGCCTCGTCAGCCAGAGCGATCGTGTCGCGTTTCCTCACGATTATCGTCCTGCCGGCCTCGCATGCAAGTGTCGTAGCCTTGGCCTTCCGCATGACCTCGATGGTACCCGGTCCCACCGTCGGTATGTCGAACCTTTCGTCCCGGCCGGGCCAGGACACCTTCACCACGGCGCATCCGGACGCGATCCTGCCCGCTCGTCGTATCATCGCGTCGGTGCCTTCGGCCGCTTCCACGGCCACCACCGCCCCGTCTTTCACCGCCACCGTCTGGCCGACTCCGGCTCGAGCGACCAGCCGGGCGATCCTCGCCCCGAACTCGACGTCTTGCCATTCAGACGGGGAAGGGGCGCGGCACCCGAGGACACCCTCCTGCGGCAGTGCGTCGTCCAGATAACGCAGCTGGCTCACGAGGACGATGCCCGCCTCCTCCAGTTTCTCTGCAAAACCCAGGAGGATCTCGACATCAGTGCGGTGGGGCTTCCCGCGCGCGACCGTTTCGACCGCGGCCGCCGGCCCTCGGTGCCGAAATCCCTCGGCCCGCCAGACCTTGCCTATCATTACGGCTTCGGTCACACACTCTGCCTTGAGAATTGACACTATTGAGAGCGCATCCGCGAGATCGACCCTGTACACCTTGGCGGCAGCCGACTGCACCGCCGGATCGAGCCTCCCGGTGAGGGATATCGCGATCACTTCCGTCCCGAGAGAGGATGCTTTCTTTGCGACGAAGGATGCTAGCTCCCCCTCGCCCGCTATGAGCCCGAGCTTGGACGACGCTGCCGCGGCCATCAGCCCCGCCAGCCTCTCAGTCCTGCAGGGCGCGGGGTTCGCGAGGATGACCCGCGATGATGCCCCTGGTGGAAGTCTTTAGGAACTGCACGAGATGGTCGATCTCATCACTCCCTCGAAGCTCCTGTTCGATCCTTCCGATGGCTTGGGACAGGTTGAGCCCCGATTCGTACAGGATCTTGTACGCGCGCCGCACCGCCTCGCGCACTTCGGGAGGTGTGCCGTTCCTCCTCATGCCCACGACGTTCACGCCGATCACTCGCGCAGGGTTTCCGTCAACCAACATGTAAGGGGGCACGTCCTTTGTCACCTTGGCCATGCCGCCGATCATGGCCATCCTGCCTATCTTCACGAATTGATGCACGCCGGCCATGCCTCCCACGATCGCATAATCCTCGAGAGTGCAGTGGCCTGCCAGCGCGGCTCCGGAGGTGATGATCGTGTGACTGCCCACACGGCAATCGTGGGCGATGTGGCCGTACGACATCACCATGTTGTTGTCGCCGATCCGCGTCTCCCCGTGGCCTGAGACAGTGCCCCGGCTCACCGTGACGAACTCGCGGAAGACGTTGTTGTCGCCGATCACCAGCGCGGTCTTCTCGCCGTTGTGCTTGAAGTCCTGAGGCTCCACGCCGATCCTCGCCCCCGACGAGAAGGCACAGTTCCTGCCGATCGTGGTCGGCCCTTCCATGACGACGTGGCTCGCAAGCTTGCACCCGTCGCCTATGGTCACATCCTCGCCTATCACGCAGTACGGTCCGATGATCACGTCCTGCCCTATCCTCGCCGTCGGATGGATTATGGCGGTCTCATGGATCTTCCTGATCCGGAAACTCGGGGTCTGGGCGGTTTTCATGAGGACGCCCCCTTCGAATTCGTAGCCTCGGCCTCGCTCCGTCCCTCGCATGCCGTCCCGCCGTCCGCTCCCGCGGTCGTTCCGGCGCATGCCCCGGGAGTCAAGCCTGCCGGTGATCCGGAGCCCTCGCCGGCGCCATCCTGGATGATCCCCACCAGCGCGAAAGTCATCTCCGCGTCTGCTACCAGCTTGTCATCGACGAAAGCGGAGCAGGCGGCCCTGCCGAAATCGTCCCTCACTCTCACGAGCTCCGCCTCGAGGCGCACCTGGTCCCCGGGCACGACGGGCCTCCGGAACCGCGCCCTGTCCACGCCCACCAGGTAGGGAACCTTCCCCGGCGCGCTCCCCGTGCCCAGCGCAGCGAACGCCACGACCTGCGCCATGGCCTCCAATATGAGCACCCCGGGCATCACCGGATTGCCTGGAAAATGGCCTTGAAAGAACGGCTCGTTGGCGGTGACGTTCTTTATGCCCACAGCGCGCTTGCCGCGCTCGAGCCCGACTATGCGGTCGACCAGCAAGAACGGGTACCTGTGCGGTAAGACCTCCTGAATTCCCCTCAAATCGATCATGACTGGCTTGGCGCCCCTCCTATCCCATCCGTCCCGCGCCAGGCGTCACGGGCGACGGCCTTGGCAAGCTCATGGTGCATGGCGTGCCCCGAGCCTATGCCTATGAAATGCCCCGACACCCTGCCGAGAAGCGCCATGTCCCCCAACAGGTCGAGGGCCTTGTGCCGTGCGGCCTCGTTGGCGAACCTGGCGGAGCCGACGTAGCCGTTCTCGCCCACAATGACAGCATCGTTCACCGTCGCGCCAAGGGCGAGGCCCCTCTCGTGCAGCGTGGCAAGCTCCCACTCGAATCCGACGGTACGGGCGGGAGCGATCTCCCTTTCGAACACCTCGGGGGTGACCTTGAAGTCCGCGTGCTCCGATGCCATTCCGGGCCTAGGGGCTACAAACGTGAAGCTCACCTGGGGCGATTCCCCTTCTGTGGGAAGAGCTATGGCGCACGCCCCGTCGCGAACCACCCACGCTGGTGTCCGCACCCTCACATCCCTGCGCTCGCCCTCGAGTTCGACGATCCCGGCCTCGTCAATCAGATCCGAAAAGACGCGCGAGCTTCCGTCTCCGAGAGGGATCTCCTCCCCATCCACTTCTATGAGGGCGTTGTCGATTCCTCCCCAAACAACGGCGGCGAGAAGGTGTTCCACAGTTAGAATTCGTACGCCGTTTCGCACAAGCGCGGTCGCTCGCAACGAAACCCCGACGAACTCCACGCTCGCCGGGATCGTGGGACGTCCCGGAAGGTCGCAACGGACGAACACTATGCCCGTGCCACACGGCGCCGGGCGGATCGTGACCCGGGAAGGGCTGCCCGTGTGAAGGCCCCGTCCGCGGTACGAAACCTGCCTCGACACCGTGGTCTGGCGCGTCCCCCGCTCGAGGCACCGCGCATCCAAAGCCCGCCACTCCTTGTCGACACCCGACGAGTTTACTCGATAGTTCTACACCGGCGAAGGATTCCCTGCCTGGCCCTCCCCCCGAGAGGGATGGGAGCCCGCAGCGCCGCGTCGCCTCCAGCTCGCCGAAGCCGGCGGAGCCCTCGCCAAAGCCGGCGGAGCCTTCTTCCTGGAGCCGGAACCCTCGCGCAGCCAAGACTAGAGCTGGAGCAGCCTCCGGTACTTGCGGCCCGTCTCCGACCGCGGGTTCGCAAAGACCTCTCCGGGCGGGCCCTCCTCGGCGACGGCTCCCCGCTCGAGCAGAACCAGACGGTCCGCAGCGCGAAGCGCGAACCTCATCTCGTGGGTGACGACGATCATCGCGGTGTCCCTGACCCTCGCCAGATCCTCCATGACGTCCAGGACCTCACCGACCAGGATCGGATCGAGGGACGCGGTAGGTTCGTCCCACAGCATCAAGACCGGATCGGTGACGAGCGCCCTGGCGATGCCCACACGCTGGGCCTCACCCCCTGAAAGCTCCGCCGGCCTTCGGCGGGCAGCCGACCCCGAGAGTCCCACTCGTTCCAGCGCCCTCCTCGCTCGCTCTCGAGCCTCGTCCGGCGAAGCGCCCGCCCCAACCAGCGGGAGGGCCACGTTGTCGAGAGCGGAAAGCCGGGCGATCAGGTTGAAGCGCTGGAAGACGAAGCCGATCCTCCTGCGCACCCCGAGGATTTCGGGGTACGGGAGGCTCATGATCTCGCGCGACTCGAACGTGACGCGCCCTGCGTCGGGCTCGACCAGCCTCACGATGCATCGGAGAAGGGTGGTTTTGCCGCACCCGCTCGAGCCGGTCACGACCACCGTCTCACCTCTCGAGACGCTAAGGTCCACGCCAGCCAGGGCGCGAGTCTTCCCGTAGTGCTTGACGAGGCCGTCCACGATGAGAATGGGCTCGCAGCCCACTGTGCTTGGCACGGCACCGGGCACGGCGTCGCTCACGAACGCTCCCCTCGGCGCTCTCCTTGGAGGGCAGTCAGGAGATGGCCTCCCGGTCGTCGCAGCCGTTCCCCTCGAGGCACGGTTGGCGCTCGCTCGAGCCATCATCCCTTCATCCCCCTCAGCATGACTCTCCTGCGATTCAAGAGAGCGACTATGCCCGGTCTCGATGCCGGCACGACTATCTCACGCATCACACGCGTGTGCGTCAGGCCCATGACGAGGCCCGCGGTGATCTCGTCGCTGGAAGCGGGGCTTATCTTCTCGCTCTCGAGCGATACGAGGTATCCCATGACCGCCCCTACCGCCGCCACGTGGATGAGCCCCATGCCCGGCACCTGAGCCCCTGAGGCCGCGAACACCGGAACCAGGATGAAGACGCCCATCGCCGCCGCATAGACGGAACCCGCATCGTAAAGACGGGCGAACACGCGGCGGGCGAGCGCTCCGCCCGTTCCGTTGGCGGCCCTCTCGCGCCTGAGCTCCCTGATGGCGCTCACAATGGCCGCGTGGTCCAGCACGAGCACGAGGAGGGTGAACACGAAGGACACGAGGGCCGCCACGGTGGATCTGGCCTCTCGCAGAATCCTGTACACTTCGCTCCTCACGCCAGGCTCGACGATTCCCGCCGGGCTCACGTACACACGCACGTCAGAGCCGAACCGCTGATATGCTGCCTTCCGAGCAGTGGAAGCGTCGATGCTCCTGTCAACCAGGACTTGGAGGCTATCGCCCGGTATGACTTCGCCGCCGATGTACCTGTCGATGAGGCGGATCGACCGCCCGACCTCGTCGTCCTTTAGATTTGGCAGCGATGCCTTGACGTATTCGAGTTCCCGTATTATGGAACTCGTGTCCACCGACCGGATGGAGCTCAGATCCTCGGAAACCTCGCGAACCTGGGCCTCCATGAGCCCCGCATCCATCTCTTGAAGCTGCGAAAGAACGGTGTTCGTGGCGTTGAGCATGTCCATCACCACCAACCCGGCGCGACCGCTCGCGAGGAGGGCCCTCACGCCCGAGACTTGCTCGGCGACGGCCGAGAGTCTCTCCTCCCAGTCCGCGAGATCCTGCGCTACGGGGCTCGCACGGCGCACGAAGTCGTCTATTGCCCTTGCCTTCTCCACGACCTTCACGCCCGCGACCTCGAGCGCAGCTCGGAGGGCAGCCACATTCTGCCGGACGGTAGGAGGCAGCGGGTCCCCGTCGCCTGCACCGCTTGTCCCCGTGTCTTGCCCGAGAAGGTTCGCTGTGGATGAGACCAGAGACAGCACCTCCTTCGCCCGGGATTCGAAGGAGCCAATCTTGTCAAGAGCGGACCTCAAGGACGCCACGGCTCCCATGGCATCACTCAAGGCCTTCTCAACAGCCGCGGCCTCTCGCCATCCCAACATGCCGTCCCGCGACGACCCGAGGGCATCGGACGCCGTTTCGAGTGCCCTCTGGACATTCACCAGGCGGCCCACGGTCGTGTCGTACATGCCCAGTATGTCCAATGCCGAGATGGATGCCTGGTACGCATCCTCCCGGAAGGCTTCGAGTTCCCGGAGGAGCCGGATGCTCTCGTCGACCATGTGCGCCAGTCTCTTGCTCTCGCTCGTAACGTAGGCGGTGCCGATGCGCTTCCGGGGTCGCCCATCGGAGTCTGCAAGGTACGCAGCGACTGACGGGGTGCGATAAGAGTCGACGTTCAGGGTAACGGTCGGGGGCCGCGTTTGCGCACGCTGCCCCGTTTCCTCTGACTGTTTGAAGCCCAGCGTGTCCGTGTCGCCCTCTATGACCAGCCCCGTCGCCTCACCGCCGGAGATCTGCGTGACCTGAACCACGACGCCGGTGCGCGTCGCGGCACCTTCTCCCGGCGACCCTGGCGAAGCCGTAGGAGCCTCGAGGAACACAAGGTCTCCTGAGTGAAGCGGAGCGTCCGAGCTGAGGGATATCGCGACCTTGGCAGCATAATGCTCGAGGAAACGCTTCATCTCGTTGAGAGTCGCTGTGAGATCGGCTAGATCCGAGCTCGCCCCGTGTCGCGTGATGTCCCGGGCAAACGCCGCGTCGGTCCTCGCCCTCGAACTCGCTCCCGGAGTCACGCTTCGACTCGCGCTCGCGCCGGTTGAGGACGAAAGGTCCTCGGCGAAAGCCTGCCCTGCAGCCACGGAGTCCTCGAGCTCTTGCCCTATGGGGAACCTGACTTCCACCACACGGTAGCGATTGAGCAGAGTCTCCAGGGCTTCCGATGTTCGTCTGATGTCGGAGGTGGATTCAAGCACCACGGCTATGCTGCTGCCGTCCCTGAAGCAGAACCTCACCCCTGGGAGTCTCTCCACCTGACTCATCAGGAAGTAGAACGCCCCTGGCTCGATCCCGGAAATGCTGAGACAGGGCTCGATTATGAACGTCACGCCGCTCGCGCCCGGTACATCTCCCAGCGCGCGGGCGAGACCCTCTATCCCAGCTCGATTTCTCAGCTCGTCAGGAAGGGAGATGAAGAAGTTGGCCCGCCCGATCACCGTGGGGCCTTCTTTGATGCGCGCGCCCGCGTACGATGATGAAAGCACCTTGGAGATCTCCGAGCGCGCGGCGTCGTGAGAGTCCTGCCTCACGTGCAAGATGAGGTCGTATTCGCCCAGGTCTCCCAAAACGCCCGTGACCTGTCTGCCGAGGTATGTATCGACCAATCCCGCGACGCCGCCGGACACGGCAGCGCCCAAAACAACCGTAGCGATGAGGGCGACGAGGATGTCCCTCCCAAAGCCCTCCCTTACCATAGCAAGCATGGGCCGCCTCCCACGTTCGCCTCCAACGTTCAGCCGCGCCGTTAGGCCGCGCCGGCCTCACCCGATTATAGCACAGGCGCCGAGGAGCTGGCGGACCAAAGTGCTGTCTGCCTTGGGAACGGTTCCCACTCATTCCTCCTTCTCTTCCACCTCGAACTCCAGAGTCACGTTGTCGAGCGCCTCGACGTGATCCCGGTCGGTGCGGAAGAGCAACCTGCCGCACTTCACCGTCTCGTCGTTCTTGCCCTTGGCGAACACGTTGCCTTCGAGGATCGCAAGCTTGTCTTTCTCCGTATACGTGGCACGGTCCGCGCGGGCAAGGGTGTCTCCGCGCTTCATCTCCACGTGGCCGGAGGCCACGAACCCTCGAGTGTTCGTCTGGAGCTCCATCCGGTCGCACGTGACCACGACCCGCTCCTTGCTGGACGACCCGCTCGTGACCGCCGTGCCGCCTCCGCTGTTCCCGCTCCCGCTCGCCTTGGCGGTTCCCGCGCTGCTCGCGCCCGTGCTTCCCGATTTCTCCTCATCCTTGGTGAGGGTGACGCCGCCTTCGACCACCACGCGCTTCTCGCTGATATGCGCCGTGAGCACGTCTCCCGTCAGCACTATGTCCGGCTGCACGAGTCTCACATTCCCGGTGATCGTGGCGATCTTCCTGTCCTTGACCTCTGCCCGCTCCGCGGTGATGACCACATCGGAGTACGTTATCTTCACGTTCCCTTCCAACACGGTTATGTCCGAATCGAAGTCGATGGTGACTTTCTTGTCCGCCGTCACCACGACTTTCTCACCCGCGGCCATCGCAACGGTCCAGGGCGCCGCTAGAGCGACGAGCACCGCGAGGAGAGCGATTCTCATCGTCCAGACTCCTCCTTTTGCAGCACGTGCGTGTCCGGCCACAGCAACGGACCCTCCTTTCCATCCTCGCGAGCCTCGGCTCGATCCGCGGCCCTTCGCGCGGCTTTCTGGCGCAGCCTATCTAGTCATCGGGGATCTCTATCTCCACGGTCGTTCTGCCGACCGCCTCGAGCGTGTTGTCGCCCGGATGGTACTCCGCCCTATCGCACAGCAACAAAGAGCCCTTGCCGCGCTCCACACGAACGTCCCCTTCGACGATAACCTTCCGGTCCCTCTCGGACCAAGTGAGGGTGCGCGCGGTCAATGTGTCGCCCTCTCCGGATGAGAACCGCACGTTCTCGAGCTCGAGGTCGCTCGTTGACGCGTCCGCCACGCCCCGCGCCGCGGAGAACTGCATCCAGGGTCGTCCGTCGTCGTAAAGGACCCCGTTTCTGATGCCTTCCAACACCACGAGGCTCTCTCCCTGTTTCACGCGCACCTCGTCCACATCGAACTCCCAACGCCTCTCGCCGCCGGACCTTCCGACGAATCGTCCCTGTTCCACAGAGATGCCAGGCGCGCTTGGGGAACCGGGCTCCTCGGTCGCTTCCACGCCTGACCCTTCGCCGGACCCCGGCGTACCATCGTAGCCCGGGCTCGGGCTCGCGCCCGGGCCCGAGCCCGAGGTGAGGCCGTTGCTTGAAGCGGCATCGGGGGAAACGGGCGGCGCGGGCGGCTCAGGAGGCGCAGGTCTAAGAAGGAGCGCCCCCAGGGCAACGAGGCACGCGAAAACAAGGCAGATCATCGCCAACTTGATGGTCTTCGGCACCTCGCCCACCTCCGTCCTTAGCGCCGCTATCGTGAGGGAGCTCGAATCCACCCGACACAACGCTCGTGGCGCAGGGCCCGTGTCAAGCGTCAAGCGTGCGGCCGTCCGTCTGGCTGCCCGGACGGACGAGCGGAGTCGAGAACCCCCCGCCGCGTCAGAACAATATGCCTTGGTCCCCCAGTCCGAATCGCACACCCTCGTACGGGAAAGCCTTGATCCTGTATTCCAGCCATACCTGGTTGTCGGTGTAGCTGTAAGACAGCTTGAGCTCGCGGCAATGAAGATCGCGAGTCACGCCCACGTTCCCCCGCAGCACGCTCTTGGACGGGCCGCCATACACCACTGTGCACTGCAGCTTCCACGCCTCCCCGATGGACAAATCGACATCGCTCTCCACCCTGTCGAACGCTTGAGCCGCGAAACTGTACCTCGCTCCCACCTTGACGGTACAGCGTTCCGACGCCGAGATCTCGATCTTTCCAACGACCTCCTTCATCGCGGCTTCGTTCGGGTCGTAGCTCGCCCATCCTTCGACGGCCCACTCGCGTCCCGGTGACACGCGCACGCGCCCCACTAGGTCCTTGTAGACCCGGGTGTAGAGGTCGTACCCGCCTTCGATTGAGGCGGTAACAGGGTTGCGGGCAAGACTCAGGCTGCCGGTGAGCAGACCCTTGCGGCCTTCCGAGTCGAAGGCGAAAGGCGTTTCGCCGAACACGCCGCGGTACTCGTAGCCGCCCTTGAGCCGCAGGAGTTCCCCGAAGGCTCTGGTCTCCACTCCGAGACTGGCGGATGCGACGTAACGGCTGTCGCCCGTCGTGTAGCTGTCAAAGGCGATCCCGGCCGACACCGTGGCTCGCGTGCTCTTCGACAGTTCGTATGACTGGGATGGCGCGCGCAGCGCAAGTCCCGTCTTGGCAGCCTTCACCACTCCCGGGCCGGCCCATCCGGAAGGCCTCTCGGCGTACTTGCCGTAAATGGCTGCCAGCTGCAGCTTGAGAGGAAGGCCCCCGACGACGAATGGTCTGCTCTCAAAGGTCACCTCGGGGGCTCGCCCTATCGCCTCATAGGGCAAGGGCTCAACCTCGCCCTCCTCTTCTTGCTCCTCACGCTCGCTCGGCTTCACGTACTGCTCCCACACGGCGCGTATGGAACCCAGCGAAGTGTCCTTCGAGACATCCGCTTTGTAGTTGAGGAACCTCTCGCTTGACTCCGAGTTCCCCTCGAGGGCGCGCGAATCGAGGTATGCCGCGTTCGCCGAGAGAGACAGCCCCTCCTCGAACTTGCGCCTTGCGCTCGCGGACGCCCGTGTCTCATCCTTCGGCCTCTCGCCGCGGTTTGCCGTCCGCTCGACGACGAGGTCGATGAAACCTCTCTCGTCGCTGTGATCCAGCTCCAAGACGCCCTTCAGCTCCGTGTTGGACACGCCCGTGGACGACACGGCGTCGCCGTAACGAAGGCCGAGATGCGCCCGAGTCTCCTTTCCTAGTGAGATGTCGTGGGATATCTCAAACTTGGAATCCACGTGCCGTGTCAGCCGATTGGCGACCCCGTACGCGTATAGGAACCCGCTGCCGAGGGGATCCACCTCGTACAGATGCTTCACGCCGGCACCCACGCCCAGCTTGCTGAGGTAATCAAGGTGGAGGGAGCCTCGGGAAGACTCGCTTCGGTAGTAGTTGTAAGCCGTCTTCACGAACCATCCCTCGCTCGAGCCGTAGCCTATCTTCGGCAGCTCGAACCTGTTCTCCTCACGTATCGGCAGCACCAAGTACGGCCAATGGAAAAGGCGGAGCTTGCCCTCCCAGTACGACACGTTCCGAAGGACTATCCTGTCATCCACGTACACCTCTATCTCTCCGGCCTCCACGTGGTAGTGCGGCTCTTCCAAGTCGCACGAGGTGAAGATGCCGTTCGTGACCGTAATCTTGCCCGGCTCGGCATCGAACCCCTCCCCCGACACGTACAACTCACCGCTCATGCCGTCTCCGGTGACAGTGGCCCTGCCCCGACTGACGCTTCCACTCTTCGTCCTGAGGTTGTACCGGAGAGCATCGCCTCTCACAACGTCGTCGCCGTCACGCAGTTCCACGTTCCCATCAGCGACGAGGTCTCCCGACGATGTATCGACCTCTAGCCGGTCGCACGCGATCTGGACGTCGCCGTGAACCAGGCGAACGTTGCCCTCTGCCAACGCGCGCCTCGTCTCCATGTCCACCGTAACCCTGTCGGCGGTTAGGCGTGCGGGGTCCGGCTGTCCCGGAGAGGCCATCGCGCTCCCGGCGGTCGACACTGGGACGATAACGACGAGGAGAGCGACGAGAGCCGAGAAGAGATGCAAGACCGGCACGCTGCCCGCCGCCCCGCGGCGAGATCCCCCGCAGCCTCGCCCACAAGCCCGGGTCGCTCCCAGACCGCGCACGGACCCGCTCGAGTCCGCCGAAGCCTCAGCCCGTCCCAACCTCGTCTTCACCAGCTCATCGCACCTTCTCACTGCGCATCATTAGGAGCATTCCCGCGGCTGCGAAGACGACATTCGGGATCCAAGCCGCCGCGAGCGGGGGGAGAACCTCGTTGCACCCGAGGGAGCGGAGGACGGAAGACAAGACATAGTAGGACAACGCCACACCCCCGCTCACCGCGGCGCCGAAGAGCCGTCCGGACCTCGGCCCGGTGATCGCCAAAGGTGTGCCCGCGAAGACGAACACCAATGAGGCAAGGGGCAATGAGAGCTTGAGGTCGTAATCGACCACAAGGGCGTTCACCTCTATGCCGCTGCGGCGAAAGAGCGCGATGTGCTCGCCGAGCTCCGCGCGGCTCATCTCGGCGGGGGTCTTCTGTTCGCCAAAGAAGGACTCGAGCCCCTGGTCCATCTCAATAGTCATGGCCTTGAAAAGCGCCTCGTAGGCGACGTACCCATCGCTGTCCAGGTCGTGAACCACGCCGTCCTCCAGGATCCAGATCGTGCCCTTGGCGAAGCCACGCCGCGCCGTGATTATCCTCGGTAGCCTGTCGCTCCTCACTTCATATATCATAACGTCGCGGAGGGAGCCATCATCCGCGTGTACTTCCCGCACATAGAAGAACCTGTCCTGCGTCCCTCTGAAGAACACGTTCTCTTCCACCGACGGGAGCGCCTCTTGAAGGACGAGCTTCCTCACAATGTTCTCGTACTGATGGTTGGTCCAGGGAACAACCCGCTCGTTGAGCCAAAACGTGAGGACGCTCACGAGCAAGGAGATACCAAGCAGCGGAAGGAGGAGCCTCGGAATGCGGGCGCCGCTCGCCCTCAACGCCGAGAGCTCGCTGTCCCTGGAAAGACGTGTGACGGCGAGCAGAGCTCCGAACAAAGTGGCCACGGGAAGCGACTGGACGACGGCGTCGGGAAGTTTGTACAGGAGCATCCTCGCCACCGCCAAAGCCGCGACCTTCTTGACTATGATAAGCTCAGCAAGCCAGAATAACTGGCCCGCTAGCATTATCATGACGAACCCGCCTACACACGCGATGAACGGGCCGCAGAACTCCCTTGCCACGTAGCGGTCCACGATCCTCAGAACTTGAGCGTCACCCCTATCTGGTGCGTCCCGCCTAGACCCGGGTGCCCCGGTACCGTTCCGGCGCCCAGGTACGCGTAGTCCACGCGCCACGCGTCCGCGTCCCAGCCCACTCCCCACGTGATGGCGCCCACGGTCGGAGAAATCCCGTAGTAACCCAGGCGCGCCGAAAGTCCGCCCCACACTCGGCGTTCAACTCCCGCCCGCATCGCGAATGTGCCGCCTGTTCCCTCCTGGTCCGCATGCGCCAGCGCTCCAACGTCGTAGAGATCAACGGCCACCACTGTAGCGGGGTCGGGTTTATACGCGATCCCCGGGCGAACGTTCACACGCACCGTCTCCGCGTAGCCATCGCCCCACCTGATCGGCGAGATCCCCGCATCCTGCAGGAGCAGCCCAATAGACAGTTCGGGACTCGCCCGACACAGAAGAGCGAGGTCCAGGCCCCACCGCGATCCCAGGACAAGACCGGACCCTGCGGATCGGCGGGCGTGCGTCTCGTATCGCAGGTTCGCGCCTAGGGAAAGGGAGGGCAGGACCGACCACCCCGCCGAGTACACGAGCCACCTCGACGCGCTGTACCCTCCGCGTCCCTCCAGAGAGCCGACGTGCTCCTTGACGTAGCCGACTCCCGCTCCCCACTGGGCTGACGGAGCACGGCTCACGTACGCCAGGAATTCGTCATAGTTGAAGATGTCCCGGTTGTTCAAGGTGGACGTCAAACTCACCTGACGCTGGACGGACCATGCCAGGCCGGCGGGGTTCCAATACACCGCGGACGCATCATCGGCCACGGCTATGAACGCGCCTCCCATCGCAAGCGGTCGCGCGCCCACGCACGCGCTGGCGTCGTCGCAAGCAAGCAGGGCCCCCGCCACCGCCCCCGCCAAGGCCACGGCAACCACCAAGCCATGAGACAACGCGAGTCTACGTTTGCACGTGCGAGGTCCCGCCATGAGCCGCCCCCCTCGTATTTTTTCTCTTTGTGTGCGCGGATCCCTCCTTCGCGCGATCTGGAACCTCTCCCTTGAGTTGCCAGACGGTGCGCCGGTGCGAAACAAGCCGCGACCGCCGTCTCACGACGGCGGTCGCGGCCGCGTCCTGGCTCCAGCGTGGAGTCCGCTAGAACTTCATCTTGAACGACACACCAGCCGAGAACGTGTCCAAGTCCAGGAGACCTAGGCTCAGCGCAAGGCCCTTCGCGACTTCGAACCTGGCACCCACGTTGAAGCTTCCGCCCACGTACTCGCCTATCACTGTCGTGACAGGGAACCCGGACGATCTCCCGCTCGATATGGCCACGGGGTTCAGCACCAGGTCAACTCCGGCAAACAGCCCGTCGAACCTCCCGGACCCGAACCCGACGTGCGCGCGAGCTCCCCGCGCAGATAGCCTCTTGCTCGCGGCGACGTAGAGAGCCTCGTCCTCGAGGCCCACGGCGACCGCAGGCATGTCGCTGGATTCGCCGACGAGCCTCAGCTTGAGCAGGGGATAGACTGAGGCCCCATGCCCCGACCCGGCGGAACCCACGCCAAGCTCGAAGTTGGGTGTGAGTCCGACCCCGACCGACACGACATCCGCCAGACCCAGGCGACCATATGTGATGGCAAACGCGTTCGCGCCGAGAGTATCCGCGGATGGCGCGAGCAACAGCCCGGTTTCGCCGGTGTACGTGGTGGAAGCGTAGCCGCAGGGACCCGCAACAGCTGCAACGAGAAGCGTCAGTGCGACTGCCGCGGCGATCACGGTCCTTTTCACGCTCGAATGACCCTCCTTCCTACATGGTCTGGAGGATCATTCGCCTGGTGGACCTCGATTTCCTGTCTTAGAAACCCTGACCCATGATAACAAATAAACCCAAATGGCTGCGCCGCCGGAGCCGCACCTCGGGCAGTCACTCAAACCATCAGCGGGCTCTCTTCATCTCCTCGATCTCTGCTTCCAGCAAGCGCACGCGCTCCAGGAGTTCGGGCAGCTTGCGCGCGGCCGCGTCGATAGCTAGCTGTTCTCGGTGTGGGCGGGCAGGGCTTCCCGAGACGAATGCTCCCGGCGGCACGTTCGTGCAAACCAGGGCGTGTGCCGCAACGACGCTGCGAGGCCCTATCTTGACATGGTCTTTGACCCCCACACCGCCGGCAATGGTCGACGAGGCACCTATCTCGCTTGACCCTCCCACACCCGTTAAGCCGACAATGACGCAGTCCTCACCGACCTTCACGTTGTGACCGATCTGCACCAGGTTGTCCACCTTGGTACCCCTGCCGATCACTGTGGCTCCCATCGTTGCTCTGTCCACGCACGCATTGGCGCCGATCTCCACGTCATCCTCGATGATGACCGTGCCTATCTGCGGGATCTTGTGACGCACTCCACCCGACTCCACGTACCCGAAACCGTCGGCACCTATGACAACACCGGCGTGGATGATGACGTTCCTCCCGATGACGACCCTCTCCCCGACCACCACGTTGGGGTGGATGACCGTACCGGCTCCCACAGTCGCGTCGCGACCTATGTATACACCCGGGTAAAGGACGACCTTCTCGCCGATGGTCGCCCCTGCCTCAACAGTCACGTTCGGCCCGATCCTCACTCGCGCCGAAACGATCGCAGTCGGGTCGACGGCGCTACGCGGGTCAATGCCCTCTGCCGGCACGCCAGGCTCTGGCCTGAAGACCTCGAGGACCTCGGCGAACGCAAGCCTCGGGTTGTCCACAGCTATGAAGGGTTTCCCGTCAAGCCTGACTCCGCGAGGCACGACCACCGCTGCCGCCTGCCCTTTGGCCGCGCAGACGGCCCTCCTGGAGTCCTCGGCAAACGTGATCTCACCCGGACCTGCGGTGTCGATTGGTGAAACCCCCGTGATGAGAACCATGGGGTCCCCAAAGAGCTCCCCCCCGACAATCCGCGCGATATCCCCAAGCGTCTGCTCCCTGCGCGTCTCCATCAGAATCAACTCTCCCGGCGAAGAGCCGCAGAACCCTCCCCAGCATTCATGACCGTCTTCCGACCAAGACCGGGGCTCCGCGGCAGAGCATGGACTCACCTACTGCGAATTATCTCCAACACCCTCTCTGTAACGTCCGCGGCCTGTCCTTCCGCTGCGATCAGCGATGCTCCTCGCTCCAGCACTCTCACCTCAAGACCCATGTCCGCGCCCAGTTCCCTGACCGCCGCCCGGATGTCGTCGCAAATGGCCCTGTGCAGCGCGTCACGCCGAGCCTGGAGCCTGCTGTGCCGCTCGGTGAAGTCAGCCTCTTTCGCCGCCAGTTCCCGGGCGATCCTCTCCCTCGCGGCCGCGAGCTCGTACCTTGCGCGCCTCACTATCTCCTTGCTCCATTCCCGGGTCCCCTCGCGCAGCGAGGAGCCTGAGTCCTTCATCACCTCGGCGAGGCTCATCTCCAGCTTCGCCCTCTCTTTGGCGATCCTTTCGGAGAGGCTGGTCTCCTCTTTCGCCCGCATGGCCGCTATCTCGGCCTCAGCCGCAGCGCACCTCTCTTGCGCGTACGCCTCGAAGACAGCGTCCTGCTCCCTGGCCTTCGAATCTATCTTCGTTTCCATTTCCACGGTGAGCTTAGCGATCTTCTCTTGGAGGGCCTTGCGTTCGTCCTCGGACAGTCTGAGGAGTCTCAGCCTCAGCTGGGCGTTGAAGAGTGACAGGAAGTATTCTTTCAGAGTCTTGTCCCTATAAGCGTCGAGTTCCTGGTTGAGCCTGGCTCTCTCGGCATAGAGGTCGTCGTCGAGCCTCTGCTTGACCTCAGCGACGTAAGCCGCGATTCTCTGCTCGGTCTCGTCCCGAAGACGCGCCTCGGTCTCATCGATCTCGCTCATCAGGGCTTCGGGGCGAGGGACGTCGCCATCACCGGCCCTGTCACCGTTCCCGCGCGTCGCAAGTGCCAGAGCCAGCCTCTCTGCGGCAGCGTAACATTCTTGGATGTCTTTCTCCGTAAGGTAGGAGGCGTCAACCTCCCGCCGCCATTCCGCTTCGCAGGCCTCGATCTCCTGCTCCACCGCGGCCAGCTCCGCCCAAAGTGGGTGCCTCTTTTCGACCTCCTCGAGCACAACGAAGGCTTGGCGCGCGTTTGCTCCCACCGGAACGTCGCCGGACAAGCCGGCGGTGGCAGCGCGAGACGGCGAATCAGCACTCGGTATCGGCACGGCTCTGCCCAAGGCCAAGGCGCCCGACGCGCTGTGGTCAACGGCGCCCCCTCGCGCCTGCGGAGTGGCCGAGACTCCTCGCGGTGCCGGAGGCGACGCGGAAGGCAGCTCCCATGCAAGCCCGTTCATCCGCGAAGCCTTCCACGTTTCGCCTTCGCGTTCCGATTCAACATCATCCACCGGTCTACTATGTATTCGCAGTCCGGCGAGAGGGCCGGAACGCGTGCCCTCGTCGGCGCCCCCTGTTGCGGCGTTGTCGTGGAAAGTGTCAGTTTGCTCCTCTGGAGTCGGGGCCTCTTGGAGAGCATCTTGGGGGTCCTCGCATCTGCTGGCGAGATCGCTCATCGAGAGGGTAGACAGGTCGGGGAGTGAAGGCCTTTCCTTGTTTATGACGAGGGGTGAGACGCTCTCGAGTCTCGGGAGAAGAATCAGCAGATCCCCCCCGGCCGCCGAGGCGCCGCTCTCCATCCGCACCCCTGATTGCCGAACAAGCAACGAGGGTAGCTTCACGGTCACCACGGCAAGCGCTCCAAGCAGAGCAATTGTGCCAAGGGTCATCCGCTTCATCAGACCACCGCCACCGGCGGGCGGCTATGAGCGCGACCCGCCCGCCGGGCTGTAGTACGTTGTAGTGCCAGAGGCGAGACGCGTGAGTGCCGCGCCCTGGACTCGCCGGCCTCTGCTTGCCGACCTCTACTTAACGCCTAGCTTCTTTATGACGAGATCCGTGAGATCCTTGCCGCCGGTCACCACGATCGGCAACGATACGGGAGCAGGCTGAGATCCAACGATCTGCTCGTCTTTCCCACGGACCGGCACGAACGCCTCGAACTCCACGCGCTGGCTGAGAACTACCGACACGCCCTCGCTCTTAGCAACTTCCTCTATGGCCTTCTGGATTCTCTCCTGGAAAGGCTTGTTGAGCTCCACTTGCTTCGCGGCAAGCTTCTGCTCAAGCTCTGCCAGCTTGGCCTTCTTGGTCTGGTCGTCCATTCCCTGAGCCTGGGAGTCATAGTCTTTCTGCAGCTTCTGCGCGAAGTCCTCGTAGGTCTTCCTCGCCTTCGAGTATTCCGCCGAGCCTTCAACGGCAGCGATTATCTTCGGTGAGTAAACGAACCCCACGACGGACGAGTCACCAGCGGCGCGCAACACTGAAGACCCGTTGAGGCTCACGATGACAGCGATTGCGGCGCCCACGATCACGAGAACACCAAGCACTTTCGTCGAGCTCTTGAGCATCTCTATCCATCCTTTCCGCGGCGGCATACTGCCCCGACAGCCTTGGAGGAAGGCCGCCCGCTCGGGACATGCCCATTATAGCAATGCCACCCTTCTACCGCAAGGACCTCCCCAGGCAATCTCGCCGCGTCCCGCTGCCAATTACCTGTCGAATTGCCAGCGAAATGGCGCTATCAAAGCGTCTGGAGAGGTCCCGTGGTTCATGAGGGCTCTTCGATGGGTCGCCTCGCGCATCGACCGCCCCGGAAACGGAGGGTCTCACGCATAGACGCGCACCCAGGAATCTAGAACATCTGCCCGAAACCGAAGTACGCCTGGCCACCTTGTTTGCCCACGCCGTAGTCTATCCGAAGCATTCCTATGGGAGTGTCTATCCGCACTCCCACCCCCGCCCCGGTTGAAAGATCCGCCAGGCTCATGGGCTCGTCTTTGAGCCAAGTCGCGCCGGTGTCCACGAAGACGACACCCTGCAGACCTTTGATGATTTGGAACCGGTACTCTACGTTCGCGAGGACCATCTTGTCCCCGTAGAACTCCCCGTAGTCGTAGCCACGAATAGACTCAGAGCCGCCTATGCGATACTGCTCGTGCGGAGGCAGCGTGCCGGTCGAAACACCGGCGGCAAGGTGGAGCGCAATCACCTGATTGCGGAGAACCTCCCGGTAGACGCCGCCTTCGGCCTGATACTTCCCGAAAGTGTAGTCTCCGCCCAGTAGCCCGCCCGCCACCTCGGCGGAGGCCTGCTTGAAGCTCCCGCTCGTGGGGTTCATGTAGTGGTCACGCGTATCGTTGACAAGCGACAGGGTCAGGCTCCTCGTGTCCCCGCTCGGGTCCTTACCCTCAAGCCACCTCCACTCGGCTTCGCTCTCTCCGCCCTCCGGCAGCGGCGTGAGCTTAGTGGCATCGATCCTTAGCGAGAGGGATACGCGAGTGTCCAGATTGAGGGGACGTCCCAGCGACACGCTTCCACCCCTGCGTTGCTCGCTGTACGTCACGCTCTGTGGATGCTCACCCGCTCCTATCCACTCATACCGCTCTGCGTCCCAGTCCCTTCCCACCCGCGACGTTCGGTTGTAGAGGTTGATTCCAAACGACGTGCGATGGCTGTCAAGCCACGGATCATAGAACCCTAGCTCGTACGAGTTACGACCTCCGCCGAACTGCCAGTTGATGTTCACCCGCTGTTGCCTCCCGAGGAGATTGTCCTCGGCATACTCTATGTATCCGATGAACCCCTCCGCAGAGCTCCATCCCGCGCCCAGGGAGGCGCTCCCCGTCTTGGCCTCCTTCACCACGTAACTCACCACGTACCCTTTCTTGGCCTCGTCAAGGTCCAACTTGATGTCAACGCTCTCGAAGATGCCCAGGTTCCCGAGCCGACGCTGATCCTCGCGCAGCTTGTTCACGTTCAGGAGCTCCCCGGGTTCGGTCTTGATCTGTCTGCGGATCACGTACTCTTTGGTTTTCGCGTTCCCTTCGATCTTGATCTCGCTCACGCGAAGCTCTTCCAGGACTATCGTGACGTCTCCATGCTCCGAGATGTTCACGTCGGTGAACCTGGCTGAGTAACCCTCGTTGTAGTAGTACTTGAGGATGCGTTCGAGGTCTCCGTTGAGCTTCCTGACGTTCAGGATCTCTCCGGGCTTTATGCTCATCAGCAAGTCTAGCTTGTCCGTGGCGACCGCCTCGTTGCCTTGGAAGACAATGCTCTTCACCTTCGGGTTTTCGACGACTTCATACACCAACCTTATCCCGCCCAGGTGCGGATGGAATCTCGCCGAAACGTTGAAGAAGAGACCGAGGTCATTGATAGCCTGCATATCGGACCTGACCGCCTGCTCCGTCAGCGTGTCGCCCACCTTCACCTTGAGGACTTCCATCACGGTCTCCGACGGCACGCTCTTCAGGCCGTCGACCTCCACTGCGACTACCTTCTCACCCGACGGGACCTGTGCGAACGCACCGGCGGACACGAGGCTCAAGCCCAGCGTGATCACCAGTGCGGCGAATGCTGCGAGAAACATGCGACGTTTCTTGGCTTGAAGACCGGAAAACTGGCTCACGTTCGTCCCTCCTCTTCGTTGCCGCACGCGAAAACGTAGTCTATTTCGACTCGCCAAACGTAAATCCTTCCCATCTTGCCTTACAATTGTTGTGCCCTCCAGCAGTCTGTTCCAGCCGTGGTCCACGTCATTCGGAGTCTGGATTCGGAGTCTGGGGAACGCACAGCCTCAGAACCGCAACCTGGCCTCAACACCGAGAGTATACATTCCTCGCTCGTCGAACTTCCCCGTGAGCACGACCCCCGGACCGTACATGTAATCGAACCTCAACACCCCCGAGGACTGCGATCCGAAACCCCTCTCGTAGCTTAGGTAAAGATCGTCGACGACATACTTTCCTATCCTGAGGGTCAACTCGTTGGACGTACCCCTTTGCAATCGGAACTCGTCCAGAGAGAAGGCGTCCTCGAAAGCTCTCTCTATGCCCCCCACCAGCTGCAGCCTGAGTTCCTGGTCGAGAATGCGCACGATCTCTTCCTTCATGGCGCCCTCCATGTCCCCCTCGAGGATCTTCGCCAAAGCTCCCGGGTAATTCAAGAGCGCCAAGATCTCGTCGCGGCTCTTCGGTGGACTCGACGTGAGATCCATAGTGAGCCTGTCCGGCAGCGTCCCTTTCAACGTGAGATGTATCAGAGTGGATCCCGCGTACGTGTCGGCCTGGACCTCCAGGTACGGTATCACTCCGCCATCTTCCCGGAAGTCCGCCACGGCCTCCCGCACCGCAAATTCGTTTCCGAAGTACGCGAACCACCCGCGGTGCGCCTCCACTCTGCCCGCCAGGCTCGGCTCCCTCAGGGTGCCGCCCACCTTGACGCTGCCCGACGCACGTATGTCCATGGTCTTCGTCCGGATTCTGAGATCGTCCCCGGTGGACACCGCGACGTCGAGGTCCGCGTCCACCGGCATGGACACAGCCCCGAAGCCAGACGGTGTGAACTCCGCTCTTACCAGTTTGATATCGCCGCTGATCATAGGCCGGCTGGCTGCCCCGCGCACTTGGAGACGCGCGTCGGCGACCGCGCGGAGCTGATCCGTGCTGATCCGTGCCCGCGTGCCAGTCAACCTGAGGTCCACTTTCGGGTCTCCGCCGTTGGTGAAGGCAACCGTCCCCGACGCGCTCACGGTGCCGTCGCCCAGCTTACACGAGAGCTGGTTAATGGAAGCATTGGAGCCCTCGAAGACCACCCTGGCGGTCACGTCCTTCAGAGCGTCCTCGAGGAGCGCCAGCTTCACAGCGCCTCCGCTCACGCTTGCCCAGCCTTGGAGCCTCGGGGCGTCAAGGCCTCCCGTCACCCGAAGGTCCACGTTCGCCACACCCTCGGACCACTCGATCCGGTCAGACACCATCATCAGAAAGACGAGGCTGGCGTCTTTCATCTTGATGGCGACGTCCAATCCGCCCTCTCGTTTCTCCGGCCCGGCGATCCCCAAGGCCGCCAAACGCTCGCCTGCGAGGGGCACCTTGCCTGTGACGCTCGCGCGGTGGCCGCCCTGGACGATCTCACCCTCTTCGATCGTTATCATGCCGTCCCTGAAAAACATTCTAGCTGTGATTGCGTCGAACCTCACCCTTTCCACAACCCCGCCGGTGAGCTGCATGGCAACGGTGGCCACCGGATCCGACGACGTGCCCTCGATCTTGGCGGCGAGGTCCAGCGTGCCGCTCACGGTGTACCCGACGCCGAAAAGGCTCGCCAGCACGCCTGCGTCGAAGCCTCGCGCGGACCCCATGAACGAGATCTCGCCCCCGCTCTTGGACGTCCCGCTCGCCTCGAGGTAACCGCCACCTTCCTGGCGGAGCTTCAGCATCCGCAGGTCGATCTCTCCCCCGGCAGCCCTCGCGTCTATGACGGCGTTCGTGAAGGCGACGCCCGCAACCTTGAGGTTTGAAACTTGAAGCGCGAGCTCTACACCAGGAGCGGTCATGTCGCCCCGGATCGCCACCTGGCCGGTGACCTTACCCGAGGCGTCGGCGGCAAAATCCAGCTTGACGAGGTCCATCAATGTCTTGAGGGCGAGCCCCTCCACCTCCATCTGCATGTCGAGCGTGGAAGCGCCCTGAGGTCCCCTCGCGCTCTCCTCGAGAGCGATGACGCCCGTGACAGTCGCATCGCCGCTTCCGTCGTGAATGGCGAGCGGCGCAAGCTCGATCTCCTTTCCGTTCCACTTGACAGTGCCAGCGACTCCTGGAATGAGGACGTTCCGCAAGACCACGTTCGTCGCGGATACCTCTCCTTCCAGGCGCGGATCCCTCAATTGCCCGGCGACTCTTCCCTCGAACGAGGCGTTCCCGCCACCAACCAGGTTCCCGGGAAGGGGCACGGGCAGCCTGGCAAGGTCCATCCCACCTGCCCTGACCGCGAGATCCAGAGCCCCGTCCGAACCTATCACACCCTTCGCCGCAATCTCAGCGGATCCCACCCTTGCCTTGAGCTCCTCAATGCGGAGCGCGCCCCCGGTGAACGCGAAGTCCAGCTCGACTCGCTCCGGCCTGACTCCTGATAGCTCAGCCTCGGACACTCTCACCGAACCCAAGATCCCCGGGCTCTTGGCCGGGCCTTTCACAACCACCTCGCCTGAGAGGAAGCCTCTCAGTGGAAGGTCGCCCGCGGCCATCGCCCCTGAGTGCCTAGCTAGAGAGAGAACGTCTTGACATGGCACGCCGTTTATCTGGACTGACAGGTCTATCGCAGGCCCGCCTTCTCCATCGAGACCTACCTTCCCTGATACCAGGTAGGACGCCTTCCCGTCGCGCACGCTCACGTTCTCGAGACGCGCCTCGGTGCGGGAGAGTTTGACTCGTCCGGTGAGCGAGTCAAACTCAACGCCTGAGATGACGCCTCTCTTCACGTCCGCGAGCCCGTCCGCGACGACGTCCCGCCCCCGCACCGACACAGTCCCCGCAAATCCGAGCGTCCCTCCGGCACCCTCGTACCCGGCGATACTCGCCAGCTTCGCCAGGTCGGCGCCGCTCACGGTCGCGCGGAAGTCCGCTCCGCCAGCCAGCGACACCGTTCCGCTCGCGTCCACGTGGCCGTCGGCGCCCCTGGCCAGCAGCCGATCAAACGTTACCTCGCCGCCGACTCCTCGGAAACTAGCCTCGACGCTAGCAAAGTCGAAGCTCGTCTTCCCGAACGCTGCGCGTGCCGAGGTCATCCGGCACGACCCCGTCACGTCGAATCGCGGGCCTGACCGGCCGCCTCCGGCGACCACTAAATCGCCATCAAGAGTTCCCGACAGGACGAATGCACGAGGAAGGATGAGGGGTCCTAGCGCTCCGGCCGAAACCCCCTTGAGCTTTACATTGGCGCGGATTTGCGGAAAGCCGGCTCCTTCCTCCCCATCGAGGCCCGCTGACCCAATGCTCCCGATAGGTCCCGGCCAGGCCTTGCCCGGCGTCATGGCTCCCTCAATGGTGACGCTGCCGTCGGCGACTTGCGCTCCAACCTCTCTCAGTGTGAGCACGCCGTCAGCGTACCGAAAGCTCCCCTTCACGCTCGTTGCGGTGATGACCTTTTCCCCCGCCGGGACGGCAAGCGTCGCGAAGTTTACAGAGCCTTCCGTGGAGATTTCACCTATCCTCCCCGTTATCCTCGCAACGATCGATCCTCTGCCCGAGACGCGGTTTGCGAAGTTCGGGGCAGCCGACCCAACATCGGGGTCTCTCTCGTCACCGTCGCCCATCGCGGCTCCGGGTGCGAGTATCGACATCAGCCGGCCGATATCGGCATCCGCTAACGCCAGAGTGACGTCGAATCGGGGGTTAAGGGGATCGAGGATCTCGCCGCGCGCAGTCACCGGGAGCCCCGCGACGGTCATCTGGAGGGACTCCGTCACCATCTTCTTTCCGGACAGGGTCACGGGGCCGGAAACATCCTCTATCGGCACGCCAAGCGCTGGGTGATTCACCGTGACACGTCTGAGGGCCAACTGCCCGCTGTACTGTAGATTGGGATAGTACCCTCTCACCTTGAGGTCCACCGCTGCGCTTCCCGAGAGCGCGGCGGCTTGCCCACCAGCTCCCGCGAACCCGATCCTTCCGAGGTCGGCCAAGACGAGGTCTCTGCTCTTCAGCGCAAGATCCAGCTCCACTCTCTTCCCCGGACGAAGCCATCCCGAAGCCTCGATCCTCGACGACCCCAGGCGGCCTGTCATGCCCTTGATCTCGATGAGATCGGCGCTCATGGTGATTTGTGCGGCTATGTCCTCGACCCGAGACCCGACTGCGTTGTGGGCAAGTATGCCCCCGGTCACGGTGATCTCCGCCGTGCCTTTCAGCCCGGAGCCTCCGGTATGAGAGAACGTGAAGTGGGCCTTGCCGTTCCCGCCGAGCTCCGTGATCCCCGGATAGACTGCTCCTGCTGCGAAGGAGGCATGCGTGAGGTCGGCGCTGCCATCGTAGGAGACTGAGCCGTCGGGCTTGCTGGCGAACGAGATCTCGCCGGACATCTTTCCGGTGACGCTCTTCATGCCGGGGACTATCTCCGAGGCTCGGAAGGACGCATCACGTATGGAAACCTGGCCAACATACGAAGCGCTTGTTCCGACCCCCCCGGAGAAGGCCACATCAAGGTCGACAGGCCCCTCTATCAGCTCAATTCCCTTCGTAACCTCGCCCGCTTTGATGGTCCCTCCGAGGAGCCTCGCGCGGCCGCTGTAAGTACCGGCCTTTCCCCCGACACCACGGAAGTCCAACGTCGCCACGACGTTTCCGTCCACTCTCTCGACACCGGGAACCACATCGCTTCCGAGGGCTGCTTTCCCCGACACGATCTTCGCCGTTCCCTCGTACCTAACCCCTTCAGGAGTGCTCTCGAAGTCGAATGAGGCGTCGACCTCGCCTTCCACGTTCGCAAGGCCTGGGAACAGCCTCCCACCACGCAGGTGAGCGCCGGAAATCGCCCCTGTGCCCTTGATGTCGAGATGCCCGTCGCGGGCCGAGGAGAATTCCACGTCCATCTTCAACGGGCCCCGAGCGACGGTCACCCCAGGGTGGACTCCGTCTGAAACGAACGTGGCCGGCGCTACGACCGCCTTGCCCGAGAAAGCCTCGACCTTGCCGCCCTCCGCACGGAAGCTCATCGCCCCGGCCACCTGACCGGACAGCGACCTCGCAATGCCGGGTATTTCGCCAACCACCAGGTCAGCACCGTTCACAGACACGTTGCCCTCGAACTCCTGGGTCCCTGGGTACGTCCCCGCAAACCGCATGTCGCCCCGAGCTGGTCCTCTCAGACTTCTCACGCCGCCCGGGAGGTTCGTGGCAGCCACCTGCCCGGAGACGAGCTCCGCGACTCCAGAGTACCTGAGACCGCCTTTGGAGGATCCGGCCAGATCGACGATGACGTCTGCCGTTCCAGAGAGCGACTCTATCCCGCCGGGCGCGTCGGCCAGCTGGAATGCGGCATCCTCGAGGGCGATCCGTCCATCGTACTCCAAGTCGCCCGGGAGGCTCCCGGTCACGCTCGCCCTGCCGTACGTGCGCCCGGACACTCGGGCGATGCCCGCGGGTCCGTTTGAGATCTCCATCTCTCCTCTGGGAAACGAGCATGAGGCGCTGAAATCAGCTCTGCCGGGGTGCGCTCCCCCGAAATCCACGTGAGCCTCAGCCGCGCTCTCCCAGCGAGTCAGGCCGCCAGGCACGTCGCGAACCGCCAAGCGACCCCGTGACGCGTCCATCGTCCCCCGGTATTCGATACGCCCTGGATACTCCCCCGAAAACCGAACCGTGCCTCTGGTGCGCGCCTCTCCCGAAACGGAGCCCGCGCCCGGCCCGGAGAACTCAGCGGTCACGCCGCCTTCTCTCAGGTCCACGCTTCCCTCGAACCTTGCCCTGCCGGGATATGCCCCTTCGAACTCTATGGTTCCACTGGCACCGCTCTCGAGAGACTTCACGCCTTCCCGCGGCCGCGTCATGGCAACGGTCGCGTCTGCGACGCTGAGCCTCCCGGAGTACTCCGTGGCGCCGCCGTGTTCGCCTCTCAGGCGGACCTGTCCGGTGACCGAGCCTTTCGCTGACGTAAGCCCCAGGGCCGGGTAGCTTAGTCTCACTGTTCCCGAGAGGATGCTTATCTCTCCCTCATAGGTGGGAGCCATCGTGGCCGCTAGCCGAGCAGGACTCCCCGATTCGCCGGTGGACGTCGTTTCGCCCCACGCCGCGGAAAAGGCCATATTCGCTCGAACATCCCCCTCGAAATCGCCGACCCCCGCGATGCGCCCGGTCGTGACGGACGCCCTCTCTGTTCGTGCCCTGCCCGTGCACGTGAGCGCCCCCATCGCGTCGCGCGTAAACTCTAGCTCCCAGGCGACGTCCCCGGACACTCTCGGCACCTCAGGCACGAGATCGTCCACGAGCATGCGTCCCGCGGCCATGGTGACCTTGCCGCGCACCTCAACGCCCTTCCCACTCTGGCCGGCAAAGGCGATCGATGCGTCGACGGGGCCGTCCACTTCGAGCGTCCCCACGCCGTCTCCAATCCCAGCATTGGCCGACCCGTAAAAAGCCCCGGCCAGGGTCCTTCTCACGACGTCTCCCATAGAGACGTCGGGAATATCGAGATCCGCGCAACCCTCGAAGCTGAGGGCCTCGCCTGGCTTTTGCCAGAAGTCCACTTCTGCCTGCGTCAATGCCTCAATAGTACCAAGCCCCGCGGCGCCTCCGTCCAGCTCAGCGTGCGCGGTCGATAGGGAGACTTTGCCCTGGCACGAGAACCCCGCCGGGTCCGCTTGGAACTCCGAGGCAAGGTTGATGACGCCTCGAAGGCTTCGCAACCACGGAGCTGGATCCCTCGCCACCACGCCGGCTTGCGCGATGCTCACTTCTCCCCGCACTAGACGCCCCCCATCTTGGCCAGGTCGTATGTGCGCGTCGACCCGTAACTTCCCGCCGCTGAGCTCCACCTTGCCTTCAGCGTCGAGGTACGCCAGGAGCTCAGGACCGAGCCCAGCGCCGGTCCATGCTAGGATATCCGGTCGCTCGCGCAACGCCCGGCGCAAGTCTTCGAGGACTCCGGCGGGCATCGCCCCGGACACGGTGGCGTCACAGGCGAAGGCCTTCTGCGTCATGTCCAGGGTGCCCGCGGCAGCCAGGCGAAGCTCAGCTTTGGGACCCGTCCGCCCGCTCATCCGCCAGACAAGTCCGGCCCCGACCGATGAGACCGTGGCTTGGATGCCTTCCAGCGCGACGGTCTCCCGCAGCCCCGGAACCCCTGTGACCTCCACCCGTCCGTCCCGGACGATTATTGACCCCGAGAGAGCCTCTACCCCGTCGGGCGACACGATCTGAGATACAAAGAGATCACGCGGCCAGATACCGCCGTCCGGAGCGCGCCCCACCCTCGCCACAGGCTTCACTAGCGTCACGGAAGTGATGGTCTGGACGAGAGGCTTGCGCCGGAAGATCACGTCGAGCAGGGAGTAATCGACGGCGACCTCATCCACCTCGAGCACCGGGGCGCCCGTTCCTTCCCCAGGCATGGCAGGCACGATCACGTCTGACACCACGATGGAATCGAGGCCAGCGGCGGTGATGGAGCCCACCGTCACCTTCCGGCCGAGGCTCTCTTGGAGCGACGATTGAACGAGGTCATGCGCTTTTGCGAGCGCCGCGACCTGGAGCGCGGCAAAGTGGGTGTATACGACGAAACACACGGCCGCAACGAGCGTAAGCGCGCTCGCACCGGCCGCTATCCTGGCTCCTCTTCGGGATACGTACATGGCTTGCCCTCCCAGCCAGGAGATAGTTCGACACAAAGCAACCTATTCCTTTGTAACGCAAGTCCCCGCGCGTCGCGCGGGGACCTCCAAATCATGGTTCCCTTGGGACCTCCCTGTCCTCCATCAATTCTCCGTCAATTCCCCGTAGGCCCGGGTCTTGCGCGGCCGTCGTCCCCTCAATCCTCGACCTCATCATCCTCCAAGACCGACTCCACGTCCTCCACCTCTATCTCAACTGTGGTCTCGCCCTCGATCACGTAGCCGGTGGTGAGAGTGGCCTTGACCAACCCGGTATCCTCCGCTCCCGGGATGCCTCCCGGTTCCCTAGGGGATTTATCGTCGCCGCGAGGAAGGTCCTGGCCCATCTCCCGCCAGAGGCTCAGCCCCCCGGAGGCCTCCGCCTGGGCGGACCTCTCGTCCGCTGGAACCGCGTCCTCATCGGCGGAGGCTTCGCCGGGATAGAACTCCACCACGATGTCGCAGTTCCGTTCCTTGGACATGAATTCCTGCACGAGGTTTTCGAGACTCTCCGCAACGGTGGGCTGGGACGGCTTTCCCGTGGTGCCCGTGTCGCCTTCCTCTTCCCCCGGCGCCACCCCTCCACCACGCACAGTGAGACACAGGGTGCCAGGTGGGGTTCTTTCGGGTATCTTGACCTCGATGACCTTCGTCTCGGCGACACCCCTGAACGGCAGGAGTCTGACCTTGACCTCGATAGTATCCCCGGGCTTGGCTACCTTGGCCGCAGTCTCCGCATAGTGAATCCTGGCCGTGCGCCTTGCTTCCTCCACCTCGAAGTCGGCCTTCACACCCGTGACCTCTACTTCGGCAAACTCATTGTCGATGATGGTAGCAATGGCGTCCGCCACCTCACTGATGGACGCGGCCGAGATGTCAGACGGGCTATAGAACATGTTCTCCCTGACTATGGGTCTGGGCAGACCCTTCCCTTCCACTTGGAACCTCACGCTGGAGGTTCCCCGCCCGATTCTGTCCACGGTGGCGTCGAGGCACGACAAGACGACTGCTGCGGCAAGATCCGTCGATAGCATCTCGTCTCGAACGATGTCGGCCCTAAGCATCCTGGCTCTGCCTGTATCGCGGTCGCGCACCGAGACTGTGACGGGGACGCTCGGCGGCTTCGTGCCGATATCCGCAAGGACCCCATGCGTTCTGTCCTGGACGATCGTGCCGGCCAGGCCCAGGGGGCTCGCGATCTTGAACGGCATGGTTTCGCCGGCCACCACCACGTAGACCTCGGCCCCCGCAGCGAAGTAGCTCGCGTTCCCTCTGCCCAGGAGCGAGTGACCAAAGGCAAGTACTTCACTGCCTTGCCGGTATGTGACGGTGCCTATCGCCGTCACCGACACGTCTCCCCTGACGAGCTGAACGCCAATGCAGCTCCCGGGCTCGAGATTTGCGGGGGGCGCATTTCCCAGGGGTCCCTTCCCGCCTACGGCGCCTTGGATGGGCATGAGTCCGAAGGGTCTAAGCCCCTTCGACAACCGATCGAACGCCCGCCTGCTCGCGCCGCTAACCATCACGGGCGTCGCGACGGGGACCATCACGAGCGTCCCCTCAGACGCTTGGCTTGCAAGCCGTGCCGCTTCGTCTTTGGAGGCCGCGAGCACCACACGCTGGGCAAGGCCGTCTCCGATCCTCACCGGCTCCGGAAGACTGGCCACGCCTGGAACCGGCCTCTTCGCCGCCGCAAACACTTTGAGCATCTCTTCGATGGGTGTCACGAGGCCCACGAAGTGGTCCGCGTTCTCGAATCCGAAGGAGATGGCTCCCACGAGACGGCCGTTCACGTAAACGGGGCTGCCGCTCATTCCCGCCGCGATGCCGCCCGAAGCCTCCACGGTCTTGCCTCCCACGCGCACCAGCACGAGGTCGCCGGTGGCGGTCTCCCCTTTGACGACCGCGAGGATCTCCACGTCGAACGTGTCTATGCGGGTGCCTTGCACGACAGTCTTTCCGATGCCCTTCATGCCCGGGCGCAGCTCCGCCACGGTCATGAACGCCTGATTCTCTGACGCGAGGGCGGGACCATCCACTGTGACGACGACGCCCGCGAACACCGCGACAAGACAGAGAACGATCGCAAACTCGAGCGACCGCACCGCCCGGGGCATGTTCCGATGCACTGGAATCTGGGCCATCAACACGCTCTCCCTTCCCGGTTCGGCCTCGCGCGCCGACGGCTCGGCTTCACGCGCAAGCCTCACCAATGTCTCACCCATGTCTATCATGGCAATGTCACGGTGATGTCACGGAATCCGACGGCAACGGGCCGACGGGAGCGGGTTTCGGAAGGCTCGAGAAGACCAATATGGCATCCGCAACCGTCCTCTCCCGCCCGTCGGAGGGAGTGTTCATGACGTATTCGCGGACCACCATGGTAGACGATCCGCCACCATCAAAGTTCAGCGCGTCCTTCGCGCCGAGTTCGATCATGAGGTTGGCGAGCTCCTCGAGAGTGACCCCTATGCTATGGTGAGCCTGTCTGCCTGTGACGGCAACAAGCAAGAGCTTGCCGTCGAAAGTGACCCCAGCGGCGGTACGCGGTGCCCGACCAACGGCCACGTCCGCCTTGAACCTCTCCTCTCCCGACGTGACGTGCACCTTGCCATCCTTGACCAGCCTGGGGCCTCCCCCGACGGCGTGGACCACACCAAGCGTTCTCCAGTCAGGGATGAGGTTGCCTTGCTCGTCCAATGAGACGTTGTCTATCACGATGGCGCCGTCCGACGTGATCCCGAGTGCTGTGCGGTTCATCAAGGGAGGCGCCTTCATTCGCCCGTCGATGATCATGAGTCCCAGCGGCGTGCCGTCGGCCGAGTGGAACACCCCGTTCACCCCTGCGATCGCGCCCTCCCTCGCCACGAGCTCGCTGACCCTGGCCAGACCGGTCGCGCCGTTCTTTCCTGCTAACGTGGGTCGCACCGAGACGGTCGGATCTTTGACGTCGACCTCGAGGACGTCTACTGTGAGCGGCCCTGCCGGGGTCCCCTTGTTCACCACCGTGTAGCGCACCCCGCGAGTTACTGTGAGCGAGGCTTTGGTGTCGTACAGTTTCGGCACGTCCACGACGAACCTTGCAGGGTCTTTGAGCCAAAACGCTTTCACGTCGGGCAGGACGTAGTTGAAGTCCAAGACCGCCTTGGCCTTTCCGTTCTCCGGAGGAGCGACCCTCACCTGGTTAACCGCGACGTCGCCGATGACTCGGTCTATCGCGCCCCACACGCACGTGCTCTCGAAAGTCACCACGACTCGCGACGGGTTCTTCATCTGGACGACCTCGTATCCGGTCTCTCCCGTGAAGTCGAAGACAACCCGCACCCTGTCGGGATAGATACTGAATCTTACGTCGGTCATGACAGTCTTCGGATCGTCCTGGCCGCGCAGATACACCACCTTCGACTGGGCATCCCAGCTTACCTCGTATTCGCCGGTTATCGCCAGAAGGTCCGCGGGCACGAACGGTATACCGGCCGCCGTGGTAGGTGCCTCGGCGAATTCCCGGACCTCGCCCGATGACAACCTCCACTTGCGCTGATGTAGCACCACCTCGATGGCATTCGCCGGTGATCCGCCAGGTATGCTGAATGTGAGCCGCTGTGAGGCAGGATCGTACCTCATGGGCATCTTGAGCGTCTCTGACACGAACGTCGCGGGCAGCAACAAGCATTGTCCCCTGAACACTGCGGGAATCGCAAGCGGTCCATTCGCCGTCCCTATGATGATCCCCGCCTGATCAGGGGTGCCTCCGCCAGGCATCGTCTGCGAAAGCGCGCTACCACACAGCAGAACCACAACCACTGCCGCCCAGGTCGCCGCAGCCGCCACCGTGGTGACCCGCCGAAGCGCTCGTCGCGCCGAGCCCGCCCCGGCTTTGCCCCCAACGTTTGATGTGAAACGGGAACGTTCCATCGCCGCCCGCCTCCTCTCATCCTTCGATTCCCAAAGCTCCATTTAGTGTTCGCTACGGGATCGTTCTATCCTCTCCTGCCATCGATGAACGTGCGTGCCAAATTGTGGACGAGGCGTGGCCGCACTCACCTCAGCCTCAGAAGGTGAGCTCGCCTGAAACCGAGCTTCCCGTGACCCCATTCCCGACGCTCTACTCGATCGGTGTCCTGTACGTCGGCTACCACGTCGGCCACGCCAGGATCCGCCGGTGCCCAACGCTGCTTTTGCGACGTTCGCCGCCGCGCTCCCTGTGGATACGTGGGGTCGTTCCGGGCGCACGATGTCTGCCGCCACGCGCGCACCGATTGACGCCGGAGGGACATCTAGCTGCCTGCAAAGGTACGAGGCTGAGGCGGGACTGCGATACGAGGAGTCGGCACGACGAGGCGATGCGGCCCGTCACACGGACCTCGTCGCCACGACGACGCTCTCTCTGAACCTATCCAGGGCATCGAGGATCTTGCCCGTTCCAAGGACAACGCAACTCATGGGGTCCTCCGCGGTCTGTACCGGTATACCGGTCTCGTCGGCGAGCAGGTTCGTGAGACCCGAGAGCAGCGACCCACCTCCGGTGCACACGATGCCCTTGTCGACTATGTCGGCGGCTAGCTCTGGCGGCGTGCGCTCGAGCACTCCCTTGACCCCGTCTACTATCTCGGCGATCGGCTCCGTGAGAGCCTGGAAAGTCTCAGCGGACGTGAACTTGATGGTCCGTGGAAGGCCGGTCACGAGGTCGCGGCCTCGGATCTCGGTGGACAGCCCCTCGCCTTGGGGATACGCTGTTCCGATCTGGATCTTGATGTCTTCGGCGGTCCTCTCCCCGATCATCAAGTTGTAAACCTTCTTGATGTACCTGATGATCGCCTCGTCGAATTTGTCCCCCCCAACGCGACGCGACTCGGTCACGACGATGCCTGACAGGGAGATGACCGCGATGTCCGTCGTTCCGCCTCCTATGTCCACCACCATGTTCCCTGAGGGCTCCGAGATGTCGATGCCCGCGCCGAGGGCCGCGGCCATGGGCTCCTCGATGAGGTATGTCTGGCGTGCTCCGGCCTGAGTGGCCGCCTCCAGTACCGCGCGGCGTTCGACCCCCGTGACTCCAGACGGAACACAGATGACCACGCGCGGCCGTATGAAAGTGTGCCTGCCGCACGCCTTGGCCAGGAAATGGCGCAGCATCGTCTCGGTGATGTCGTAATCGGCGATGACACCGTCTTTCATTGGGCGCACTGCCGTGATGGTCCCAGGCGTCCTACCGATCATCCGCCGGGCATCCTCGCCGACGGCAAGCACCTTCCTGGTCTCGCTGTCGAGAGCCACCACGGACGGCTCGCGGATGACCACGCCTTTGCCTTTTACGTACACCTTCGTATTGGCAGTGCCCAGATCTATTCCCACATCCACCGAAAGCCCGAACATGGCTCAACTCCTCCCGAGCCCGCGCCCCACGAGGAGGGCAGCCCATCCTCCGGCGACATCAGGGGGCTTATCCACCGCTCCCACACGAAAAAACCCCACGAGGGGACATTCTACAGACCAGAAGGATCTCCTCCCCAAGATTGGAACCTAGCTCTTCTTTTGACGGTACTTCTTCCGCGTGGCCTCTCCTCCGCGGATGTGCCGCTCCGCTTTGTTCTGCTCGAGGATGCGCTTGACTTTCCGCGAGAGCTGCTTGCTGATGAGTGGCAGTCTTTCCGTGACGTCTTTGTGGACAGTGCTCTTGCTCACGTTGTATAGCTTGGCAGCCTGTCTGACCGTGGACTTGGTCTCGATGATGTGGCCAGCCACGTCCAGCACCCGACGCCGGATGTATTCTCTCATCTCGCCTGCCCCCCTGCCCCCGGTTTGATACAATGTATATTCGGAGAGCAGCGAGATATGTCAGGCCCTGCCGGGGCAGGGCCTTTTGCCTCACCTAGAGATTCTCTTCAGATGTTCACAGGAACTTCCTGGGGTCCTGTGCCTTGCCGCCGCTGATGACCTCGAAGTGGACGTAACACCCTGACGTGACCCCCGAAGACCCGGCCATGCCTATGGATTCGCCTTGGGCCACCGAATCCCCGCAAGACGCCGGACTAGACTCAAGGTGGCAGTACTTGGTGCGGAGTCCTCCTTCGTGCTCGAGCACTACGTACAGCCCAAGCTGCCTGTCGGTGTCCACCTCGACTACCTTGCCGGACAGCGCCGCCCGAACGGGGATGCCCTCGGAAGCGGCGATGTCAATTCCCGTATGATAACGCCAGTCGGCGAACACCGGGTGTCTTCTCCACCCGAACTCCGAGATGATCCTCCCCTGCACCGGCATGAGCATCTTCTCACGCCTGGATGCCTGCGCCGTCGTTTCCTTAGGGGTCTGGACGGAGGAACCGGCGGGCCTCGCCGCGGAAGATCCGCCAGACGCGGCAGGCATCTCGGGCTTTGCGGCAGCGCCGCCCGCGCCTTCGCGATCCGCGGAACGCAGGGACTCCGGTTGGAGCGATGATGCCGTCGCCGGCAGCTGCGACTGGGAAGGGGTCGTCACTCCCAGACTCGGCACCGGCCCCACCACTCCCCTCCCTTCATCATCAGAAGACGAGCCAGCCCCGGAGACGGGCGCGATCACGCCCGGTTGCCCTGACTCTTCCGCCGCTTGGCGCGGCCCCTCCTCACCCACGACGGAAGGCTCGGTTCCAGGCTCGTGAGAGCTTACATGCTCGATGGTGACGTACCCTTGATCCAGAGGCGCCGCGGGCGGCGCGGTGACCCGCCCGAGAGCCACTCCGAGCCCGAACGCGACTCCTCCCATGATCACGACTATCGCTGCTTCGCGCGGCGGCATGATTCTCAGGATGCCGCGCCACGCGCCCACCATTCCCCGCCTCGCTCCTCGCAGCACCCGCCGGGCGTGTGCGGCGAGGCGCGCCCAGATTCCCCCCACAGAAAGCCTTTTGTGCCTTCTCCTCGTCCTTCCCTCCATACCATCACCCCGGCGTATATTCTCCCCTGTTGTTTCCTGTCTATGCAGCCTTATGCAGACGCCGAACAGGGTGAGTGGTGGGAAGGGCACTGGACGATGCGGAGGCGGTCAGGGTAGCTGCTCGGGCGCAAGCGCCGCGAAGACCGTGACCTCGGTGCCGGGATAATAGTGTCTGAGAATGTCCGCGTAGGTCTTCCCCGCCTGGGCCATGACCTGCGCCCCGTACTGGGACATGCCCACTCCGTGGCCGTAGCCGGTGGTAACGAAGCACACCTTGTCTCCCACGATTCGGCAAGTGAGCTTGGTGGAGCGAAGTCCCAAGAGCTCGCGCAGAGAGTGCCCAGAGAATACCTTGTCGCCCACGCGGATCTCCCTGACCCTACCGGCCGGTGTAACGCTCAGCACCTCGATGGGCCGGTCCATTCTTTCCTCTGCGACGACTTGCACATCTTTACCGGCAACCTTGTACGTCCTCACCTTCCTCTCAGTGAGTTTCACACCGAGCCTCTTTTCGAGTTCCGTCACGGTGAACTCCACGAGCTGCTGGAAGCTGGGTTCTCGAGCCTCGAACTCCGTGGACACCGCCCGCAGGTACGGGACGGCCGCCTGCCACACATCCTCGGAGTCCTCGGTCGACCCACCCGAGGCCGCATGGTAGTACGCCTCAATGGGCTCGCCCCGGTACGTGACGATCTTCCCCGAGGTCGATTCCACTGCGCTCGCTATCTTCCGAGCATAGGCGTGGTATTCGAGGTAGCCGAGCTTCTTTCGCAACTCGTCGTCGGATATCCACGCCTGGCAGTGCAGGTGATCAGTGCACACGTCGGCGCCTGGGTGAGCCGAACACCCGGGACCGCCGAACTGCCTCATTCTCTTGACCGCGAACGTACGCGCCGCCACAGCTTGCGCTTTCAGCGCTTCCGTTCCAAACGACGCCGGCATCTCAGCAGCCACAACCCCTCGCACGTACTCGTCGAGGGGCATCTCCACCGTTTGCCCGGTCGCGGTCACGAATACCCGGACGGTGGGCCCCGCCGCCTGTTGCCGCGGCTCGACCCCGTAGTCGCAACCTCTTACCAGCACGGAAGGCACCACGAGGACGACCAGTATACAGAACCCGACGGAGAAGATCACCGCCCTGTCCATCCAGCCTGCCCCCTGATGAACGACAGCCGCTTGTCTATGGTGGACTCCTGGCTATCCTTACGCGGTTCGGGGGCAGAATAGAACACGCCCCGAAAGAGTGCGCCCGGCCGCGTTCCAGTTGCGGCCGGGCGCCGTTCTCCATCTGCTGCGGGTTCCGACCCCGCAGTGCCCAAAGACCGGTCCTTCCCTTCGTCCCCAATTGTCCTTCCCTTCGTCTCGTCCCCTTCGTCTGCCCTAACCCGGCCGCGCGCGTCCCGTGCCTACAGTGCGCCCGCGCCGGCCGCCAAAGACTCTCGGACATCGGTGCGTCTTTCGATCACCGCCCCGAGCATGCGTAGCTTGTGCTCGATGGCCTCGTACCCGCGATCGATGTGACCCACACCGAAGATCTCGGTCTCGCCCCGCGACGCTAGCGCCGCTACCACAAGCGCTGCACCAGCCCGGAGGTCCGTAGCCCTCACCGGAGCTCCTGAGAGAGTCTCCACTCCCTCTACCACTGCGGATCGGCCGTCTATCTTGATCCTCGCACCCATTCGGGCGAGCTCGTCAACGTGCATGAACCTGTTCTCGAAGACTGTCTCGGTGATGACGCTCGTTCCACTCGCAATGGAAAGGAGCGCCATGAATTGAGCTTGTAGGTCTGTGGGGAACCCTGGATACGGCATGGTCTTGATGTCGAGAGGCCGGACTTCACCCGAAGAGCTCACGCGCAGGCTCGACCCTTGTGTCTCTACAACAGCGCCCGCCTCGCGCAACTTTGATATGGTGGCCGCAAGATGTTCGGGGACCACGTTGTCGATCAGCACGTCACCGCGGGTGATCACCGCGGCTGCCATGTACGTGCCGGCCTCGATGCGGTCAGGCACAATGGTGTGAGAAGCCCCGCGGAGTTCGTCAACACCTTCGATCTTTACAACGCCGGTGCCCGCGCCCCTTACCTTGGCGCCCATGGCAGAGAGAAGGTTCGCCAGATCGACCACCTCAGGCTCCTGAGCAGCGTTTTCGATGACCGTGACACCGTCGGCCAAGACAGCCGCCATCAGAGCGTTCTCGGTCGCTCCAACGCTGGGGTAGTCCAGGTACACCCGCGCGCCTCGCAACCCGGCGGCGGGCGCCACAGCCTCGATGCAGCCGTTCCCGATGGTGAGATCCGCCCCCATGGCCGCAAACGCCTTTAGGTGAAGGTTTATCGGCCTAGAGCCGA
Source organism: Bacillota bacterium (assembly GCA_024653485.1). Lineage (NCBI taxonomy): Bacteria > Bacillati > Bacillota > Bacillota bacterium. Next base: position 33,309 of record JANLFY010000001.1, on the reverse strand, counting down.
TCGCGCATCCGCCAGGCATTGGCATGCGCGCAACTCCGAAGCGCGCCAGGAGCGGGCCCGCGACCAGAAACGATGCCCTCATCCGCCTGACAAGGTCATACGGCGCCGGCCGTGCCGTCGCCCGAGGAGCGCGAAGCCTCACGCGACCGGGTGTCATGTTCACACACACACCGAGGTTGTCAAGGAGCTCGCACATTGTTCCCACGTCGTCCAGGGCGGGAACCCCTGTCAGGACGACCTCGTCAGCAGTGAGAAGCGCCGCCGCTATGGCGGGCAGCGCAGCGTTCTTCGCGCCGCTTATGACCACCCGGCCCGAAAGCCTCACCCCTCCCCGGATGAGGATGCTGTCCAAGCGGTTTCCTCCTCTCAGAACGGCCCGGCGACTGCCCAGGCAACCCGGCCTCTTGACGGCCTCTTGCGGCCGCGGAGAACCCCAACTGGGCTTCCGACAGCCACGGAGTGAGTGTACCATCGGAGGCTTACGTCTTCAACTGGATATTCAACCCCGGATACCCAATTAATGGCAGAGGACGAGCCCCGGGTTACCCGCAGAAATCCTCCGGGCGCTCTCGGCAAATGCCTAACCTCCACAGGACCGCTGCGAGGATGCGCTCCGATGCATGGCCGTCGCCGTATGGATTGCGGGCGCATGCCATCCTCTGGTAGGCCTCGGGATCCTCCAGAAGCTCCCGCGTGCGCTCGACGATGCGTCTGCGGTCCGTCCCCGCGAGAACGAGCGTGCCTGCCTCGAGGCCTTCGGGGCGCTCGGTGACGTTGCGCAAGACCACGACAGGCTTGTCCAGGGACGGCGCCTCCTCTTGCAGCCCACCCGAGTCCGTAAGCACCATGTAGCACCGTTTCATGAGCGCCACCATGGCCTGATAGTCCACAGGGTCTATGAGATGGACCCGCTGGACGCCTCCAAGCACGTCGATCACATCCGTCCTCACGAGCGGGTTCATGTGGACCGGAAAGACGATCTCCACGTCGGGTCGGGCGTCCACGATGTCCTTGAGTGCGTGACAGATCTCGCGCATGGGCTCTCCCCAGTTCTCCCGGCGGTGCGCCGTGACGAGGAGCACTTTCCTGTGGTCGAAATCGATGGCGGCAAGGACCGGGTCCCGAAACTCGTACGGTCGCCTCGCTACGTCAATGAGGGCGTCTATCACAGTGTTGCCCGTCACGTGGACCGCCTCTTCCCTTACCCCTTCCGCCAGTAGGTTCCTCTTGTGGTTCTCCACGGGCGCGAAATGAATGTCAGCTAGACACCCCGTAAGCCGCCTGTTCATTTCCTCCGGGAATGGAGAGTACTTGTCGTGGGTCCGGAGCCCCGCCTCGACATGGCCGACCTGCACCTGGTGGTAGAACGCGACGAGGCTCGCAATGAACGTGGTCGACGTGTCACCGTGGACCAAGACGAGGTCGGGCTTCTCCTTCGCCATGGCGGCCTCGAGCCCGGCGATTGCCCGCGTGGCTATGTCGGCAAGGGATTGTCCCTCACGCATGATGTCGAGGTCGTAGTCGGGCTCGACATCGAACAGGTCTAGAACCTGGTCGAGCATCTCTCGGTGCTGCGCGGTCACCGCGACCACGCACTTGATGGCGTCGCAGCCCTGCATGGTGCTCACTACGGGTGCCATCTTTATAGCCTCCGGGCGCGTCCCGAAGACCAGCATGACCTTCTTTCGCGACATGAGAGGACCTCCTCACCCCGGCGTGCGGCCATCCCACGACCGGTCGGGCGGACCGGACCCCGCGGACGCATCGCGCTACCACCTTCCGGCGCCTCTATCCGGCGGGTGCGTCTTGCCTATCTATGGGGAGCCTGGGTGCGCGTTTGGGCCGTAGTACGGGTGTAAGTCCTGCCAGGCCGACTCACACCGGCCACGAGGAAGCCGAGCACCAGCACGACGGCCAAGTACAGCGTGACCGTTGCGTGAACCCGCGCCACCAACACGGCGATCGAAGCAAGCAGGCCGCTTACGAGGTAAATCAGGACCACCGCGCCGCGGTGGGAGAACCCCCTCGCGAGCAGGCGGTGATGGATGTGGTCCTTGTCGGCCCGATAGAATGGGGTTCCATTGTGGACTCTGCGCGCGATGGCGAAAGCGGTATCGATGATCGGCACTCCCAGAGCAAACATGGGGACGGCGAGAGCGATGGTGGCGGCGCCTTTCAGAGCCCCTTCCACTGAGACCACCGCCACTGAGTAACCAAGGAACATGGCGCCCGCGTCGCCCATGAATATCTTCGCGGGGTTGAAGTTGAACGGGAGAAACCCGACCGCGCCACCGGCAAGGGCGATCGCAAGAGTGGCGGCGAAGACTTGGCCGCGGGCGGCGGCCACCCAGAAGAGCGCAAAGGCCGCGATGGACGACACCCCTGCGGCGAGCCCGTCGAGGCCGTCGAGGAAGTTCACGACGTTCGTGAGGGCGAGTATCCAGAGAACCGTCAGAGGGGCGCCCCACCAGCCCAGGTACACCATTCCGGGGCCGAAGGGATTGGTCACGAACTCGATGCGCACACCGAGCCACACCGCCACGAGCGCCGCAACGAGCTGACCAGCGAATTTCGGCAAGGCGCCGAGTTCGCGCATGTCATCGCGTACCCCGACCGCGAAGACCACGGCAGCCCCCGCCAGCAGACCCACTGTGTCGCCGCCGAGGCCCACCCGGTGAAGGACCGTCATCACGAACCCCGCGAATATCGCCACTCCACCCAGCACCGGCATGGGCAACCTGTGAACCGTGCGTGCATTCGGCATGTACACCAGGCCCGCGCGCAAGGCGCAGGCGCGCACTATCGGCGTGAGAACAAGGGTCACTGCGAAGGCTTCCGCGAACGCGAGGGCATACGAAGACATACCGGTTTCGCACTTCCTCTCCGACTGAACGAGCCTTGACCATATCCTGCGCGACAGGCGCTGTCCCAACGCCCGGCAGGAACCCGCGGCTGGACGTCCCTTGGGGACGTCCAGCTCCGGGCCTAGTCAACCCCATTCTAACCTTGCCGGGAAACGCCCGTCAAGGTGGCCCAACACGAAATGGCTCGTCGACCAGCCTGCTGCGAGATGAAAGGAAGCGTCTCACATTTATCCCCGCGTCTCCAAGGATCACCGACGCGAGCTCGTCTGGGTAGTCCCCGGCGTACACTATCTCTAGCACGCCCGCGTTCACCAGCATCTTGGCGCAGAGGACGCACGGATGGTTTGTACAGTATATGGTCGCCCCCTTGATGCTTATGCCGTGCAGTGCCGCCTGGATTATGACGTTCTGCTCCGCATGCAGACCTCTGCACAGCTCGTGTCTCTCACCCGAAGGTACTTCACGCTCAGCGCGAAGGCACCCTACCTCGCCGCAGTGGGCCAGGCCCGTCGGCGCGCCGTTGTACCCTGTCGCAAGGATACGTCTGTCCCTCACGGCAATGGCGCCGACTTGTCGGCGGAGGCACGTGGAGCGGCTGGCCACCAGCTTCGCGATCTCCATGAAGTACTCGTCCCACGAAGGCCGCCCGAGGGTCTTGGCCACGGTCTCGCGTTTCAAACGATGTCGCCTCTCCCTCTCATTTCGTTCCGAACAGCCTGTCCCCCGCATCACCCAGGCCGGGCACGATGTACCCGTGGGAATTCAGGCGCTCGTCTATGGCCGCCGTGAAGATGTCGACGTCTGGGTGGTTCTGTTGCACCATCTTGATGCCCTCCGGCGCGGCGATGAGCACCACCAGCTTGATGTTGGTCGCGCCGCGATCCTTGATGAACTTGATGGCCGCCGTGGCGGACCCACCCGTCGCGAGCATCGGATCCACGACTATCAAGTCACGCTCGGACACGTCCGGTGGAAGCTTGCAGTAATAGTCAACGGGTCTCAGGGTCTCCGGGTCACGGTAGATGCCGATATGGCCGACTTTCGCCGCGGGTATCAACCTCAGCATGCCGTCGACCATGCCGAGGCCTGCTCTGAGGATGGCGATGATACCGACCTTCCTTCCCGCGATCACCTTGGTCTTGGCCTTCCCTATCGGCGTCTCTACCTCCGCGTCCGTGAGAGGAAAGTCCCGCGTGACCTCGTATGCCATTAGGGTCGCGACCTCGCTCACGAGGTCACGGAAGTCTTTCGACCCGGTGTTCTTGTCCCTGATGAACGTGAGCTTGTGCTGAATGAGAGGATGATCGATTAGATGGACTCTGGACATTCTCACTTCCCCTTTCCCGCTTCTCCAAGAGCGATCTTCTCCAGCCGTCGGGCGTGTCGACCGCCCGCAAAGCCCGTCTCAAGGAATGTCTTGACGATATCGCGTGCCGCCTCCGGCCCGATGACCCTAGCTCCTAGTGCGAGGACATTCGCGTCGTTGTGCTCTCGGGCAAGCCTTGCGACCTGAGCGTCTCCCACCAGCGCGGCTCGCACCCCCGGCACCTTGTTCGCCACGATGGACATGCCAATGCCTGTCCCGCAGATGAGGACCCCTCTATCGGACCGGCCGGAGGCGACGTCCTTCGCCACACGGTAGCCCACGTCGGGGTAGTCCACTGGGTCCGCCGAGGGCGCCCCGAAGTCCTCCACCTCATGCCCTAAGGACTCGATGAACCCTTTCAAGATCTCCTTCATCTCGAAGCCCGCATGGTCGCTGCCGATGGCGACTCTCACTCGCGCAACACCTCCTGACAAGCACACAACGGTTCTACTCAACTCTGGGAGGTTCCTCCGAGGGCGCGCGGCTCTCGATCGACATCCCTCTGATCCTTCTCGTCGCGCCGTCGACCGCTCTCCTGAGGTCGTCAGCGGCGGCGCGGTACACTTCGATGGAGCCTCCGAATGGGTCGTGAGTGTCTGGACCAAGCTCCGACTCGAGGCCCGCGAACTCGTTCAGGGTGAAGACCTTGCCCTCCGACGACGGGCATATTCTCGTCACAGCTTGCTTGTGAGCCGATGTCATCACGAGCACCACATCTGCGCCTTCGACCATGTCCCTGGTAAGAAGCCTAGCGCGGTGCGACGAAATGTCCACTCCGCGCTCCGCCAGGGCGGCTTTGGCATTCTCCGACGCAGGGTCGCCCTCGCGTGCGAAAATCCCGGCGGACTCGACGACCACTCCCTCGGCGCCGCCAAACTCCTCGGCGAGGGCATGTCGCAGCATGGCCTCGGCCATGGCGCTCCTACATGTGTTGCCTGTGCACACCACGAGAATCCGCCTCGGCAGCGTCATCGCGCGCCACCTCCTGCGCCACCTCCATGGATCTGCCCTTCCAACCCCCGCGATCGTGCCCCACGTTCCGCCGCGTCGCCACAGCGCTGCGTCGCGTTCACGGCACCGCCCGCTTGCCCCCGGGCGTAGACGACGCGGCCACCCGAAGCGCGCCGAAGCCTGTTCATGATGGCGAAGCCCAGGCCCGCTTGGTCGAACCCCTCGGCGAACACGACGTCCAACGCATCCCCATCGAACGAGCGAAGTGTGGAGAAGAGGGCAGCCGCCACACTCGCCAAGTCCTTTCGCGATCCCACGGCACGCACCACGTCGGCCCTGCCAGCGTAGAGGCCCTCCGTCTCTCTGGAGCACATCACGCCCGCTCTCTTTCCTACGGCGCGACAGGCCTCCGCCTCGAGGATTATGCGCCCGACAACGGCTCGAGGCTCGCCCTCCACTAGAACCACAGGGGTCTTCGGAGCATAGTGCGTATACTTCATCCCGGGTGACGGGACCGCGCCCCCAGGGTCCAAGGCAACGAGATCCGCGGAAGCCACCGCCACCTCCCCAAGGGTCTCTTCGAGCTCCTCGACGCTGACCCCTCCGGGTCGAAGCACTTGCGGAGGGCTCGAGGTCATGTCAATCACGGTTGACTCAACGCCCACCGTGGAACTGCCTCCGTCTAGAACCATGTCGATCCTCCCGGCCAAGTCCGCGACCACGTGCTCCGCCGACGTGGGGCTCGGGCGGCCCGACACATTCGCACTGGGCGCAGCGATGGGAACCCCCGTCTCCGCTATCAGGGTCAGGGCGATGGTGTTGTCCGGCATCCGAACCCCGACAGTGGGAAGGCCGGCCGTAACCTCGTCCGGCACCTCCGGCCTCTTCGGAAGGACGAGTGTGAGCGGTCCGGGCCAAAACCTCTCCATTAGCCGTTGCGCGAGAGGTGGGATACCTGCCACGACGCGCCGGGCATCCTCCGGGGTGGCCACATGGAGTATGAGGGGGTTATCCTGCGGCCGTCCCTTGGCCGCGAATATCCTCGCGACAGCCGAAGCCGAGAGGCCGTTCGCACCAAGGCCGTACACGGTCTCCGTGGGAAACGCCACGAGACCACCGGCGCGAATGATCCCCGCAGCCCGACGGATGACGCCAACGTCAGGCCGACCTGGGTCCAGCCTCACAACCTCGGTCCCGTTCACTATCACGCTGGTGCACCTTTCCACCCTGCCCGGCGGCCGCGCACCTAAGCCGGCCGGCCGCCGCGCCCCCTTTCCCGCGACTGCCTTTCTCACAGGCGAGAAATGCCCGCCATGACAACGCGTTCGATTCCCGCGTAGTCCAGCACTACCTCGGCATCTGCGTATCCGAACTCCTCCTTGGCAAGGAGCCTCACCGTCTCCGCCTGGTCGTGGCCGACCTCGAGCGCCACGAATCCGTCAGGCGCGAGATATGCCCGAGCGCCACCAAGGATCGCCCTTGTGAAGTCGAGCCCGGCTTCACCCCCCGCGAGGGCCGCGCGCGGCTCCTTGGATACTTCAGGCGGGAGGCCTGCCATCATTCTGCGGGAGAGGTACGGAGGATTGCTCACCACCGCCAGGATCCTGCCCTCGAGACCTCGCCCCGCAAGGGGTGATAGAAGATCGCCCTCCAGGAACTCGATCCTGTCCAGGACCTCGTGACGTCTGGCGTTTTCGCGTGCCACGCGAAGCGCCTCCGGAGAGATGTCCACCGCTATCACCGAAGCTTGACGCAGGAACCAGGCGATGCTCACCGCTATGGCGCCGCTGCCGGTGCCTATGTCGGCAACGAGAACAGGCGCCCCGGCGCCCAATTCGCGCAATCGCGCTATGACCGCTTCGACCAAGGTCTCCGTCTCGGGCCTCGGAATGAGCACGTTCTGGTCCACGAGGAATTCGAGGGACATGAACTCTTTCCTGCCTGTTATGTACGCGACAGGCAGCCTCGTGAGCCTCCGCTCTATGGCTGCCTGATAATCCTGCCACTCGCCCGCGTCGAACACTTGTTCCGGATGGGCGTACAGGTGCTCCCGCCCCGTTCCGAGCACGTGCGCCAGCAACACCTCGGCGTCCAGACGCGGGGTCGGGATCCCAGCTTCGGCGAGGCGCGCAGTGGCCGCTCGGAGCGCATCACGCACCGAGACTGTCCCGACAGGCCTAGCCAATCTTCTTCAACCTCTCGCTCTGATCGACCGTGATGAGCCCCGTGATTATCTCGTCGAGGTTCCCCTCCAGGACTTGTCCCAGCTTGTATAGGGTCAGGTCGATTCTATGGTCCGTCACACGGTTCTGAGGGAAGTTGTACGTTCGGATTCGCTCGCTCCGCTCGCCCGTGCCCACCTGCATCCGTCGCGCCTCGTCCACCTCTGCCTTCTGCTCCTGCTGGAGCTTGTCGAGCAGACGGGCGCGCAGCACACGCAGGGCCTTCTCCTTGTTCTTGAGCTGCGACTTTTCATCCTGGCAGGTCACGACCATGCCTGTGGGAAGGTGGGTCACTCGCACTGCTGAGTCGGTGGTATTGACGCTCTGCCCGCCATGGCCCGTGGACCGGTACACGTCTATGCGAAGATCCTCGGGGCGGATTTCCACGTCGACCTCCTCAGCCTCGGGCAGTACGGCAACGGTCGCCGTAGACGTGTGTATACGCCCGCCCGCTTCCGTAGTGGGCACGCGCTGCACCCTGTGCACGCCGCTTTCGTACTTCAGCTTGCTGAACGCCCCACGCCCCTGGACCGCGAATATCACCTCTTTGAATCCCCCCAGATCAGTGGGGTTCGAGCTCATGATCTCGATCTGCCATCCCTGCTGTTCCGCGTATCGAGCGTACATCCTGTAGAGGTCAGCCGCGAAGAGCGCGGCTTCCTCGCCGCCCGTGCCCGCCCTGATCTCCACGATGACGTCTTTCTCATCGTTGGGGTCTTTGGGAAGCAGAAGGATCTTGAGCTCCTTCTCGAGTCGAGCCTCCTCGTCCTTCAGCCTGTCCAGCTCGGATTGGAGGAAGTCCTCCAGTTCGGGTTCCACGCCGGATCTCAGCATCTCCTTGGCCTCACTCATCTCGGCGCGGGTCTTCTTGTATTGCCTGTACTTCAGAACGATCTCTTCGAGGCTGGCGTGAGCCTTCGCCGACCTCTGGAACCTCGCCTGGTCCGCCACTATCTCCGGATCGGCAAGCATCGCCTCGAGATCCTCATACCTCTGTTCGAGCGCGTCAAGCCTGTCCAGCATCCATCTCACCCCCAATACAGCGACAGGACAGGGCACCGGCCGCTCAGCCGCCGTCCGCCTCGAGCACGCCCTTTAGAGCGGCGATAGCCACCTCGAGCTGGGCATCATCAGGCTCTCGCGTCGTCAACCTCTGCAGCCAGAGGCCGGGCGCGATGGCCAACTCGACTATCCTCGGAGGCCTGCGCCGGCCGGCGAGCCTCACCACCTCGTAGGATACCCCGGTGACGAGCGGTAGAAGAGCCAGCCGCGTCGCAATCCGTACCAGCAGCGACGTCCTTCCCAGCAAAGAGAAGACGAGCACCATGATGACCATCACGATGAGCAGAAAAGCCGTGCCACACCTCGGGTGGAGCGTGCTGTGCCGTTTGGCGTTCTCCACCGCGAGATCCTCTCCGGCCTCAAAGCTGTGGATGACTTTGTGCTCGGCGCCGTGATACTGAAACACCCGTTGGATGTCCTGCAGTCGCGATACGGCGACGATGTACCCGAGGAACACCAGGAGGCGGAACACCCCTTCGGCCAGGTTCACGGCGACGGTGGACCGCATCCATCGCTGTAAGAGGACGGCCACGAGGTTCGGCAGCACTATGAAGAGTGCTATGAAAACCGCCAAGGACATGAGGAGAGTGAGAGTAAGCTCCCATGGCTTCAGCTTCTCTCCCTCGGCCTCTCCCACTGCCTGGTCCGCCGAGAACATGAGCGCGCGGATGCCTATGACGAGCGTCTCCACGAACGCTACCACCCCGCGCACGAAGGCGAGGCGGAGCGTAGGATGTTTCGTCGCGAGCGTTCCGATGGGTTGGCTATGGATGGCGACGGAATGGTCGGGCCGCCTCACGGCTATGGCAATACACCGTCTGCCTCGCATCATCACACCCTCGATGACCGCCTGACCGCCGTAAAAGAACTCCTCGCTCAAATCGAAAGCGCCCCCTTGCCGGGCACCACATGGCACCTGCGGCACCTCGCTTGATAAGACTCCTTCGCCCCGACGAGCACTACGGGATCATTGAAGTTCGCAGGCACCCCATTGATGATCCTCTGGCTCCTTGTGGCGGGCGCTCCGCACACCTCGCACACTGCATCGAGTTTGGTCACGTGGTCGGCTATGGCCATGACCTTCGCTACCTGGATGAAGGGCTCCCCTCGGAAATCCGTGTCGAGCCCGGCCACGATCACGTGTACGCCGTTCCCCGCAAGGGTGTCGCACACCCTTACCAAGGCTTCATCAAAGAACTGAGCCTCGTCTATGGCGACCACGTCCGCGGCTCCCGCGCTCGTCCGGAGCACCTCCACCGCCCTTGTCACGAGGACAGCCTCGATCCTGCCCCCGGCATGGGAGCTGACCTCCTGCACGCTGTACCTGTCGTCGATGGCCGGTTTGAAAACCTGAACATCCAGCCCCGCGATCTTCGCCCTCCTCACCCGGCGGATGAGTTCCTCAGTCTTGCCGCTGTACATCGGTCCTACTATTGCGTCGATCCGCCCTGGCGACTCCACCTTTGCCAACGCGTTTCCCCTCTTCACAAAAACAGAGCCGCCTGGGGCTCTGCTTCCTCGTCAAATAGATTGGTTCCGTCATTACAGACCATGTCGCTTCTTGAACCTCTCCACCCGGCCGCCGGTGTCGACTATCCTCTGCTTGCCGGTGAACATCGGGTGGCACTTCGAGCATATCTCGACCCTGAGATCCTTTCGGGTCGAGCCGACTTCGAATCTCTCCCCGCACGCGCAAGTAACGGTGGTGATGAAGTACTCCGGATGTATTCCCTTCTTCAACTGGCTCACCTCCTGGACACGCCGCGTCAACGACAGCTATTGACAACAGTCAGCGGTGTCATTATAGCACAAAGGACCTCCCTCTTCAATGGCACTATCCATGCACCTGTGCGTCCGGAGCTTGCGCCCGGAGGAGCACACATGTCGAAGGAGCGTACATGCGGGAAGCGGCTGGACCGACTCGCCCATCCGCTTCCACCGCGTTCCTCTCCGCTGCCTTCAGAGTCACCGCGGTCACCTCAGCCTCATGAACACAGTGTCCCTCATCACCTTGGAGCGAACCACGTCGATGTGATCCTCCCTCAGCACGCCCTCGCGCAGGCACTCCTTGCGGGACCCTTTGGCTTTCTCCCTGTCGTTGTCTATCTCAACCGATATCCTGATGCTGCCAACCGTCAGTACCATCGTGCGACCCTCCCTTGCGTACAGGTACGCGACTTCTCCACGAATTCCCCCGAGGCTCCTCCAAGCGGCCGAGCGCAAGCCCCCGACTGGTTTGTTCACGTGCTGCCCTGTCTCACCCGCTCCTCTTGAGCTTCCCCGTGCGCATGGCGTGAAGCTCGCCCCAGTTGAACACCCTCAACCCGAGGGGAATGAGCACTGCTCCAATGATGAGGAGCAACACGAGGTCACCCCCTATCTCTCGGATGGAGGCGTCCCGAAGCAACGCCGCGCGCGCGGCTCTGAGAGTATAGGTGGCCGGGGACAGCCGCGAAAGCGGCTTGAGCCACGCGGGCAGCACGTCAACCTCGTAGTACACGCCCGAGACGAGGAGAATGGCCGCTTCCAAGATGTGTGCAGCTTGCGAGCCCTTCTCCGGAGACAGCAGCGGCAACACCGCAGCCATGAGCCCGACACCGATGAAGGAGAGGCTCGAAAGCAGAAGCACTACGAGCGCCGCCCCCAGGTCAGCGCTGCCGAGATCCAGCTTGAACAGGGACACTACCGCAAGCATGACCACGACGGTCCTCATTGCCCCGTAGCTCGCGGCAAACAGGCACACTCCGCCGAGGTATGACAGCCTCTTCATGGGCGCCATGAACGAGTACTCGATCGTACCCTCCCACCGTTCCCACTGAACCGACTCGGCCACCTCATGGAACAGCACGGACAGGAATCCCCAGAGCAGAGCCCCCACGACCAGATAGAGCACCCTGTCGCCGCTGTCTCCCGCGGCCGCTCCAGGCACGGCTCCAGCTCCGCCTGTCACCGGGCTCACGCCTATGAACGCGATCGTGAGAGTGTTCACCACCGTGTACACGAGAAACACTATCTCCCAGCCTATGTATCTCTTGATGAGGTTGAAGTTCCGCTCGACCAGAGCGTAGCTTCGTCTCAGCTCCCTCGAAAGCTCGATCACGCTAATCCGCCTCCTCCGGATTGGAGTCCTTGAGCGCCTTCCCTGTGAGCGCGAAGAACACGTGTTCCAGGGTCACGGCCTCGCCGTTAGTGGAGAGGCTCTCCTTGAGGCGCGTCGGCGTGTCCAGGGCAACGAACCTGCCCTGGTCAATGATGGCCACCCTGTCGCACAGCCGATCAGCCTCCTGCATGTCATGGGTGGTCAGGATCACCGTGGTGTCGTGCGAGTTCCTCACCTCGAGGACGTAGTCCTGTACCTCGCGCTTCGACACCGGGTCCAGACCGGTCGTCGGCTCGTCGAGCAGAAGCAGCACGGGCGACGTGAGAAGCGCCCTGGCAACCGCAACCTTCTGCTGCATCCCGCGGGACAAGTCCTCGAGCGGTTCGTACGCCTTGCTTTCGCTGAAACCGAGACGCCGCAGGATTTCCACGGCTTTCCGCCGCGCCAGGCCGATGTCCACATCGTAGAGACGCGCGGCGTAGCTCAGGTTCTCCATGGCCGAGAGCTTCTTGAAGAAGGCCGCCTCCACAGACACGCGGTTTATCAGACGCCGCACCTCGAACCGCTCCCTCACCACATCGTGGCCGAACACCCTGATCTCCCCTTCATCTGGGAGGAGCAACGTCGAAATCAGCCTGATGAGCGTGGACTTCCCGGAGCCGTTGGGCCCCAGGATGCCGAATATCTCGCCGCGTTTCACGCTGAACGTTACTCCCGACACGGCCTCCACCTTCACGGTTCTCGGAAACATCGTCGCGATGGCCCGTGAGACGGCCAGCCGGGCCCGGTGCCTGCCGTTGGTGAGCGCGTCGCGCTCAGGCTCACCAGGGACAGGGTGTTCAGGCTTCACGGCGGCCACGCATCCCCCCGAGGCCACGCCGTCCGGGCTGCCACCGGGGTCTCGGCTCGCCTGCCCGGCTCCCTCGAGTGAGAGCGTCCTTTTCGGACGCGCTTCCTTCCTGACGTAGAACACTTTGCGTGCGCCCACGCATTCGAGCGCCACCTCTTGTCCTTGCATGTCACCTTGCATCTCTTCCAAACCTCGCCTTCAGGCCCCCGGCACCACAAGGCCGGGGCGCGACTCGACGTAGAGCCGGAAAACCAAGAGGAGAGCCGGGTCCTGCCCACGACTCTCCTCGTGAAGACCTGACGCAAGGGTCAGCGTCAAACAGAAAGGGTCGTGGGCCCTCGTGCGGCCCACGACCCTACCAAAACCTACCAGCTACAAGGCAGGGTCAGGCCGCGCATGGGCAGACTCGCCCTCGGATCGTCCGCAAAGGAACGCGCACGACGCCGCGGCGCCATCAAACCGGACTTTCACGACGTCAACCGTCCTGATCACTTGCGCGACCTCCCTTCTCCTCTCACTGAATTCTCCCCTCAAATCTCGTGCGGGTTTCCGCTGTTGCCAGATATCACTATATCGTACGCCTGCCTCCGCGTCAAGCAGAACCTGGCGGGATCTTTTCACACCACGCCGTTCGCTGGTTGGCTGATCTCTCAAGCTTCGCTGGGAGAGGGGGAGTCCCCACGCCGGTGCGCGAGCCCCCTACGGCCTAGCGAGGCGTCCAAGGATCTCCCGCGCCGCCACCACGCCTGAGGCGGAAGCTTGCATCAGGCCTCTCGTGACTCCCGCGCCGTCGCCGATGGCAAAGAGATTCCTAATCTGCGTCTCGAGAGAGCTAGTCACGGCGAGCCTCGAAGAGTAGAATTTCACCTCGACACCGTACAACAGGGTGTTGCGCCCATACACTCCGGGCGCCACGGCATCGAGCGACTTCAGCATCTCTATGATGCTTACCAGATGTCTGTAAGGGAACACGAGGCTGAGGTCGCCGGGAGTTGCGTCTTCGAGCGTGGGCACGCACGTGCCCTTGGCCAGCCTCTCCCTTGTAGACCGGCGCCCCGTGATGAGGTCGCCGAGCCTCTGGACGATGACCCCGCCTCCCAGGAGGTTCGCCAGGCCCGCCACATACTTGCCATAGGCTATCGGGTCCTTGAACGGCTCGGTGAACGTCTTGCTGACCAAGAGCGCGAAGTTCGTGTTCTCGGTCTTCCTTTCGAAGTGCGTGTGCCCGTTCACCGTGATCAGCCCGTCGGAACTCTCCGTGACCACTTCTCCGTAGGGGCACATGCAGAAGGTGCGGACCTTGTCGTCAAAGGAACGCGAGTGGTATATGAGCTTGGACTCGTATGCCACGTCGGTTAGAGGCTCCGCCACGACCGCGGGCAGTTCCACGCGCACGCCGATGTCCACCGGGTTGATGGCCATGGAGAGCCCAAGCCTGCGCGCCTCTTGAGCAAGCCACTCAGCTCCCTCTCTCCCCGGGGCGACGATGACATAGTCCCCAAGGATCGTGCGGCCTTTCGAAGTCTCGATTCCCGCCACTTTGCCGTCTTCTACGAGGATCTTGGTGGCGCTCTCGCGAAGTGAGATCTCAATCTGCTCAGCGAGATGGTTCTTCATGCCCTCCAAGACGTCCTTGGTCTTCCCGGTTCCCAGGTGTCTGATCTTCGCGGGTATGAACTTGAGCTCCGCGATGAGGGCTTTGCGCTCGAGCTCGTGCAGGGCCTCCTCATCTCCGCCATAGACCTTGGTGGGCGCGCCGAACCCAAGGTAGATGCCGTCAACGTACTCGATGAGCTCCTTCAGATCTCGGTCGCCCAGGTACACGTCGAGCATGCCGCCAACCTGAGTCGAAAGAGTGAGCTTGCCGTCGCTGAAAGCGCCGGCCCCTCCCCAGCCTGACACTATGCTGCACGGCTGACACCTTCGGCAAGCGGTCTTGCCTTCGTTCGATGGGCAAACCCTGGCATCTAGATCAGAGCCCTTCTCTACGATGATCATCTTGACCGGGCCTTCCGCTGCCCGAACAAACTCCAGTGCAGCGAAAATGCCGGCGGGGCCCGCTCCCACGATTATGACATCATAGCGACCCTGTTGTCTTGCACTCGCCACGCTGCGGATCTCTCCTTCGCCTTCCTCTCTACTTTCTCAACCACGGGCACGGCTTCACTGTCACCATCACTGTCAGCGCTTCACTCATGTCGAGTCCGGGCTTGCCAGCTTGCCAGTATGGAGCATGGTCGTGTCTGTGTCCCGGACTCTCATCCATTCTTGCGCTTTCGAGGCGCGCCGGCGCCCCCAAGCGATAGCCTCCCGAGGCACGCAGCAGCGACGGCATTCTCCGGAAAGGCGTCCAGCGCCCTCGACTGCGTCTCCGCCTCGCCCACATCGCTGCTCGTTCCCGGGCCGGGATGCGCGCCGGAGCAGGCCTGTGCATCGGCCGCCGCTTGAACTCGTGTAGCTTGCCATCCTCCCGTCAAGAGAGCAAGTGCAGCGAAATCGCTCGCCATAGCTACGGCGTGGCTGCGACCCACCTGCCAACTGCAGGCGCCGCTCCCTGCGGCGACCATCGTGTTCACTTCATGGGTAGATCCTGTTCAGCAGCCTCGGAAATGGTATCGTTTCTCGCACGTGTTCGAGGCCGCAAATCCAGGCCACCGTACGCTCAACGCCGAGCCCGAACCCGGAGTGCGGGACCGACCCATACCTGCGCAGGTCCATATACCATTTGTATGCTTCCCCCGGAAGCCGATGCTCTTCTATGCGACGCTCCAAAAGTTCCGGATCGTCAATCCTCTGTCCTCCACCGATGATCTCACCGTATCCTTCAGGCGCGAGGAGGTCCGCAGATAGGCACACCTCCGGCCGGCACGGATCGGGTTTCATGTAGAACGCTTTGCAGGCCGTGGGATATCTGTGGACGAAAACCGGCCGGTCGAACTGCTCGGCGAGGATCGTCTCGTCTCCCCCGCCAAAATCCGTGCCCCACTCGAACTGTACGCCGTGCCGGCGCAGGATCTCACAAGCCTCGTCATAGGAGATCCGCGGGAAAGGCGGCTCGACGTTCTTCAGCTTGGAGGTATCGCGGCCGAGCGTGGCAAGATCCTCCGCTCGCCTCTGCAGCACTCGCTGCACGACGTAGCTCACCAGGTCCTCCTGGAGCTTCATGTCACCGTCTAGGTCGACCCACGCCATCTCCGGCTCCACCATCCAGAATTCCGTTAGGTGCCTGCGCGTTTTGGACTTCTCCGCCCTGAAGGTCGGCCCGAAACAGTAAACCTTGCCCAAGGCCATTGCCGCCGCTTCCATATAGAGCTGTCCGCTCTGAGTCAGGTACGCCTTCGTGTCGAAGTAATCCGTCTCGAATAGCGTCGTCGTTCCCTCGCACGCCGACGGCGTGAGGATTGGCGCGTCAACCAAGACAAACTCGCGCTCGTCGAGGAAGTCTCGGATAGCCTTCACGACCTCGTTCCTCACCCTCATGATCGCGCCCTGCCTTGGGGTGCGCAGCCACAGGTGTCTGTGGTCCATCAGGAAATCCACGCCGTGCTCCTTGAGAGATATGGGATACTCCCCGGCCAGCGACACGACTTCCAAACCCGACACTGAAAGCTCGTACCCGCCCGGTGCCCTGCGGTCGGCCCTCACGCGGCCTCGCACCACTATGGACGACTCTTGGGTGAGCTTGTCAGCGATGTCGAAATCTCCGTCAGGCACCTGTCCCCTCACTACTACCGATTGGATGAAGCCTGTCCCATCCCTGATGATGAGGAAAAGCACCGACCCGCTCGACCTCTTGTTGTAAAGCCAGCCCCGGATCTCCACTTCGTGCCCTTCATGCTCACCGACATGCGCTATGTGCACGCTTTTCACTTGCCTTCATCCACCTCCAATGCCGCCCTTCATATTATAGCACCACTGGAAAGTCGCTGCCACACATCGACAGCCCGGGTGGCCAAGACCACCCGGGCTGTCCGGCAGCGCACTCCTAATGCCGGGCCCGCGCCGCTCAAACGCGTCTACGTCAGAAAGGGCGGGCGATTGCCCCGCTTCACTGAATGCGCTTCATGGATGAGGTGACGTAGTATGTATGCGCGTAGTTCAGCTCGAATCTCCTGGTGACCGTGTAGTAACCCGCTAGAACGAGCGTAACCTCGTGTTCCCCGAAGGGCACCCATTGCAGGACGATTGGGCTCTTCCCCTTCTCGAAGCCGTCGAGGAACACGGTGGCTCCCGACGGGTAGGTCGACACGCTCACCGATCCGTACTTCTGTACTGGCTGTGGCTGCGGAACCGGAGGCTGGGGAACGGGCTGCGGCTGCGGAATCGGCGGGTAAGCTCCCCCTACATAGAAATACGTGTACCCGCTCACCCATGATTTCTGGGGCACTATCTTGATCTTCGCCTGGATGTTCCCGAGCACGATATCTGCCTCGCCCTTGATGTACACCTGACCGGATCGGGCGGACTCCTCCAGGTCCGACATAGGCAGCTTCTGAGTGGAGGCGAACATGATCAGGTACTCCGTTCCCGAGGGCGGTTCCACCGTGCCCGACAGCGTGTAGGCTCTGTTCGCACGAATCCACGTATCGCGTACGAGCCACCTGAGTTCCCCCGAGGCGAGAATGTCCAGGATGTAGACGTAGCTGTCCCTGCTTACTCTATAGTACACGTTGATGTTCTCACCAGGATAGTAAGTCGCGCCTTGGCCCCTATCGACCCAGATCTCAGCTTTGAACTCCGGGCTGGGATTGGGGTTGATGAAGAGCTTCACCGGCGAGTCTTGGGCGTACGCCCCGATCTGAGGCAGGACCGAGACCGCCAGCAGCACCATGCCCACAACGGCCCACTTCAACGATCTAGCCGTCACTGGCCACACTCCTTTCGTTTCCTCACCTTGTCAGGCGGGCTACTCTCGTGATCCAGTCATCCCTCTGCTCTTCCTCTACTCTTCCTCCACGTCGGTGTCGGCCAGGCTGTAGTTGGGAGCCTCTCGAGTGATGACTATGTCGTGCGGGTGACTCTCCCGCAGTCCCGCGCCGGTCATCCTTATGAACCTGGTGTTCTCCTGGAGCTCCGCTATGTTGCGTGCGCCACAGTAGCCCATTCCCGCGCGGAGTCCGCCCACCAGCTGGTAGATGGTATCCGCGAGAGCCCCCTTGTACGGAACCCGGCCTTCGATCCCCTCTGGGACCATCTTGTGCGACGCGTTTTGAAAGTACCTGTCACTTGACCCCTCCTTCATGGCCTCGATGGAGCCCATCCCGCGGTACACCTTGAAGCTGCGTCCTTTGTAGATGACACGCTCCCCGGGGCTTTCCTCGGTACCCGCAAATAGACGCCCGATCATGACGGAATCGGCTCCCGCGGCGATCGCCTTGGTGATGTCCCCCGAGTACTTGATCCCGCCGTCGGCTATCACCGGAATACCGTGCTCCCTGGCCACGCGAGCGCACTCGAATATGGCCGTCACTTGAGGAACCCCGATCCCCGCTACCACTCTTGTGGTGCAAATGGATCCCGGGCCGATGCCAACCTTCACAGCGTCCGCCCCAGCTTCGATGAGAGCCCGGGCGCCGTCGGCCGTCCCAACGTTGCCGGCGGCAACATCGACGTTCTGGAAGTTCGCCTTGAGGGCCTTCACGGTTTCAAGCACTGAGCGCGAGTGTCCGTGGGCGGTGTCCACCACCAGGATGTCCACGCCCGCGTCCACGAGAGCCCCGGCGCGGGCAATCGCGCCCACAGGCCCGACGGCCGCGCCTACTCGTAGCCTTCCCCTCTCATCCTTGGCTGCGTTGGGAAACTGCTTTGCCTTCAGGATGTCCTTTATCGTGATGAGCCCTTTCAGCATGAAGTCCTCATCGACTATGGGAAGCTTCTCTATCTTGTGCCTCTGCAAGATGGCCTTGGCTTCCTCGAGCGTGGTGCCTACCGGGGCGGTCACCAGGTTCTCCTTTGTCATCACGTTCTCAATGGGCTGGTCGTAGTTGGTCTCGAACCGAAGATCCCTGTTCGTGAGGATCCCCACCAGCCTTCCGCCTCTCGTGATCGGCACACCTGAGATGTGATAACGCTCCATTATGGCCAAAGCGTCTCTTATGAGATTGTGAGGCTCGAGGAATATGGGGTCCACGATTATCCCGTGCTCCGACCGCTTTACCTTGTCTACCTCACCCGCCTGGCGCTCGATCGACATGTTCTTGTGGATTATGCCGATGCCACCCTCGCGCGCCATGGCTATGGCGAGCCTTGCCTCGGTCACGGTGTCCATGGCGGCGCTGACTAGCGGTATGTTCAGGCGGATCCTGGCGGTCAGCTTCGTCGATATCTCCACCTCCCCCGGCATGACCTCGGAGTAGGCTGGTTCGAGAAGCACATCGTCGAAGGTCAGAGCAACATGCCCGAACTTGTCGTCGAAGTCCATGGTGGAATTCCCCCCGGGCCTATATGTTGCTCCAATTGTAGCAAATCCTTCTCTCGGACTCAAGGATGGTTATCCCTGGACACCCCGCCTCAACCTGGCCTGCCTGCATTATTATAATAACGCTGCATCTGGTTTCTGGTTCCAGAACGCCCTTGAAAAGCTAGGACCGCCGGCTCCCAGGCCAACGGTCCTAACTGGGCCAGCCATGGAACGCTCAGTACTTCACGGTGACTTTGTCTCCGATCTGCACCTTCGCACCCGCCCCAGGGGTATCCACGGTCCCGATGGAGAGGAGTTGCTCGACGCTGGTGACGGTGATGGTAGTTATCTCCATCTTCTCCGCGGAAAGCACCTGCCCTGTGAATGGGTCAGTGATGACTTCGCCCAGTCGGTACACCAGGAGTTTCTGTCCGACCTTCACTCCCTGCGCCCGCCCAAGGTTTGTGTAGACCTTGTCGCCCACGACCTTCACCACATAGCCCTCCACCGGGAAGAGCTGCATTATCTTCCCGATGAGCTGGTCAACCGCCTTGGAAGTGGCCTTACCCAGTATCGTGCTATGGAAGTTGGCGCTGCCGAAGGCCATCGGCGGCATTCCCTCGAGTCTGAGAGATATGTTCGCCTGACTTTCCTTGCCCTCAGCCATCTCGGCCAGCTTGATCGAGCCAGCGGTAGTGTCGACCACCCGCACGTGGATCTCCACAATCGCCTCGCTGGAAGTGACGGAGCCTAGGATCGGAACGGAAACCTTGCTCGTGTGGATATCGAATTTCGTCACGCTGCCCATTACCATCGCCTGCACGCCCAGCAGCTTTCCTATCTGGGCAGCGCTGGACGGGTCGACAAGGCCCGTAGCCCCGAGGCCTTGCTCCTGCATGACTTGCTCGAGCCTTTCGCGCTCGATGACCTCGAATTGCCCAGTCTGGACAAGCCTCGTCTCGAACTCGACCCTCATTCCCCTTCCGACGTGCCACTGCGGGTAGTTTGTCTGGTCGAGGAAATCCATGACAGCTATGCGGATCTTGCCCTGCTGAGCTGGTACTTGCGCATCAGCGGGCGTCGCCGTCATCTCCCATATCGGGAGCAAGCAGGCAACGGCAAGCACGAAGGTGGCGATCCCGCGCCTCGTGCAGGAAATGCCCTTTCGTCCACTCATCTCGTCATCCTCCAGTCCACTGAGGGGTCGTCTGTCTCCACAATCCACCAATCAGCACCTTGTGGCGCGCTACCTGATCACACGGACCTCGATCTTATCCCTCGTCACCATCACGATTTCCACCTTGGGACTCGCGAACGACTCGAGCGCTGCAGCCAGATCGTCCACGTTGCCCGTGGTTTGGATGTCTATCACGGCTATGTTGTTCTCGAAGGTCCTGCGGTACACAGCAGTTGTGTCGCGTGTCTCTTTGAGCGCCTGTATGATCTGATTCGCCTGGGTGTAGGAGCACCCGCTCACGGTGAGCTGAATCGTGCGCGTTCCGCCCGAGACCCCGCCACCGGCACGCTTGGGGAGCTCCCAGATGAGGCGCGAAGCGACATCGTTTGCAACCGCAGCTATGGCCTCAAGGCCGGCGGCATCAGCCGAGAGCTGGGCCTTGGTAGCCTGTGGAGTCTCTGCCCAAATGATCTGCCCCGTCTGCGTGAGCACCGCTCTGAACGTCCCGAACGCCATGCACGACTGGAACGTGAAATTGCCGGACCTGGTCGAGGTCAGGAACTTGCTGTTCACATCCCCGAAGACCACGATGTCCGCAGCAAACCTCTCGCCGAGGGTTACGGCAGCCTCGATATCGCCTTGCATCGCGCGCTTCGCCATATCGCTGGCCTTGATGGCCTCCACCTGCCGGCGATCCACGAGGTGATACCGGACGGCTGAGAGCCTCTCGATCAACTTGGTCTCGGCGATCGATGTGGCCAGCGGACTGTTGAGATTCTTCTCGTCCACGAGCACCATTATCGTTGGGTTTCCCATCATGTCTATGAGTATGCCTAGGGCCTGGACGTCGGACCTGATATCTCCCCTTACTACCCTTGCCCTGATCTTCACGTGCACGAGCCCATCGGGGGTCTGCCAGTAGTCACCGACGATCTGGTAGGACTGCACGTACCCGCCGGCCTGGCTGACGACCCTATCGTAGAACACCGTGAAATCGGACATGTCGGTGCGGCTAGCCACGGACACACCTGCGCCCTGCTCGACGGCGACCCTGTACGCGTCGCGCAGGGCCTCATCGCGGGCCCGGGCAACTCCTCCACCAGTGACGGCGCCAACCCCCTCCGCAACCACCTCAATAGCCTGGGCCTCGACAGTGGTGCGGCCAGCGCCCGCTGCGAGGCCAAGGAGCACAGCGACAAGCACTGCCGCCCAGAAATGTTGCCTCTTCATCAACGATTCCTCCCTCGTCCCGGTGATATATCGCTGCTCACGCCCGCGTGCTCTTGCTCGCGTGCTCTCGCTCGCGTGCTCGGTACCGCGTGCCTGGTGTGCGCGACAGCGTGCTCGCCCGCACGCACACCCGCCTGCATACAGCCGCTCACGTGCAGGCGCCCGCGCGAGAGACCGGCCGCGCCGCCCACACTTGGCTCACAGGCCGACTTCGCGCGGCACAGCTTGGCACAAGCAAACAAGAGCAAGCCGAAGGAGTGCGGTCAGCTTCGCCGACCAACACGGTGGGGGACTGGCAGAGACCGCGGAGCCCCCCACCGTGGCTCGATGAAACCTCTCCCGTCCTCGAACTCTGTCAGCGTCATCGCGCGGGCATCAGTACGCCACGACGACTCTGCACTCCTGGAGCACCGTAGTCATGCTGGTCGTCACCGTGACTACTTCTTGCGGAACTATGATGTCTGTGCCAACTATCCTGACCGCCTTGACGACGTACGGATTCGCGCCCACTCGGTCCTGGAGGTTCTGCTTCGCCGCGATGACGGAGTTTATGTAACTTGCGAGCCTCGATTGGCAGGCATATTCATACTTGGCGACCGAGATGCCGTATACCACTGTACCGCCCACGGTTACGACCCTGAATACTGCGGGCTTGGGGAAAGCAAGGCCGGAGACGTCTATGATGAGGCCTGTATATGGGCTCGGAACTGTGGTTGTGGTCACGACCGCTGTTCCGAATTCGTGCCGCATCGTCGAGTACACGGGCACCAGGATGTCCCTGAGGAGCATTTCCATGGTCAGCGTGCAGGTTATGCTCCCATCCGATTCCTCTTGGTACGTCTCGCTCCCCGGGACGACAACGGCATTGTTCACTATGCCTTCGGCTGCCGCGCGCACGTCGTCGTTGACAACCATGAAATCCCGCATGAGGGTCTCGCTCTGTACCAGCACCCCCTTCGTCGTTTCGAGTAGCTCCCTGTAGCCTGATACCACAGCGGCGCGCCTAGCGAGCAGCTTCCGCTGGGCCATGGGCTTGCTAGGATCTCCGACTCCGGACGCTTTGACCTGGATGACTCCGTTGGTCCAGTCTATTGCCCCGAGACCCACTGTCTGCACGGTGATGTTCGTGGTCACGCGGGTCGTCGCACTGACGGTTTGGGCGGACCCCACGACTCCGGCCATACTCACGACCGCCGCAACCGCGAGGGCCGTGACTATCAAAGCGCGCACTCGCTTCATCGCTCATTTCCCCCTCACTCGTTCTGTCATTTGTCGTCGCGCATCCCACAGGTAGCAGCTCTCTACGGCGCACGATCTCGATGAGTTCCAGTTCCTCCCTCCTCTCGACTCACTACCCAGACTGTCGACCGAAGCCCATGACCCGGCAGTCTGACAGCTGCCAGCGCGAGCTGGGCAAGCTGCCAAATGTGGGCCTTCGAACCAATCTACTGATCATTGACGGCAAGGGACACAGAAGTACATCAAATTTCGGAAGGTTTTCTTTGAGGGGTCTCCGAAGGCCAAGGCCCCACGACGCAAGGGAATCCCTGCGGGAAAACGTATGCGGCAAGACCTACGTGGGAAGGCGTGGGGAGGAAAAGGCATGCGGGAAAACGCGTATGAGAGATATGAGAGACCTGTACAGAAAGACGGGAGAGGCTCCGGCGGGGTGACCGGAGCCTCTCGCAGCGTGGGAGCGGTGATTTCTTTACCAGGTCCAAGGGGTCGACGCTGAGAGCAGCGACTGCTAAGCGCCCGACCCTAGCTGGCGGCGGACTCGCTCGAATGAGCGGCGGCGTAGTCAGCCAGTATCTTCGGGATGTCGTCCGGCTTGACGCGCGCGAACACCGTCTCGCCGATCATCACAACGGGAGCGAGTGCGCAAGCCCCCAGGCACCTCACGGCCTGGAGTGTGAACAGCCCGTCCCGGCTGGTTCCGCCGATGTCCACGCCGAGCTCTTTCTTGAGCGCCTCCAGACACGCCGCCGCGCCTCTCACGTAGCAAGCGGTGCCGAGACACACACTTATGGTCCACTTGCCCTTCGGGCGGAGCGAGAACAGCGAATAGAACGTGGAGACGCCGTACACCTCGCTGTCCGGCACCCCGAGGCCCTTCGCTATCCTCGATTGCACGTCTTCAGGGAGGCAACCGAAGAGCTGCTGAGCCTCATGGAGAACGGGTATCAGCGATCCCGGGGTGTCCTTGTGCCTCGCGATTATCTCGTCGAGCTTCGCATACCTGTCATCGGGCAGCTTGCCCTGGCACGCACACGTGCCCCTTCCGGACTCCCCCGGCCTCGGCGCGACCTCCAGTCGTGCCCGCCTATCCTTCGTCTGCTTGGTTTGGGCCGCCGACATATCACATGGCCTCCTTCCTGACGCTCGCGGCGGAACCGACTTCCTCAACGCTCCGGTACGTCGTGTGGAGCAGGCTGTGCGCAACCTCTCCACCAGGCTCGCCAAGGAATTCATCGTAGAGCCTGCGCACGGCGAGGTTTTCGTGGGACCTCCTGGCTTTCATGCGCCGATCCTCGGCGTACAGGGCTGCGGTTCTCTTCGCGGCGGTCTCCGGGTCGCTCGTCCTGGGCTGACCGCCGCCGTCCACACACCCTCCCGGACACGCCATGATCTCAACAAAGTGGTATGACGCCTTGCCGTCGCGTATCCTCTGGAGTAATCTCGCGGCGTTCCCAAGCCCTGATGCGACCGCGACACGAACCTCCTGGCCCCCCAGCTCCACGATGGCCTCTCGTATCCCATCGACGCCGCGGACCTCGGCGAACTCCAGCTTGCCGGCACCCGTCCTTCCTGACGGTTTCCTCGCGGCCACCTCCGCCACCGTCCGCAGGGCAGCCTCCATCACACCCCCGGTCGCGCCGAAGATGGTCGCCGCGCCCGTGGAGGCGCCGAGCGGGGAATCGAAGTCCCCATCAGGCAGGGCCGCGAGATCTATGCCCGCGGACTTGATCATGCGAGCAAGCTCGCGAGTGGTAAGGGCCACGTCTACGTCACGCACCCCTGAAGCGTTCATTTCCGGACGCGCCGCCTCGTACTTCTTTGCCGTGCAAGGCATGGCGGATACGCTGAGGATCTTCTCAGGCGCGATGCCCATCTTCTTCGCGTAGTACGTCTTGATCACTGCCCCCATCATCTGCTGCGGCGACTTGCACGACGACAAGTTGTCCAAGAAATCGGGGAAGAACGTCTCACAGAACCTCACCCATCCGGGGCTGCACGACGTGATGAGAGGCAGCTTGCCCCTGGACTTGATGCGCTCGAGAAGCTCATGGCCTTCCTCCATGATCGTGAGGTCCGCCCCGAATTGGGTGTCGAAGACCCCGTCGAATCCGAGCAGGTGAAGCGCTGTAGCCAGCTTCCCGGTAACGGCCGTTCCGGCGGGAATCCCAAACTCCTCCCCTATGGCGGCGCGCACGGCGGGAGCTACTTGAATGACCACGTGGAGATCGGGGTCGGCTATCGCATCCAGGACGCGCTCCCATTCCTCTTTCTCGCTTATCGCGCCAACCGGGCAGACCTTCGTGCACTGCCCGCACGACACGCACTTCGACTCACCGAGCCCGTGCTCGAACATGGGCGTCACACAGGAACGGGTACCCCTGTACGCGAAGCCGAGCACCCCCACCGCCTGCACCTCGTTGCACGCCTTCACGCATCTGCCGCACAAGACGCACTTGTCAGGTCTCCGGACGAGCGCGGGGCTAGAATCGTCCGCCGTCCTGTGATCCGTTTCCCTACGGAACCTTGCCGTGCGTATCCCGAGGCGCATCGCTAGAGCCTGAAGATCGCACGTCCCGTTCCTCTCACACTTGAGGCAGTCGTGAGGATGAGCCGCAAGGAGCAGTTCCACGACCGTACGGCGCGCCTCGCGCACCGCGGCGGTGTTCGTGCGCACCACCATGCCGTCGGCAACTGGCGTCACACAGGACGCTGGAAGGTTTCTCGCTCCTCCGATCTCCACGACGCATACCCTGCACGACCCGATGCGTCCGACCGCCGGGTGGTAGCACAGAGTCGGTATGTCCCTGCCCGCGCGCCGTGCCGCCTCAAGTACCGTCTCACCTTCGTATGCCTCGACCTCTTGGCCGTCTATGGTCAGCCTGACGACCTTCCGCGGCTCGGGAGCCGGGGCGGGAGCGGATTCGGCGTGCGTTTGGCTTTGCGACAAAGCGGTCTTCATCGAATTCACCTCTTCACCACCGCCTGGAAGCGGCACGCGCTTGCGCACGCCCCGCATCCCTGGCACGTGTCTGCGTCAATGGCGTATACTCTCCGCCCGCGAGCGCGACATGCGGCCTCTGCTCCACCCGCCGCTTTTGCCACGGCCTCTTCGGTCTCCGTCGCCGCGAGCGAGATAGCGCCCACCGGGCATGCTTTGGCGCAGAGCCCGCATCCTCTGCACTTGTCAGGATCAATGCGGTAGCGTGTGAGCGCCGCACAGACGCCCGCCGGGCACCTCTTGTCATGAATGTGGGCTTCGTACTCGTCCCTGAAGTACTTGATGGTGCTGAGCACGGGATTCGGAGCTGTCTGGCCGAGTCCGCAGAGCGCGGTGTTCTTTATCGTGTTGCCGAGGGCTTCCAGGGTCTCGATGTCCCCGGGCTGACCCTTGCCTTCTGTGATGCGGGTCAAGATATCCAGCATCACTTTCGTGCCTTCCCGGCACGGAACGCACTTCCCGCACGACTCGTCCTGGGTAAACTGCAGGAAGAACCTGGCGATATCCACCATGCAGGTCTGCTCATCCATGATGATGAGTCCGCCGGACCCCATCATCGCTCCCAATCTGACCAGGGTGTCGTACTCCATGGGTGTATCCAGGAAGGCCGCGGGAATGCATCCGCCGGAAGGACCGCCGGTCTGAGCGGCTTTGAATGCCTTTCCGCCCGGTATCCCGCCGCCTATCTCATACACGATCTCCCGGAGCGTGGTGCCCATGGGTACCTCAACGAGCCCCGTGTTGTTGATCTTGCCGGCAAGCGCGAAGACCTTCGTCCCCTTGCTCTTCTCCGTGCCTATGCTTGCGAACCACTCGGGGCCTCGGAGAATGATGGGCGGGATGTTCGCAAGGGTCTCCACGTTATTGATGACAGTCGGTTTCCCCCACAGGCCTTCGTTAGCCGGGAACGGCGGCTTTGGCCTAGGCATGCCGCGCTTGCCCTCAACCGAAGCGAGGAGGGCCGTCTCTTCGCCGCACACGAATGCGCCGGCTCCGACTCTGATCTCTAGATCGAAGTTGAACCCAGATCCGAAGAGGTTCTCGCCAAGCACGCCGAACTCACGGGCTTGACGAATTGCGTGCGACAGTCGCGCCACGGCGAGCGGGTATTCGGCACGGACGTACACGTAGCCCTGGCTCGCGCCAATGGCGTAGCCGGCGATGGCCATGGCTTCGATGACGCTGTGTGGGTCGCCCTCCAGCACGCTCCTATCCATGAACGCTCCCGGATCGCCCTCGTCGGCGTTGCAAACGACATACTTCTGGTCGGCCCTCACGCGCGCGGCGAACTCCCACTTGAGCCCTGTCGGGAACCCCGCGCCACCGCGTCCTCGGAGGCCTGACCTCTTGACGATGTCTATGACGTCTTTGGGCTCCATTTCGGTGAGCACCCGCGCCAGCGCCTCGTACCCATCGCGGGCCACGTACTCGTTGATGTTCTCGGGGTCTATCACCCCGCAATTGCGGAGAACTATCTTGACTTGCTTCTTGAAGAAATCTATCGAACCCAGGGTCGGTACCAGGGCCCCTTCGGAATTCCTGTGAAGGAGGCGCTCCACCGGCCTGCCTTTCACTATGTGCTCGCGCACGATGTCCTTCACGTCGTCCGGACGGACCCGCTGGTAGAACGTGCCTTCCGGGTAGATCACGATTACCGGGCCGAGGTCGCACGACCCGATGCACCCGGTCTGCACGACCTTGACCTCCCCCAGGACTCCTTCCGCCTCGAGGTTCTTCATCAATGACTCGTACACCGCCTGACAGCCCGAGGACACACACCCCGCCCCCGCGCACACCAGGACGTGGGCACGACAAAACGGACTCATTTCTCGCTCACTCCCCACCCTGCTCACGAGCTCTCAAGAACCAGCCATCATGCTACGGACGTCGGCGGCTGCACGACGGGGAACTTGGCAACCGGTCGCCGGCTGTCGAGCCCTGTCGCGCCGTGTCGGCCCGCGCTTCGCGCTTGAGGCACGCTGAAGCTGCGGCCCAGCTTCCTCCGCCCTCCACGTCCAACTCAATTCTCGTCGAACCTTGCCTCCATACGAGCCTCGCGCATCTGCTTCTCGAGGCGCGCCGCTCGCTTGAACCACGTTCCATCGGGGTACGGGAGCCCGTATTCCCGCATGACCTTCTCGTATTCGATCAAGAGGTCCTCATCTACGTCGGGAGGCGAATTGCGCCGCATCGCCTCCGCTTTGAGAGCCATGGCCGACACGATGTACTCCTCCTTTGTGCGTCTCTTCACAATCTGCGGTCGTTTTTCGGCGCCGGCCCGCACAACGGCAGCGGAGCGAAACCAGCTGACACCCGTGCCCGCCAGCTGCGTCTCGTCGCGCCCTCTGTCGGCCTTGCGCCACCATCGTTCGTAGCAGACCGTTGTCGTCCATCGCTTACAGCAATTCGCGTGCCAATCGCCGCCACGAACACAAAGAACCCGCTCGGATCGCCCGAAAGCGGCGTTCCGAGCGGGTTCTCTCCCCTCCTCCGTGGCCCGACGGCGTTCGAGAGGGAGGCCCGATAAGTCAATTATTTGGCTTCGATGTCCAATGCTTTGGCGTCTTGACTCCGCCGAGATCCTCCGCCCGTCATTCCCAGTCTCTTCATCATCTCATTAAGGGTGGTCCTCTTCACGCCAAGGTCCTCCGCCGCCCTGGCTTGGACTCCTCCTGCCTTTTCGAGGGCTCTAGCTATGAGTTCGCGTTTGTAGGCGGCGACGAGCTCGTCGAACTTCGCGCCGGCCGGTGCGTCCGCTGCCCTTTTCGAGATATCCTCGGGGAAGTCTCCGAGAGTCAGTTCGTTGCCCTCGGCAAGCACGACAGCTCTTTCCACAGCGTTCTCCAGCTCGCGCACGTTGCCCGGCCAGTCATACGCTGTAAGAGCCGCCATGGCCTCTGCGGAAAAGGTGATCGGCCCCTTGAGGAGACTCGCCGCGTATTTCCTGGCGAAATGCTTTGCCAGAAGCGGTATGTCCTCACGCCTCTCCCTCAGGGGAGGAAGGTGGACCGTGATCACATTGAGCCGGTAGTACAAGTCGCGCCTGAACTCTCCCTGTTCTATGGCTTCTTCGAGGTCTTTGTTGGTCGCGACTATCACCCGGACGTCCACGCGCCTCACCGAAGTCTCCCCCACTCTGATGAATTCCTTGCTTTGGAGGAATCTAAGGAGCTTGGCCTGGAGCCCGAGGCTCACGTCGCCTATCTCGTCGAGGAACACCGTGCCTCCCTCTGCCTCCTCGAAGAGCCCGCGCTTCGTGGAAACGGCACCGGTGAACGCTCCGCGAGCGTGGCCGAAGAGCTCGCTCTCGAGGAGGGCTTCGGGAAGAGCCGCGCAGTTTATGCTGACAAACGGCTTCGTGGCCCTGAGGCTTTGGCGGTGTATCTCGCGGGCTATGAGATCCTTGCCGGTCCCGCTTTCGCCCCGGATGAGGATGGTCGCGTCCGTCCTGGCCACCTTCTCAACCAATTTGAAAACGGACTGCATCTTCGCGCTGGCGCCTATGATGTCTCCGGACCTCTCCCTGATCGTCTGAAGCTCTCTTCGGAGCCTGCGATTCTCGAGGGCGATCTCGCGCCGCTCCAACGCCTTCTTCACCACGAGCCTGACCTCGTCCACTTTGAATGGCTTCGGCAGATAGTCAAAGGCGCCCGCCTTCATCGCTTCAACGGCGTTCTGGACGGTGGAATAGCCGGTGATGACGATGACTGGCGTATCGGGAAGAGACCTCCTGGCCTCTTCCAGGACTTCCATGCCGCCGGTGCCTGGCATCATGAGGTCTGTCAAGATGACGTCGATCTCATCCCCAGACCTGATCTCCTCCAGAGCTTGCTCTCCGCCTGAAGCGCACACCACCTGGTGCCCGTCCTGGGCGAGGACGAGTTGCAGGAATTCGCACATCTTAGCCTCGTCATCAACCACCAGCACGGTACCCGCTGCCAAAGCGCATCACGCCCCCCTCTCGCGGGACGGCAGAACGATCGTGAACGTCGTGCCCTTGCCGACCTCGCTTTCTACCTTGATGGATCCCGCATGCTTCTCGACAATACCGAAACTCACGGAAAGCCCCAATCCGGTGCCCTTCCCCACCTCCTTGGTGGTGAAGAAGGGATCGAATATCCTGCCGAGGTTCTCCTCTGGAATTCCGCAGCCCGTATCGGCTATCACGATCTCCACGACGCGCTCCCGCGCGGGCCGTGTGGTATGCCCCACTCCATCAACGCGCCGGCCGCCTCCAACCACGATCGCGCGGCCGTTCCGCGTCCCGCCGAGAGCGGCGTGGCCGTCTTCCTCAGAGCCGTCGTCGCCGGCTTGTTCGCGTGTCCGCGTGGATATGGCCAGAAGTCCTCCATCGGGCATCGCTTGAATGGCGTTCAGCACCATGTTGAGGAGCACCTGCTGCAGCTCGCCCGCGTCAATGGCGGCCTCAGGATCGTTGCCGTCCAGCTCCAGCTTGACCTCTACGCCCTTGTGAGCCAACTGTCCTCCGAAGATCCTGAGCGTCCTCTCGACTGCCTCGTTGACCTTGCACTTGCCCGACGGCGTCGACGCGGGACGTGCGAAGCTGAGAAGGCTCCGGACTATCTCAGCGATCCTCTCGGATTCATCCGCGATGGTCTTGAGGTAGGATGCGGCCGGGCTGTCGGGCGCGGTGAGCCTCGCCAGGATCTCAGTGTATCCCGATATGAGCGTGAGCGGAGTATTGACCTCATGGGCCACGCCCGCCGCGAGCTGGCCAAGAGCGGCCAGCCTGTCGGACTGAATGAGCTGGGTTTCCAGCCTCCGTCTCTCGGTGATGTCGTCGCTGAGGAGCACCGCGCCGTACACGTCGCCGCTCGAGTTCCGGAGGGGGCTCACCTTCAGGGTGACGACGACCTTCTCCTTGGGATCCGCGCCGCCCGCGCCGGCACTTGTGACCTTGCCATCCCCGGTCTCCTTGCCGAGAAGGTAAGTGATCTCCCCGATCTGCGTCGGAACTCCCCGCCTGATTGCGTGCTCGAACGCCCGCCTGCACGCCGGAGTGTCCAGCACAGGAAGAACGTCGAATATCTTTCGTCCGATGGCGCCTGCGGGAGCCTGGCGGCTCACTCGGCCGCCCGCATCGTTGAAGCTCGTCACGATCATGTTGCGGTCTACGACCACGATACCCTCGGTGATGCTCTGGATGATGTCCTCATGGTACGCTTTCAAGTCCGCAAGCTGCCTGTTGTGAACCTCGAGTTGTTTAATGAGGTACGGCAGACACATCTTGTTCTCCGCGAGGCCTTGGAAGACGGCCACCGCCTTCTCGCGGCAAGTGTCGTAGCCGCACGCTCCGCAGTTGAGCTCGTCCTCCTGTCTGGTCTTGTCGAGCTCCTTCAGTATGCGCCGGATGTCCGCCTCGGTTGGCACGGGCATCGGGACGTTCCTCGGTCGGAAAGAGCGTCTCGCCACAATATCTGGGAACGACCAGGAAAGCGCCTCGGGTTCGGCATCCCCGGAACCATCGCGCGCCATGGCGGCCCTCCCGGCCGGCGCCGAATCAGCGTTCCTCGCGAAGTCCACTGCCACGCGCCTACGACCGTACCCGAGAAGCGGGCTCGAGATCATCGGCCCGTTGATGCACCCCTCACAGAAGAGCATGTCCACAAACTCCGGGCATTCTCGCCCTCGTTTCAACGCCTCCAGGAACTCGATGCAGTTGTCCTTGCCCTCCACGGTGATGATATCGTTCTCGAGGATATCCGCACGGAAGGCCGCGCTTCGAAGGAGCCCTCCGGATACCGGATACAGCCTGCCAAGATATGCGCCCGGCCGGTCGAAGGCCGTATCCGGCAATGTGTCCGGCCGCACTGGCAAATCGTTCAGGAGCGACCTAGCCTCGGCGAAAGTCAGCACTGCGTCGACGGCGTCCGCGACCTCCGCGTCCACGATCTCGCTCTTCTTGGCGACGCACGGTCCTATGAATACCGTGCGGGCTCCAGGATGAAGGCGCTTTATCATCCTCCCAGCCGCCACCATTGGCGAGACTACGGGTGCAAGCTTGTGTAGGAGCTCGGGGAACCTCGCCTCAACCAGGTTGACCACGGCCGGGCAAGGTGTGGAGATAACGCCGCGCCGCCCTTCTTCCTGGACCAGTCTGACGTATTCCTGCGTGACACGTTCGGCCCCCCACGCTACCTCATGCACGCCGGCAAACCCCATCCGGCGCAACGCCTCCACCACCTGACCCGGGCGGAGCTCCCCCGCGAACTCCACGACGAAAGACGGTGCCAACATGGCGTACGCTGTCCCTGACCGAAGCGCTTCCCGCACCGCGGGCAGATCCTCTTTGATGTGCTTGGCGCGCTGGGCGCAAACGCGCACGCAGTAACCGCACGCGATACAGAGATCTTCTATGACAGCTGCCTGCCCGTCTTCGACCTTGATGGCTTTGACGGGGCAATTGCGCACGCATGCGTAACATCCTCTGCACTTGCCCTTGATAGTTGTGACGACGTTCACAATCAGCGCCCTCCCACTGCTTTGGCCTTATTCCAGCCAGCTCCCGGGCTCCTCTCGTTCATTCTACCACAGACCACCGTTAAAGGGCAGCTTCATCGCGACGGGCGGACGGGCCCGAGCGGACGAGCCGCGCCGGCGACGAGCACGAGAGGGGCGCGCTCTCGGTCGACATAGGGCGTCGATGCTTCACGTCGATGAGAAACGTACTCCACGTCGATGAGGAACGTACGCCGACTAGGAACGAGAAGGATCCGGATCGTGTGATCCGGATCCCTGGTTCACTCCTCGAAGGTTCGGCGATCGCGCCGAAGTCAGTCGCCACCGCTTGGTGGTGAGCCGGCCCCTACCGCCTTGCCCTTATCGACTGGAAGCACTCGGAACAGTATACAGGCTTGTCGTTGTGCGGCTTGAACGGGACGGTGGTCTCTGCCCCGCAGTTTGAGCAGACAGCCGGGTACATCTCCCTAACCGCCTGACGCTCACCGAAACGACCGCCTCGGCTGGCCTGCTTCCGCGCCGCCCGGCACTCCGGGCAGCGGCCGGGCTCGTTCTCGAACCCTTTGGACGCAAAGAACTCCTGTTCGCTCGCGGTGAAAGTGAACTCCCGACCGCAGTCCCTGCACACGAGGGTCTTGTCCTGGTACATAGAAAACCTCCTCATTGATGTAGCCCTCAAGGGGGCCTATTTGCCGTATCCTCTGGGCTACGTGTGGAGGCAAGAACTCCAAATCAGGAGCAGGTTTGCTGGTCCAGGCAACCCTCGGTTTTAGGCTCTTTGAGTATATCACTTGCGAGACGGGACGGCAATACGGGGATGGAAATAAAAAAGCCTTCCGGCAGCGACCTACTCTCCCGCACCGTTTCCAGTGCAGTACCATCGGCGCTGGAGGGCTTAACTTCTGTGTTCGGAATGGGAACAGGTGTTTCCCCTCCGCCATAGCCACCGGAAGAGCTTATGAACTTGTTGGTGCACCTTGAAAGCTGCACAGTTTAGGTGGGCTCATCTTAGGTCAAGCCCTCGACCGATTAGTACCGGTAAGCTCAAGGCATTACTGCCCTTACACCACCGGCCTATCAACCAGATCATCTCTCTGGGGTCTTACCGGCTTTACGCCGTGGGAGATCTCATCTTGGGGCGGGCTTGGCGCTTAGATGCTTTCAGCGCTTATCCCTGCTGCACTTGGCTTCCCAGCTATGCCCCTGGCGGAACAACTGGTACACCCTCGGTGCATCCATCCCGGTCCTCTCGTACTAGGGATAGAACCCCTCAAATCTCCTGCGCCCGCGACAGATAGGGACCGAACTGTCTCACGACGTTCTGAACCCAGCTCACGTACCGCTTTAATGGGCTGTTCGCCCATTAAAGC